>NZ_AHHC01000020.1:5000-375150 GCF_000242655.1 Pseudomonas sp. PAMC 25886
CGTTTGATCAGCGCTAGCTGCTCTTCAACCGACTTCATAACAGACCCGCAAGGCTCAGATTCAAAAGGGAACCAACCATACAAGATCAGGGACTAATTACAAGTTTTGCCCTGCGCACGGACACCGTTCAGCAAGCCTAGCGTTCGCAAGCTTGCACCACAGATGATTTGGTTATATTTTATACAGTTATTTCATCTTCATCATGTCATTCATCTTTTCCAATTCATCTTTTCAAAGTCAAAATTACTTATGACCACAGAACCGTCTAAAGCGCCGCCGCTTTACCCGAAGACCCACCTGCTCGCCGCAAGTGGGATCGCCGCCCTTCTGAGCCTGGCACTCCTGGTATTCCCTTCCAGCGATGTAGAAGCCAAACGAACGACACTGAGCCTTGACCTTGAAAGTCCGGTTGAGCAACTGACACAAGATCAAGACGCTTCCGACGCACTACAAGCCACAAATGGCGCCGCAGAATCGCCGTTTGCCCAGATCGAAAACAGCGCCGAAGACACTAAAGAGACTGCACAGGCCGAGCCTGCAGTAGAAGCACCCAAGAACCCGCTACACCGTGAAGTGATTGTTGCCAAAGGCGACACCCTTTCGACCCTGTTCGAAAAGGTCGGCCTTCCTGCCGCGACAGTTAACGATGTGCTGGCCAGCGACAAGCAGGCCAGGCAGTTCACCCAGCTCAAGCACGGCCAGAAGCTTGAATTCGAATTCACCCCCGACGGCCAGTTGAACAACCTGCACAGCAACGTCAGTGACCTGGAAAGCATCACGCTGACCAAAGGCGCCAAGGGCTTTGCGTTCAATCGCATCACCACCAAGCCAGTCATGCGCTCTGCCTATGTACACGGCGTGATCAACAGTTCGCTGTCGCAATCCGCCGCCCGCGCCGGCCTGTCCCACAGCATGACCATGGACATGGCCAGCGTGTTTGGCTACGACATCGACTTCGCCCAGGACATTCGCCAGGGTGACGAATTCGACGTGATCTACGAACAGAAGGTCGCCAACGGCAAGGTCGTCGGCACCGGCAACATCCTTTCTGCGCGGTTCACCAACCGCGGCAAGACCTACACCGCCGTGCGCTACACCAACAAACAAGGCAACAGCAGCTACTACACCGCCGACGGCAACAGCATGCGCAAGGCTTTCATCCGTACTCCGGTTGACTTCGCCCGTATTAGCTCGCGTTTCTCGATGGGTCGCAAGCATCCAATTCTGAACAAAATTCGCGCTCACAAAGGCGTCGACTACGCCGCCCCGCGTGGCACGCCGATCAAGGCCGCCGGTGACGGCAAAGTATTGCTGGCGGGTCGCCGTGGCGGCTATGGCAACACGGTGATCATCCAGCACGGCAACACCTACCGTACGCTGTATGGCCACATGCAAGGCTTCGCCAAAGGCGTTCAGACGGGCAGCAACGTCAAGCAAGGCCAGGTGATCGGCTACATCGGCACCACCGGCCTGTCCACCGGCCCGCACTTGCACTATGAGTTCCAGGTCAACGGCGTGCACGTCGACCCGCTGGGTCAGAAGCTGCCGATGGCTGATCCCATCGCCAAGGCCGAGCGCGCTCGCTTCCTGCAGCAGAGCCAGCCACTGATGGCCCGCATGGATCAGGAGCGCTCTACCCTCCTGGCCTCGGCGAAACGCTAAGCCATGTCGCTCTATATAGGTGTGATGTCCGGGACCAGCCTTGATGGCCTGGACGTTGCGCTGATCGAGCAGGCCCCGGCGATCAAGCTGATCGCCACCCACTACATCCCCATGCCTGAGCCCCTGCGTTCCGAGCTGCTCGGCCTTTGTGCCAGCGGCCCGGATGAGATTGCCCGCTCGGCGATCGCCCAGCACCACTGGGTGACACTCGCCGCCCAAGGCATTCATGCCCTGCTGGACCAGCAGAAGCTCAAGCCCCAGGACATTCGCGCGATTGGCAGCCACGGGCAGACCATTCGCCACGAACCTGCACGGGGTTTTACCGTACAGATAGGCAACCCGGCGCTGCTCACCGAACTGACCGGAATCACCGTCGTCAGTGACTTCCGCAGCCGCGATGTCGCCGCCGGTGGCCAAGGCGCGCCGCTGGTGCCCGCCTTTCATGAGGCATTGTTTGGTGAGCGTACCGGCAACCGCGCCGTGTTGAATGTCGGCGGCTTCAGCAACCTCAGCCTGATCGAGACCGGTAAACCGGTCGCAGGCTTCGACTGCGGCCCGGGCAATGTCCTGCTCGATGCCTGGGTTCACCAGCAACGCGGCGAGAACTTTGACCGCGACGGCCAGTGGGCGGCCACAGGAAAGGTTGAACCGCAGCTACTCAAGGCGTTGCTCAGCGACCCATTCTTCGTGACCAAAGGGCCAAAAAGCACTGGGCGCGAAGTCTTCAACCTGGGATGGCTGGAACATCACTTGGGCCGGTTACCGTCATTCGCACCTCAGGACGTGCAAGCCACATTGCTTGAGCTGACCGCCCAGACGATCGTCGAGTCCCTGCAAACCGCACAACCTCAAACCGAGACCCTGCTGGTTTGCGGCGGCGGCGCCCACAACACGACCTTGATGAACCGCCTGAGCGCCTTACTGCCCGCCACTCAAGTGAGCAGCACCGCCACCTACGGCGTAGACCCCGACTGGGTCGAAGCCATGGCCTTCGCCTGGCTGGCCCATTGCTGCCTGGAAGGCATCGCCGCCAACCGCCCCAGCGTCACAGGCGCCCGTGGCCTTCGCGTACTCGGCGCCATCTACCCCGCCTGAACTCCACACAGCAAAACGCCGCTTGACCCTATCCAGGCCAAGCGGCGTTTTTACTTCCGCTGTCGATCAGATCGAGAACGAAGACCCGCAACCACAAGTGGTGGTGGCATTCGGGTTCTTGATCACGAAGCGCGAACCTTCCAGACCTTCCTGATAGTCCACCTCGGCTCCTGCCAGGTACTGGAAGCTCATCGGATCGACGACCAGGCTTACGCCCTCGCGCTCAACGATGGTGTCGTCATCGGCCACGTCTTCATCGAAGGTGAAACCGTACTGAAACCCTGAACAACCGCCGCCCGTAACAAATACGCGCAGCTTCAAGCGATCATTACCCTCTTCATCGACCAGGCTCTTCACCTTGTGCGCAGCACCGTGGGTGAATTGCAAAGCCGTGGGGGTGAAGGATTCAACGCTCATGCTGATAATCTCCCGGCGTAGCGCCGCCATATGCGTGATGGCGGGCATTATCCGCTTCTCCTAGAAAAGCGGTCAACTATTGTTACGGTATATCAATCTGCGCAGCGGCCATTAAAAACACGAAAGGCCCGATCAACGGGCCTTTGCGCAACAGCAGAAAACTTACGGCAGCATGCCCGCGTGGGACAGGCCCAGCTTCTCATCCAGGCCAAACAGGATGTTCATGTTCTGCACGGCCTGGCCAGACGCGCCCTTGACGAGGTTATCGATCACCGACAACACCACCACCAGATCACCATCCTGCGGACGATGCACCGCGATACGGCACACGTTGGCACCGCGCACGCTGCGGGTTTCCGGGTGGCTGCCCGCCGGCATCACATCGACGAACGGTTCATTGGCATACCGTTTTTCAAACAGCGCCTGCAGATCCACCGAACGATCGACGACGGTTGCATACAGGGTGGAGTGGATCCCGCGGATCATCGGCGTCAGGTGCGGCACAAACGTCAGGCCAACCTCTTTGCCGGCTGCGCGACGCAACCCTTGGCGAATTTCCGGCAAGTGACGGTGGCCTTTGACCGCATAGGCTTTCATGCTTTCCGACGTCTCGGAGTAAAGCGAACCGACTGCAGCGCCACGACCAGCGCCGCTGACGCCCGACTTGCAGTCAGCAATCAGCCGCGATGCATCCGCCAACCCGGCCTCCAGCAAGGGCAGGAATCCCAACTGCGTGGCGGTCGGATAGCAACCTGGTACGGCGATCAGTCGCGCTTGCCTGATCTGCTCGCGATTGACTTCCGGCAGGCCATACACCGCCTCTTCCAGCAGCTCCGGCGCGCCGTGTGGCTGGCCGTACCACTTGGCCCACTCATCGGCGTCCTGCAGGCGGAAGTCTGCCGACAAGTCGATCACCTTGGTGCCAGCGGCCAGCAACTCGCCCGCCAGGGCATGGGCAACACCGTGGGGGGTGGCAAAGAACACCACATCACACGCACCCAGCGTCGCGATGTCCGGAACGCTGAACGCCAGGCCGTCGTAATGGCCTCGCAGGTTCGGATACATGTCGGCCACCGCCAGGCCGGCCTCGGATCGGGAAGTGATCACCACCACCTCAGCTTGCGGATGCTGAGCCAACAGACGCAGCAATTCGACACCGGTGTAACCCGTGCCGCCGACGATACCGACCTTGACCATAAACCTGCCCTCAACAAACCCACTGGAAAGCCGTCGATAATAGGGTCCGTATCGTCCTGCGACAACCGTCAACGTGACGTGTAGACGCTTGAGCCACTACTATCTTCAGCTACCGTGAACCTGGGAATAACTAAAAATGCTTTATCTATGGGTCAAAGCCTTTCATATCGTCAGCATCGTCTGCTGGTTTGCCGGGCTGTTCTACCTTCCGCGCCTGTTCGTCTATCACGCCCAAAGCGAGGACACCGTCAGCAAGGAACGCTTCAGCATCATGGAGCGCAAGCTGTACCGCGGCATCATGGGCCCGGCGATGATTGCCACCCTGATATTCGGTGGCTGGCTGATCTACCTCAACCCCGCCATCTTTCAATCCGGCACATGGATCCACGCCAAGTTGACCCTGGTGGTGTTGCTCATCGGCTACCACCACATGTGCGGCGCGCAGGTAAAACGTTTTGCCCGTGGCGAAAACACCCGCAGCCATGTCTTTTATCGCTGGTTCAATGAAGTGCCGGTTCTGATATTGCTGGCTATCGTAATTTTGGTCGTGGTCAAACCGTTCTAATTCCTATTACTCGGGGTACTTCCAATGTCGCTGCCCGCTTCGCTCGAACAAAACCTGCGCCTGCCCGTGGTGGCTGCGCCGATGTTTCTGATTTCCAACCCGCAACTGGTCCTGGCTTGCTGCCGTAACGGGATCGTCGGCAGCTTCCCGGCGCTCAACCAGCGGGAAAGCAGCGGCTTCAAGGCGTGGCTGGAAGAGATCGAAGCGGGCCTGGCGCTGCTGGACAAACCGGCGCCCTATGCGGTCAACCTGATCGTGCACAACAGCAACCCGCGTGTTGAAGCTGACCTGGCGATCTGCGTCGAGCACAAAGTGCCGATCGTCATCACCAGCCTGGGCGCGGTGAAAGAATTGGTGGACGCCGTACACAGCTACGGCGGCCTGGTCTTCCACGACGTCACCACCCGGCGTCATGCCGAGAAAGCCGCTGAAGCCGGCGTGGATGGCTTGATCGCCGTGGCAGCGGGCGCCGGTGGCCATGCCGGCACCTGGAGCCCGTTCTCGCTGATTGCAGAAATCCGTCAGTTCTTCGACAAGACCCTGCTGCTCGCGGGCTGCCTCAACCACGGCCACGAGATCCTGGCCGCGCAACTGCTCGGCGCCGACCTGGCCTATTTCGGTACCCGTTTTATCGGCACCACCGAAAGCCATGCCCCGGATGCCTATAAAGAGATGCTGCTCACATCGCGCGCCGCCGACATCGTGCACACTCCAGCCGTCTCCGGCGTTCCCGCAAGTTTCATGCGCCAGAGCCTGGAAAACGCCGGTTTCGACCTCGCTGCGCTGCAAGGCAAAGGCGAAGTCAATTTCGGCTCCAAGCTCAAGCCACTCAACGACGAAGCCAAAGCCTGGAAGACCGTGTGGTCTGCCGGCCAGGGCGTCGGTGAAATTGATGATTTGCCCAGCGTCGATGAACTCGTGGCCCGCCTGGATGCCGAATACCGCAAGGCGCTCGAGCACGCGGCGCAATTGCCTAAACGCTGGCCACGCTGATCCGCGATGTAAAGCCTGCTGATCGAAGCAGGCCTCCCCCCTTCAAGTGACAAGGATGCCCGCATGAGCGACAACCGTTTCAAGATTGTGTTTGATGGCGCATTGCTCCCGGGTGTCGAAAGCACCACCGCCAAGCTGAACCTCGCCGAGCTGTTCAAAAGCGAAGTGGAAGCCATCGAAAAGCTCTTCACCGGCCGCCCGGTCGCCCTGAAACGCGACCTTTCCCGCGCCGATGCCGAGACCTACCTGCAAGCGCTGAAAAACGCCGGGGTCGATGCGCGCATTGAAGAAGAGCAACCCGTCGCCTTCAGCCTTGCCGAAACCCACGAAACGGACTCCGCCAGCGCCGCTGATTACACCCGCCCGGCCGCTTCGCCTTACGCCCCGCCCCGGGCCGCCGTCGGGGAGAACCTGCCGGAGTTTTCCACCCTTAAAGTATTCACCGTCAACGGACGTATCGGGCGCCTGCGCTTCCTGGCATGGACGCTGGTGTTAAGCGTGGTGATGCTGCTCGTCTCGGGCGCGTTCTTTACTGTCGGGCTGGGGATCGCGGCGGTGTCCCCGACGATTGCCATGGTCATTGGCTTCTTGGTCGGGATCGCCCTCCTCGTGGCCGCGGTGTGGGTGAGCGTGCAGATCACGGTGCAGCGCCTGCATGACCTGGGTTGGTCTGGCTGGCTGTGGTTCCTGCACCTGGTGCCCTTCGTAGGCAGCATCTTCCCGATTCTGCTGATGGTTCTCCCGGGCAATACAGGCGCCAACCAGTACGGCGCACCACCGCCGCGCAACTCTACCGCGGTAAAAATCCTGTCCGCCCTGTGGCTGGCATTCATTCCGCTGGTGTTTGCCGGCGCAGTGTTAGTGGGCATGAGCGGCTACCTGGATCAACTGGAAAGCGACGTAGGCGGCAGCTACGAAAGCAGCTCCATCAATTCCGATGACGACAGCGACCAGGCCACCACGGTCGATGAAGTCGACGTGCAAAGTGCTGACGACACAGCCGAACCTGTAGACTCTACGCAACAGTGAAAAACGCCCGACGCCTGTGACGCCTCTGTCACAGGCCCGGTAGCGTTGCGATGGAGAAACGCATGACCCGTTACGCTCTGATCACCGGTGCCTCCAGCGGTATCGGCCTGGCCTTGGCCGAAGCACTGGCCCGTCGCGGCCGCAGCTTGATTCTGGTGGCCCGCCAGCGTGATCAGTTGGAAAGCATTGCAATCGAATTGACTCAGCGCTTTGGCGTCGAGGTGCTGTTCCGCGCCTGCGACCTGGGCGAGCCCTTGCGGCTGTCCGGGTTCCTGCTGGAGCTTGAGGAAGGCGAACGGCAGATCGACCTGCTGGTCAACTGCGCCGGCATCGGTACCAGCGGCCCGTTCCTGGCGCAGGACTGGATGACCGAGCAGGACCTGATGGAAGTCAACATCCTGGCCCTGACCCGCATGTGCCACGCCCTTGGCAATGCCATGGCCCTGCACGGCGGCGGGCAGATTCTCAACGTCGCGTCGGTTGCCGCTTTCCAGCCGGGGCCGTGGATGAGTACCTACTACGCCAGCAAGGCCTACGTGCTGCACTTCTCCGAAGGCTTGCGCGAGGAACTGAAGACCTGCGGGATCAAGGTCTCGGTACTCTGCCCCGGCCCGACCCGCACGGCGTTCTTCGGCACAGCACAAATGGACACCGCCAAGCTGGACCGCAGCCAACAGCTGATGAGTCCCGAGGAAGTCGCGCTCTACACCGTGCGCGCCCTGGCCAAGAACAAAGCCATCATCATCCCTGGCCGGCGTAATCGCTGGCTGGCGTTCAGCCCGCGGCTGAGCCCGCGCTGGCTGACGCGCAAGATCGCCGGCGCTATCAACAAGGCCTATTGCCCGCGCTGATCGCCTGCGTACACTCACCCTGCACTTTCACAATGGAGAAACAGCTGTGGATACTCTGTTCACCAAGATCATCAACAGAGAAATACCCGCGCGGATCATCTACGAAGATGACCAGGTCCTGGCCTTCCACGACATCGCACCAATGGCACCCGTGCATTTCCTGGTGATCCCGAAAAAGCCGATCCGCACCCTTAACGACCTCACCGAGGAAGACAAGGCTCTGGCCGGGCATATCCTGTTCACCGCCCAACGCCTGGCCGTTGAACAAGGCTGCGAAAAGGGCTTCCGCGTGGTGATGAACTGCAACGAAGACGGCGGGCAGACCGTTTATCACATCCATATGCATGTACTGGGTCAGCGCCAGATGAACTGGCCGCCGGGCTGAGCACTACCTGTGGCGAGGGAGGTTGCTCCCGCTGGGCCGCATAGCGGCCGCATAAAACCGGGAGCGCTGCGCACTCCAGCGGGAGCAAGCTCCCTCGCCACACAAGCAATTTGACCCAGCGCAAACGCTTCCCTCTCTCTTGCGGTAAACTGGCCGCCGAGATTCTTCCCGGAGGTCAGCATGACTACCCAACGTCACTACTCGCCGATTGATCGCCTGTTGCTGCAAGCCGATACGGCCATGCGCACGCTGCTGCCCTTCAGCGGCCAGCCGCACCGCCCGTCGCCCGCCATCGTGCAGCCAGAAGCGCAGATGAGCGAGACCGAGACCCGCCACGTCGCCGGCCTGATGCGCATCAACCATACCGGCGAAGTCTGTGCCCAGGCGCTGTATCAAGGCCAGGCCCTGACCGCCAAGCTGCCGCAAGTGCGCGCCGCGATGGAGCATGCTGCTGAAGAAGAAATCGATCACCTGGCCTGGTGCGAACAACGTATTCGCCAGCTGAACAGCCACCCGAGCGTGCTGAACCCGCTGTTTTACGGTTTATCGTTTGGCATTGGCGCAGTGGCCGGGCTGATCAGCGACAAAGTCAGCCTGGGTTTTGTGGCCGCCACCGAGCATCAGGTGTGCAAACACCTCAATGAGCACCTTGAGCAACTGCCGGCCGAGGACGAAAAATCCCGGGCGATTCTTGAGCAGATGCGCATTGATGAAGAACATCACGCCGAAAGCGCGCTGGACGCGGGCGGTTTCCGCTTCCCGGCACCGGTGAAATTTGGCATGAGCCTGCTGGCCAAGGTCATGACCAAGAGCACTTACCGCATCTAGTTCCAGCAGAAAACAAAAAGGGCGCTTTTTAGCGCCCTTTCTTTTTGCCTGCCGATTGAAGAATCAGCCCAACTCAATGATCTCGTAGTCATGAGTGATGGCAACGCCGGCAGCGCCCAGCATGATCGAGGCCGAGCAGTACTTCTCTGCCGACAGCTCAATGGCGCGCTTGACCTGGGCTTCTTTCAACGCCCGGCCCTTGACCACGAAGTGCATGTGGATCTTGGTAAACACCTTCGGGTCTTCGGTCGCACGCTCGGCTTCCAGGAACGCTTCGCAGCTTTCCACCGCCTGGCGGGACTTCTTCAGGATGCTGACCACGTCGAAATTGCTGCAACCGCCTACACCGAGCAGGAGCATTTCCATCGGGCGTACGCCCAGGTTGCGGCCACCGGCCTCCGGCGGGCCATCCATGACCACCACGTGGCCACTGCCCGACTCACCGAGGAACATGGCTTCGCCCGCCCATTGGATGCGTGCCTTCATCGCCCAGACTCCACTGCTAAAAAAGGGTCGCCAGCTTAGCACAGGGCTTTGGGCCGGCAGCGTTTCCCATGAAAGCGATCAACAGCAGCGTTTGCTGGGTAAATTCCCTAATGGAGTCAGAATGTGTCTGTTAAGCTGGCGCCAAATCAATGGCGCATTGCCATCCACCGGATGATGTAGCTTAACCGTTGATCGCGCTGGACAAAAAAACAAGCTCAACAACACCGTGCAGTCTTTTCGGGATACAACCATGGTTGCTATTACTCCCACACCCAAAATCAAGAACCTCGACAAACTGCTGATGCATTGTCAGCGCCGGCGTCATCCGGCCAAGCACAACATCATCTGCGCGGGCGAGCGCTCGGAATCCCTGTTCTTCATTATCAAAGGCTCGGTCACCATCCTGATCGAGGATGACGATGGTCGCGAAATGATCATCGCCTACCTCAATACCGGTGATTTCTTCGGTGAACTCGGGCTATTCGAACAAGCCGGCAAGGAACAGCAGCGCAGCGCATGGGTGCGGGCCAAGGTTGAATGCGAAGTGGCGGAGATCAGCTATGCGAAATTTCGCGAACTGGCCCAGCAGGATCCCGACATTCTGTACGCCCTGAGCGGCCAGATCGCCCAGCGCCTGCGAGACACCACGCGTAAAGTCGGCGACCTGGCGTTCTTCGACGTCACCGGCCGGGTTGCCCGCTGCCTGTTGGAACTGTGCAAGCAACCAGACGCCATGACCCATCCCGACGGCATGCAGATCAAGATCACCCGCCAGGAGATTGGCCGGATCGTGGGTTGCTCAAGGGAAATGGTAGGCCGGGTGCTCAAGGACCTGGAGGAACGCAACCTGGTCCATGTCAAAGGCAAGACCATGGTGGTATACGGCACCCGTTAATCCGGCAGGAAACTCGCGAGCATCTGGCGGTATAACGTGTCGAGCCGGGCGATCGCGTCTGGCGCAGCAAAGGCCTCGTGCAGGGCGATGTGGCTTTCGGCACGCACCCGTTGTTCCAGGCCGCAGGCTCGATTGAAGCGATTGACCGCCGCGATCAACTCGACGCGATCGTCATCCAGCAGCAATGCACCATGCACCAAGCCCACCGGACGCCCGCCACTCTGGCGCCAGCGCTGGGCGGTACCGACCATTTTGCGGCCATCGAGGTTGACGTTGTAGCGACCGTCGCAAAACGCACCGTCGATCTCACCCACCGACGCATTGCCGCCCAGTTCGATAAGCAGGTCGCAAATCGGCTGGCACAAACGCTGGTAGCCGGTTTCGATGCGGCCTTGGTCACCTTCACTGCGCGGCGGCGCGTAGACCAGCGCGATATTGACCGTGGCGGCCGATTGCGGGACGGGCTCACCGCCCGTTTCCCGCAACAGCACTGGCCAACCGGCGTCAGCCGAGACCTGACTGGCGGTTTCGAATGCCGGAAGCCGGCTCAGACGACGAGGCATCACCAGCGCTTGGTCACTCGGCTGCCAGAACAACAGGCCGAAGGGTTGCTCACCCGCGCAGACGGCGGCGAGCAAATCCTGCTCGGCCTTAAGGCCTGCCTCCACCGTCATCGCCACCGGCTGGGTCATCATCAATCCAGGGTCGAGCCACTGACGGCAACGCCACGCTCCGGGAAGAACAGGCGCTGCAACTCGGCCCCCGGGTTCTCGGCACGCATGAAGGTTTCGCCCACCAGGAACGAGTACACGCCGCTGATCTCCATCAGTTCAACATCGGCGCGATTGACGATGCCACTTTCGGTAATCACCAACCGGTCACGCGGAATACGCGGCAACAGGTCGAGGGTGTTTTCCAGGCTGACTTCAAAGGTGTGCAGGTTGCGGTTGTTGACGCCCACCAACGGTGTGTCGAGGGTTTTCAGTGCGCGCTCCAGCTCATCACCGTCGTGCACTTCCACCAGTACATCGAGGCCGACGCTTTTGGCCACGGCAGCCAGTTCGGCCATCTTCACATCGTCCAGTGCGGAGACGATCAGCAGCACGCAATCGGCGCCCAGCGCGCGGGCTTCGACGATCTGGTACGGGTCGACCATGAAGTCCTTGCGGATCACCGGCAGCGAGCAGGCGGCACGCGCTTGCTGCAGGTACAGGTCGGAACCCTGGAAGTAGTCGATATCGGTCAACACCGAGAGGCATGTCGCGCCGCCCTTCTCATAGCTCTTGGCAATGTCTTCAGGGACGAAGATCTCGCGAATCACGCCCTTGCTCGGCGAAGCCTTTTTGATTTCAGCGATGACGGCCGGCTGCTTGTCCTTGGCCTGCTTGATCAGCGCATTGGCAAACCCGCGCGGTGCATCGGCGCTTTTAGCCAGGCCTTCCAGCTCGGCCAGGCTGACCCGGGCACGGCGCTCGGCGACTTCTTCTGCCTTGCGGGCCAGGATTTTTTCCAGAACGGTCGGAACACTCATCCTTCATTCTCCACTTTGAACACCGCAGTAAACGCACCCAGTTCTTCGAGCTTTTCGCGCGCCAGCCCGGTGTGCAATGCATCATGAGCGAGGGCAACACCCTCTTTGAGACTGTAGGCGTGATCCGCGGCATACAGTGCCGCACCGGCATTGAGCACGATCATTTCTGCGGCTTTCTGGCCGTTTTCGGTCTTGCGACGCCCCAGGGCATCGCGAATCAATTCAAGGGAGGCTGCCGGGCTTTCCACTGCCAGGCCGTGCAGGCTCTGGCTTTTCATGCCGAGGTCTTCGGGTTCGACCCAATACTCGGTGACTTCATCGTTCTTCAGCTCCGCCACGAAGGTCGGTGCTGCCAGGCTGAACTCGTCCAGGCCGTCTTTGGAATGCACCACCAGCACATGCTTGCTGCCCAGGCGTTGCAACACTTCGGCCAATGGCCGGCACAACGCCTGGCTGAACACGCCCACTACCTGATGTTTCACGCCGGCCGGATTCGTAAGCGGGCCAAGCATGTTGAACAGGGTGCGCAAGCCCAACTCTTTGCGCGGGCCGGCGGCGTGTTTCATCGCGCCATGATGGGACTGGGCAAACATGAAGCCGATGCCGACGTTATCAATGCAGCGCGCCACTTGTACGGGGGTCAGGTTCAGGTAGATACCTGCCGCTTCCAGCAAGTCCGCACTGCCGCTTTTGCCCGAAACCGCACGGTTACCGTGTTTGGCCACGGTGCAGCCGGCGGCCGCCACCACAAAGGAAGAAGCCGTCGACACGTTGAAGATATTTGCGCCGTCGCCGCCGGTGCCGACCACGTCGACCACGCCGTCGAGGGTCTTGAGTTCGACCTTGTCCGCCAACTCACGCATCACCGACACGGCGCCGACGATTTCGTCGATGCTTTCGCTCTTCATGCGCATGGCCATCATGAACGCGCCAATCTGTGCGTCGGTGCATTGACCGGTCATGATCTCGCGCATCACATCGCTCATTTCAGCGGTGCTCAGGTCCAGATGGCCGACGATACGGCTCAGGGCAGTCTTGATATCCATAAAAAGTCCTTAGCGCGTGCCGCCGCTCTGCTTGAGAAAGTTAGCGAACAGCTCGAAGCCCTGCTCGGTCAGAATCGATTCCGGGTGAAATTGCACCCCTTCAACGTTCAATGTCTTGTGACGCAGGCCCATGATCTCGTCGACGGAGCCGTCTTCCAACTGGGTCCAGGCCGTCAGCTCAAGGCACTCGGGCAGGGTTTCACGCTTGACCACCAACGAGTGGTAACGGGTCACCGTCACCGGCAGGTTCAAGCCGTGGAATACGCCCTGGTCCTTGTGGAACACCGGGCTGGTCTTGCCGTGCATCACCTGGCGGGCGCGAACCACGTCGCCGCCGAACGCCTGGCCGATGGACTGGTGACCCAGGCACACGCCCAGGATCGGCAGCTTGCCGGCGAAATATTGGATGGCTTCGAGGGAGATGCCGGCTTCGGTCGGCGTGCACGGCCCCGGGGAAACGACGATGCGTTCCGGGTTCAACGCGGCGATTTGCGCCACGGTCAGTTCGTCATTGCGCACCACCTTGACCTCGGCGCCGAGCTCGCCCAGGTACTGCACAACGTTGTAGGTAAAGGAATCGTAGTTATCAATCATCAGCAACATGTGGGCTAAAACCTCTTGAATTCACTGACTTCTAATGACGGCCTTCCAAGGGAGTGACCCGCTGCCAGACGCACGTTCCGGTTGCCGGCGTTGGCCGGCAAGGGGCGTCAAACAGAGGGTGAAGAAGGCAAATCGGTACAGGTCCGGCGTGGCCGGTAGAGAAAAGTTAGGCGCGCCAACGCCAACGGGCGTGTGCCTTGACTACTCGCATCAAGAGTTTGCTGATGATCAACACGGGGAGGGTCTCATTCATACGTCCAAGCACAGTAACGTAGCCTCGCCAGCGGTGCAATATGGAGCCGCAAATACGGGGAAAACTGCCCGACCGATAATTGGCGTCAATTTTTCAGAACCCTTAGGAGGTCGCTACAGTCATAGTGCAGACAAAAAAATAAAAGCATGGACGGACTCATGACCAAAAAGCCCTACTTCGCCCCACTCGTCGGCTGCCTGTTAACCCTGGCCTGCTCCCAGGCGTTTGCCGCACCGTCGCCCTACTCGACCATGATCGTGTTCGGCGACAGCCTGGCTGATGCCGGGACATTCGCCGACCCTGGCGCCCCCGGCTCAACCTATCGCTTCACCAACCGCACCGGCCCGCAATACTTTGACGGCAGCGGCGAAAGCACCTCGCTGATTTCCTCGACGTTATTGGGCGGCAAGCTGGGGGTTGCCCCGGGCGACCTGAATGCCTCCACCTCGCCGGAGCGGGCCGCGCAGGGCCAGGCAGACGGCAACAACTGGGCGGTCGGCGGCTACACCACTCAGCAGATCTACGATGCCATCACCGGTAACTCCACCGTCACCGATAGCGACACCGGGCAAGTGTTGCGTACACGCCCCGGATACCTGGCATCAACGGGTGGCCGAGCCGACCCCAACGCGTTGTACTTTCTCTCCGGCGGCGGTAATGACTTCCTCGACGGCCTGGTCCTCAGCCCCGATCAGGCTTCGGCCGCAGCCGGGCGCCTGGCCAACAGCGCCCAGGCCCTGCAACAGGCAGGCGCCCGCTATGTGATGGTGTGGATGCTGCCGGACCTGGGCCTGACACCTGCGGTCAATGGCACGCCGCTTCAAGGCACCGTCAGCGCCTTGGCCGGCGTCTTCAACCAGACCCTGGTGCAGCGCCTGTCGCAGATCGATGCGCAAATTATCCCGCTGAACATTCCGTTGCTGCTCAAGGAAACCTTTGCCGACCCCGGGCGTTTTGGCTTTGCCACCGACCAGAACCTCAACCAGACCTGCTTCAGCGGCACCACCTGCAGGAATCCGGTGTATGGCGTGGGCGGCACCAACCCGGACCCGACCAAGCTGATTTACAACGACACCGTCCACCCCACCGAAGCCGGCCAGGTATTGATCGCCGACTACGCCTATTCGTTGCTCGCCGCGCCCTGGGAAATCACCCTGCTGCCGGAAATGGCCCAAGGCACCTTGCGCGCCCATCAGGATGAACTGCGCAACCAATGGCAAGCCGACTCCGGCAACTGGCAGGCGGTGGGCCAATGGCGCGCGATTGTCGCCGCCGGCGGCCAGCACCTGGACTTCGATGATCAAAACAGCTCGGCCAGCGGGGACGGCAGCGGCTACAACCTGAACATCGGCGGCAGCTACCGGCTCAATGACGAGTGGCGCGTGGGTGTGGCAGCAGGCCTCTATCGCCAGAGCCTTGAAGCCGGCGCCAGCGATTCGGACTACAAGCTCAACAGTTATATGGGCACCGCGTTCGCCCAGTATCAGGAAGATCATTGGTGGGCCGACGCCGCGTTGACCGGCGGCAAGCTGGACTTCGACAACCTCAAGCGCAAGTTCGCCCTGGGCGTCAGCGAAGGCACCGAGAAAGGCGACACTGACGGCTGGCTATGGGCCTTGAGCGCACGCGTTGGCTACGACATCGCCGAACCGAACAGCGAATGGCACTTCTCGCCGTTTATCAGCGCCGACTATTCGCGGGTCGAGGTGAAGGGTTATTCAGAGAAAGACGTGCGGTCTACGGCGTTGACCTTTGATGACCAACAGCGTGACTCCAAGCGTCTGGGGATCGGCTTGCAAGCCAACTACCGCGTCACTCCGCAAACCCTGGTGTTCGGCGAAGTGGCCCACGAGCACGAGTTTGAAAACGATACGCAGCGGGTAGGCATGTCACTCAACAGCGTGCCGGGGATTGATTTCAAACTGGACGGCTACACGCCACGCAGCAATTCGGATCGCTTGAACCTGGGAATCACCCACAAGCTGACCAAGGACCTCGCGTTGAATGCGGCCTATAACGTGAGAAAGGATGACAACTTTACCCAGCAAGGGGTGAGTGTCGGGGTGAGCCTGGATTTCTGAGGCGATCTTAAATCCCTCACAAAACAACTGTGGGAGCTGGCTTGCCTGCGATAGCGGTAGATCAGTCAACTAATCTGTCGACTGTCACACCGCCATCGCGGGCAAGCCCGGCTCCCACATTTGGATCGAGATCAGCAATTAGCCCTGCGGGGTCTGCTCAGCCAACGCCACCGCCCGGAACATCGCCCGGCGCTTGTTCAGCGTTTCTTCCCATTCCAGGGCCGGCACCGAGTCGGCCACAATCCCGCCGCCCGCCTGCACGTGCAGCTCGCCGTCCTTGATCACCGCCGTACGGATCGCGATCGCGGTGTCCATATTGCCGTTCCAGGCGAAATACCCCACCGCCCCGCCATACACGCCACGCTTGACCGGCTCCAGTTCGTCGATGATTTCCATCGCGCGAATCTTCGGTGCGCCCGACAAGGTGCCCGCCGGCAGGATCGCCCGCAGTGCATCCATCGCGGTCAACCCGGCCTTCAGCTCACCGGTGACGTTGGACACGATGTGCATCACGTTGGAGTAACGCTCGATCACCATCTTCTCGGTGAGCTTCACCGAACCGATTTCCGAGACACGCCCGGTGTCGTTGCGACCCAGGTCGATCAGCATCAAGTGCTCGGCGATTTCCTTGTCGTCGCTCAACAGGTCCTGCTCCAGCGCCAGGTCAGCCTCTTCGGTCGCACCGCGAGGACGCGTGCCGGCAATCGGGCGCACGGTGATCAGGTTGTCTTCGACCCGCACCAGCACTTCCGGCGAACTGCCCACTACGTGGAAGTCGCCAAAGTTGAAGAAGTACATGTACGGCGTCGGGTTGAAGCAGCGCAGCGCCCGGTACAAATCAATCGGGGCGGCCTTGAAGTCGATGGACATCCGTTGCGACGGCACCACCTGCATGCAGTCACCGGCAAGGATGTATTCCTTGATGGTATCGACCGCACGCTCGTAGTCATCCTGGGTAAAGCTGGAGCGGAACACCGGGTCCGCCGCCGGCGGACGGCTGAGGTCCAGGCCACGGCGCGGGGTGATCGGCTGGCGCAGTTTTTCCAGCAGCGCTTCGAGGCTGGCCTGGCCTTGCTCGAAGGCATCGGCCTGGGACGGATCCGCCAACACAATCGCGTGCATCTTGCCGGCAAGGTTGTCGAACACCACCACCGCGTCGGAGACCATCAACAGAATGTCCGGCACGCCCAACGGATCGGGGTTCGGGCACTTGCCCAGGCGTTTCTCCACGTAGCGCACACAGTCGTAGCCGAAGTAACCCACCAGGCCGCCGTTGAAACGCGGCAGGCCGGCGATGGTCGGTACGTTGTAGCGCGCCTTGAAATCCTCGACGAAGGCCAGCGGGTCTTCCACGTCGTGGCTTTCGATTTCGACGCCATCCAGGGTGATGCTCACATGGTGATCATGTACGCGCAGCACCGTGCGGCACGGCAGGCCGATGATCGAATAACGGCCCCATTTCTCGCCGCCCTGCACCGACTCCAGCAGATAGGAGTTGGGCTCATCGGCCAGCTTCAGGTAGATCGACAGCGGGGTGTCGAAGTCGGCCAGGGTTTCGCAGGCCATGGGGATACGGTTGTAGCCGGCAGCGGCCAAACGCAGGAATTCTTCGCGGATCATGAGGTGCCTCGTGGCGTGAGGGTCTAACGGTCAGGTGTGCAAACGTGCCGCAGCGCGGCCAGGATCAGTCAGGCGCGCCAACGCCAGCGGGCCAGGGCCTTGATGACTTTCATCCAGAGTTTGCGAGTGACCACCACGATGGGATTTCCAGAAGGGGATGGAACAGCGTCGGGCAACGTTATCTCAGCGCCCGCTCCCAAGCAACCGGGGATTAACAGGCGCAGGTCATCAATCACCAGCGCCGGGGATTCTTCGGCGATCGGCCGGCCATGGTTGTAGCCATAACTCAAGGCCACGCACTTGACCCCCGCCGCCTTCGCCGCCAGCACATCGCTGCGCGAATCGCCGACAAACAGCGATTGGGAGGCCGGGATATTGGCCATTTTCATCACGAAGAACAGCGCCGCCGGGTCCGGCTTCTTCTGCGGCAAGGTATCGCCACCGATAATCCAGCGGAAATACCGGCCGATCTTCATCTGGTCCAGCAGCGGCGCGACAAAACGCTCCGGCTTGTTGGTGATCAGGGCCATTTCCACACCCTGTTTGTGCAGCCACTTCAGGGTGTCGCGCACACCGGGATAGACCACGGTCAGCTCGTGGCCGTTTTCATACGCCACGTTGAACAGCTCAAGGGCATGCTCGGCCTCCACCTCATCGACACCCTCGGCGTCGATGTTGTTGGCCAGGGCCCGGCGTACCAGCATCTGCACGCCGTTGCCAACCCACTCGCGCACCGACTCGACACCCGCCGGCTTGCGACCGAGCTTGAGCAGCATGGCGTCCACCGCAGCCGCCAGATCCGGCACGGAATCGATCAACGTACCGTCCAGATCGAACATCACCAGCCGTGGCAGTTTGCCGGGGAATAGCTGCTCAAAGCCGCTCATGGACGCGCCAGCGCCAGTTCTGCACGCATCTTGGCGATCACTTCCTGATAATCCGGCGCGTTGAAGATCGCCGAGCCGGCCACAAAGGTGTCGGCGCCAGCGGCAGCGATTTCGCGGATGTTGTTGACGTTGACGCCCCCGTCGATCTCCAGGCGGATATCCCGGCCCGACGCATCGATCAGCGCCCGCGCTTCACGCAGCTTGTTGAGGGTACCGGGGATGAACTTCTGCCCACCAAAGCCCGGGTTGACGCTCATCAACAGGACCATGTCGACCTTGTCCATCACGTACTCAAGCACGCTCAGCGGGGTGGCCGGGTTGAACACCAGGCCGGCCTTGCAACCGCCCTCGCGGATCAACTGCAGGGTGCGGTCCACGTGCAGCGTGGCTTCCGGGTGGAAGGTGATGTAGGTCGCGCCGGCTTCGATGAAGTCGCCGACGATGCGGTCCACCGGGCTCACCATCAAATGGGCGTCGATAGGCGCAGTCACGCCGTATTTACGCAGGGCGGCGCAGACCATCGGACCAATGGTCAGGTTCGGCACATAGTGGTTGTCCATGACATCGAAGTGAACGAAGTCGGCACCGGCGGCCAACACGTTGTCCACTTCCTCGCCCAGGCGGGCGAAGTCGGCGGAGAGAATCGATGGAGCAATGACGAAGGGCTGCATGACGCACCTTTTTTGAGCTAAATCACGATGGCGCGCATTGTATACCTCATGCTTTGCCGCGCGCACCGTGACCTCGCTCAATGGTTAGAACGCTGCCCGGTAGATTTTCTCGATATCCGCCGCGCTCAGCTTGCGCGGATTGTTGCGCATCAACCGCTCGATCCCCGCCGCTTCTACCGCCATGGCCGGGATCGCGTCCTCGGGCACACCGAAGCTGCGCAGCCCTGACGGGATCTCGACTGCGGCACACAGTCGCGTCATCGCATCGACGGCCTGGTCGGCGGCATCCACCGCACTCAGCCCCGTTACATTCACGCCCATGGCCTGGGCAATCTCCTGCATGCGCTCCACGCACGCCAGCTTGTTCCAGTGCATCACGTAGGGCAGCAGCAAGGCATTGCTCACGCCGTGGGCGATATTGAAGCGCCCGCCCAGCGGATACGCCAACGCATGCACCGCGCCCACGCCAGCATTGCCGAACGCCATGCCGGCCATCAGGCTTGCGGTGGCCATGTCGTCACGGGCCTGCAGGTTGGCGGGGTTGGCGTAGGCCTTGGGCAGCGCCTTGGCGATCAGCTTGATCGCGCCGATGGCCAGTGCGTCGGTAATCGGCGAAGCATTCAGCGACAGGTAGGACTCAACGGCATGCACCAGCGCGTCCACACCACTGGCGGCCGTGACGCTGCGGGGGCAGGTCAGGGTCATTTGCGGGCTGATCAGGGCCACGTCCGGCAGCAGGTAATCGCTGACGATGCCTTTTTTCAGCTGCGCGACCTTGTCCGACAGAATCGCCACATTGGTCACCTCCGAACCGGTGCCGGCGGTGGTGGGAATCGCGATCAGCGGCGGGCCTTTGCGTGGCACCTGGTCGACGCCGAACAGGTCGGCCAGGGCACCGTGGTAACCGGCGTAGGCCGCGACGCTCTTGGCGATGTCGATGGCACTGCCGCCGCCGACGCCGATCAGGCCGTCATGCCCGCCTTCGCGGTAGACGCGCATGCAATCTTCGACGATGGCGATTTCCGGGTCGGGCAGCACGCGGTCGAAAATTTCATAGGTCCGTTCGCCCAGGTGTTCCAGCGCCAGCCCCACGGTACCGGACTTGACCAGCGCCGCGTCGGTGACAATCAGCGGGTTGTCGACATCCAGCCGCGTCAGCTCGGCGGCCAGTTGCTCGATGGCACCTGGGCCGGTGAGCAGTTTGTGGGCGATCTTGAATGAGGAAGTACTCATGTGCGCGGCCTCTTATCAGTTATGGGCTGGCACAAGAGTAGCTTCAGATTGCAGGTTGTCAGCCATTCAGCAGCTGAATGGCACGTTCCCTGTGGGAGCTGGCTTGCCTGCGATAGCATCAATTCGGTGCAACTGAAAAACCGAGTCGCCCGCATCGCAGGCAAGCCAGCTCCCACATTTAACCGAGAGTCGGCCTTTAGACTTGGGCCGTACGCAGTTTCTCGCTGCGCCCGCGCAGCCATTCCAGGGTCAGCAACAGCACCACCGAGAAGGCGATCAACAAGGTCGCCGCCGCCGCAATGGTCGGGCTGAGATTTTCGCGGATACCGCTGAACATCTGCCGGGGCAACGTCGCCTGCTCGGGCCCGGCGAGGAACAGCGTCACCACCACTTCATCGAACGAGGTGGCAAAGGCAAACAGCGCACCGGAGATCACCCCCGGTGCAATCAACGGCAAGGTCACCCGGCGAAACGCCGTCAGCGGGGACGCGCCCAGGCTTGCCGCCGCCCGCACCAGGTTATGGTTGAAGCCCTGCAAGGTTGCCGACACAGTGATGATCACAAACGGCACGCCCAACACCGCGTGCACCACGATCAGCGAGAAGAAGCTGTTGCCCAGGCCCAGCGGCGCGAAGAACAGGTAACTGGCCACGCCGATAATCACCACCGGCACCACCATCGGCGAAATCACCAGGGCCATTACCAGTGCCTTGCCGGGAAAATTCCCGCGCGTCAGGCCAATCGCCGCCAGCGTGCCGAACACCATCGCCAGCACCGTCGCCGCCGGGGCGACGATGATGCTGTTCTTCAGGGCGCGCATCCACTCCGCCGAACCGAAGAAGTCCTGGTACCAGTGCAACGAGAAACCTTGCAGTGGGTACACCAGGAAACTTCCACTGTTGAACGACAGCGGGATGATCACCAGCACCGGCAAGATCAGGAACAACAGGATCAGGCCGCAGAGAATCCGCAAGCTGTAGAACCAGACCCGTTCCACGGGGGACATATAAGGGCTCAGCATCGCAACGGTCTCCTCAGCTCAGGCGCAGGCGGCTGGCGCCTACCAGCCAGTTGTAGATCAGGTACAGCACCACGGTAGCCAGCAGCAGCAAGCCGCCCAGGGCCGTAGCCATGCCCCAGTTGATGCTGGTGTTGGTGTAGAAGGCCACGAAGTAGCTGACCATCTGGTCGTTCGGGCTGCCCAGCAAGGCCGGGGTGATGTAGTAGCCGATCGCCAAAATGAACACCAACAGGCAGCCGGCGCCGACGCCCGCGTAGGTCTGCGGGAAGTACACGCGCCAGAAGCTGGCGAACGGGTGGCAGCCCAGTGAAATCGCCGCGCGCATATAGGTGGGCGAGATGCCTTTCATCACGCTGTAGATCGGCAGAATCATGAACGGCAGCAGGATGTGCACCATGGAGATGTAGACCCCCAGCCGGTTGAACACCAGCTCCACCGGTTTGTCGATCAGGCCCATGCCCATCAGCGCACTGTTGATCAAGCCGCCGGACTGCAGCAACACAATCCAGGCCGCCACCCGCACCAGCACCGACGTCCAGAACGGCAACAGCACCAGGATCATCAGCAGGTTGCTTTGCCGCGCCGGCAGGTTGGCCAGCAGGTAAGCCAGCGGGTAGGCCAGCAGCAGGCAGCACACGGTGATGACCAGGCCCATCCAGAAGGTACGGGCGAAGATGTCGAGGTAGATCGCCTGGTCCGGCGTGGCCGGGGCGATTTCGCCGAGGTCGTCGATGCGATGATCGACGGCGGCCAGCAAGTAATAAGGCGTGAGGCTGCTGGTGTTGCGCCGGATCGCCTGCCAGTACGCCGGGTCGCCCCAGCGTTCGTCGAGGTTTTCCAGCGCTTCTTTATAGGAGGCGGGCGCTTCGGTAAACGGCAGCGCCCGCGCGGTTTTCGTCAGCAGGCTGCGATAGCCCGCCAGTTCCATGTTCAAGCGTTTTGAGAGGTCGCCCAGGGTCGAGTTTTTCCGGGCTTCGCCCAGGTCTTCGCTGATGGCCTGGTACACCGGCTCGCCGGGCAGGCCACGACCGTCCCAGGCCGTCACCGCCACCACCGTGCGCGGCAGGCCGCCCACCACTTCCGGGTTGCCGACGCTTTTGTACAGCAGCGCCACAATCGGCACCAGGAACACCAGCAGCAAAAACACCACCAGCGGCGCGATCAAGGCCTGGGCCTTCCAGCGGTTGAGCCGCTCGGCACGCGCCAGGCGCTGTTTCAGGGTGGGGCTGGGAATGGCGATGGCCATGGCGAACTCCGGATCGTAAAAAAGAATGCAGACCTGTGAGGGCCCATACCTGTGGCGAGGGGGCTTGTCCCCCGTTGGGCTGCGCAGCAGCCCCAGTAAAGCCACCGCGGTTTTTCAGGCTGACCGCGGTGGCTGGTTTCAGGGCCGCTTCGCAGCCCAACGGGGGACAAGCCCCCTCGCCACAAAAAGCCCATTCACCCTGGGTGTGGTGGTTACTTGGCCGCCCACGCGTTAAAGCGCTGCTCCAGTTGCTCACCGTTATCCGCCCAGAAGCTCACGTCGATCTGAACCTGGTTGGCGATATTCTCCGGGGTTGTCGGCATGTCCTTGAGGATGTCCTTCGCCAGCAACGGTACCGCCTGGGTATTGGCCGGGCCGTAGGCGATGTTTTCCGAGTAGGTCTTCTGCTGCTGCGGCTGCACCGAGAAGGCGATGAATTTCTTCGCCGCGTCGGCACGGTCTTTCGCCAGGCCTTTTGGAATCGCCCAGGCGTCGAAGTCGTAGATCCCGCCGTTCCACACCACTTTCAGGTTGCTTTCTTTCTGCACGGCAGCGATCCGGCCGTTGTAGGCAGAACTCATCACGACGTCGCCAGAAGCGAGGTATTGCGGCGGTTGGGCGCCCGCTTCCCACCACTGGATGTACGGCTTGAGCTCATCGAGCTTCTTGAACGCACGGTCCTGGCCATCTTTGCCGGCCAGCACTTTGTACACATCCTTCGGTGCCACGCCGTCAGCCATCAAGGCGAATTCAAGGGTGTACTTGGCGCCCTTGCGCAGGCCGCGTTTGCCCGGGAATTTCTTGGTGTCCCAGAAATCTGCCCAGCCGCCTGGCGGTGCTTTCAGTTTGTCGGCGTTGTAGGCCAGCACGGTGGACCACACAAAGAAGCCCACGCCACACGGCTGGATCGCGCCCTTCACATAGTCGCCCGGGTTGCCGAACAGTTTCGGGTCCAGGGGTTCGAACATGTCTTCGTCACAGCCACGGGAGAGCTCCGGCGACTCGACTTCCACCAGGTCCCAGGACACGCTCTTGGTGTCGACCATGGCCTTGACCTTGGCCATTTCACCGTTGTACTCGCCGGCGACGATCTTGCCGTTGCCCGCGCTTTCCCACGGGGCGTAGAAGGCCTTGACCTGCGCCGCCTTGTTCGCGCCACCGAAGGACACGACCGTCAAATCGGGGCCTGCCATGGCCTGTGTCGCGCCCATCAAGCTCAACGCCAGGGCCGAATATTTCAGGGATCTCAACATTGTTGTTCTCTCCACGTGCGAGGTTGGTGAAGCAAGGGGGCGATCAATTCGCCTCTAGAAGTGGGTCGAGTGCGCGAACGTGCTCGACTTGCCAGCCAATCGGTACCACGTCGCCGACCGCCAGGGCTGTGTCCAGCTCGGCGATTGGTTGTTTCACAAAAAAATCGGACTTGCCGCAGACCTCCAGGCGCACCCGCACGTGGTCGCCCAGGTAGATAAATTCCGCCACGCGCCCGGAGAAGCGGTTGACGCAGCTCTCGCTGGAGCCATTCAGGCTGACGCGCTCCGGGCGTACCGACAGGGTCACCGGGCCGCCGACCTGGCCGACGTTCACCGCCAGTGCCTCGACCTTCTCGCCGCGCGCCAGCTCGACCACGCAGCGGTCGCCGGTGTGGCTGTGCAGGCGGCCATTGAGGCGGTTGTTCTCACCGATGAAGTTGGCGACGAAGGTGTTTTTCGGTTCTTCGTACAGGGTGCGCGGCGCGGCAATTTGCTGGATCTCGCCCTGGTGAAATACCGCCACCCGGTCGGACATGGTCAGCGCTTCGCCCTGGTCGTGGGTCACGTACACCACGGTGACGCCGAGGCGCTGGTGCAGGTGCTTGATCTCCATCTGCATGTGTTCGCGCAGCTGCTTGTCGAGGGCGCCGAGGGGTTCGTCCATCAGCACCAGCTGAGGTTCAAACACCAACGCACGGGCCAGGGCCACACGTTGCTGCTGGCCGCCGGAGAGTTGCGCCGGGTAGCGCTGGGCGAAGGCATCGAGCTGCACCATGCTCAGCACGCGCTTGACCCGCTCGCTGATGTCGGTCTTGCTCAGGCCGCGCACCGAGAGCGGAAACGCCAGGTTCTCGGCGACGGTCATGTGCGGGAACAACGCATAGTTCTGGAACACCATGCCGATGTCGCGTTTGTGGGGCGGCACGTTGTTGATGGAGCGACCGGCCAGCTGGATCTCGCCGGCGGTGGGGGTTTCAAAACCGGCGAGCATCATCAGGCTGGTGGTCTTGCCCGACCCGGACGGCCCGAGCAGGGTCAGGAACTCGCCCTTGCGAATCTCCAGGTTGAGGTCTTTGACGATCAGGTTCTCGCCGTCGTAGCTCTTTTGCACGCCACGGAAGCTGACCAGCACATCATTTGAATCCACCTCGCTCATACCCGCACCTTTTTGTTTTGGACTGCCATGGAACAAGCGTAGTCCTACCGCAAGGCCCCGCAAATCGGGGGCCCGGAGAGAATGGCATCAGCAATATGGAAGGTTTGGGGTAGGGATTGCCCTACACGGATGGCGGGGAGGGGACAGTGCGACAGCCACAGGTCGCAGGAATGGGTTTGTTGTGCTCGCGGGGTGGTCGCAAACAGGTATGCGCCTATAGAAGCTTATGCTCCATGGCGTACTTCACCAGTTCCGCCAGGGAGGTAATGTTGAGTTTTTGCATCAGGCGCGCCTTGTGGGTGCTGATGGTCTTGCTGCTCAACGCCAACTGCTGGGCGATGTCGTTGACGTTGGCGCCCTGGGCCAGGCGCTCGAATACCGAGAACTCGCGCTCCGACAGCAGCGAGTGCAAGGGCCGGGAGTCGGTGAGGCCGACTTCGAAGACCATGCGGTCTGCCAGGTCCGGGTCGATGTACCGCCCACCCGCCGCGACCTTGCGGATTGCCGTCAACAGCAGCGCCGGGTCGCTGTCCTTGGTGGCATAACCGGCAGCGCCGACCTTCAGCGCGCGGGCGGCCATTTGCGCCTCGTCGTGCATCGACAGCACCAGGATCGCCGGTGGATTGTTCAGCGCACGAATCCGCGGGATGGCTTCCAGGCCGTTGACGCCCGGCATCGAGATGTCCAGCAACACCACCTCGCAGGGCACATGGCGCAGGGTTTCCAGCAACTGCTCGCCATTGCTCGCCTCGCCCACCACCAGCAGGTCCTTGGCCAGGCCGATCAGTTGCTTGATGCCTTCGCGAACGATGGTGTGGTCTTCAGCTACCAGTACACGGATCACAGTGGATGTCCTCTTCTTTTGGTTATCAATCCAGCGGCACCGTCACGCTCAGGGTGGTGCCCTCGCCCACTTCGCTGTCCAGGCTCAGGTGCCCGCCCATGATCAGCACCCGCTCGCGCATGCCCACCAGGCCAAACGACACCGGGCGCCCGGGCGCCTGCACAAAACCTGCGCCATCGTCGCTGATGGTCAGCCGCAGGTGTGCACCCTCCACCACCAGTGTCAGCTCGACAGTATGCGCCTGGGCATGGCGCATCACATTGGTCAGCGCCTCCTGCAGGATGCGGAACAGGCCGATGGCCTTGGCGTCGCTCAGCACCGGCAGGTTGTCCGGCACCTGCACCAGGCAGGGAATCTGGGTGCGGGCCTCGAAACGCCGGGCCTGCCACTCGATCGCCGAGGCAATCCCGGCATCCAGGATCGGCGGGCGCAAAGCAGTCGCCACATCGCGCACCAGCTGGAACAGCTGGGCAATCAGGCGCTTCATACTGTTCAGGCGCTCGTGCAGGCCGGGGTCCAGTTGCGCGTAGCTCAGCTCACACATCGAGGTTTCCAGCTTGAGCACGGTGAGCATCTGCCCCAGCTCATCGTGCACTTCCCTGGCGATGCGGGCCTTTTCTTCCTCGCGCACGGTTTCCAGGTGAGCAGACAATTCACGCAGTTGCGCGCGGGAGGCATCCAGCTCCAGTTCGATGCGCTTGCTCTCGCTGATGTCCCAGACAATCCCGTCCCACACCACGGCGCCGTCGTCCAGGCGCCGGGTCACGGCCTTGATGTCGGCCCAGCGCTGCTCGCCCAGGCGGGTCAGGATGCGGCCCTGCCAGGCCCAGTTGCTCTCGGTCTCGATGGCCTGGTCCTGGGTGCGGTGATAACTGGCGCGATCATCGGGATGCACCAGGCTGCGAATGCCCATGGCCGGGTGGCTGAGCACCTCGGGGGCGTAACCCACCAGGCCCTCGCTGCCCTGGCTGATATAGGCGAACTCGATCGCTTCACTGTGCGGCAAGCGCTCCAGGCGAAACACCAGCCCCGGCACGTTGGCGGCAATCCCTTGCAGGCGCGCTTCACTTTCCTGCAAGGCCGCGAGGGCCCGGCGGCGCTCGGTGACATCGTTGAGGTAGACCACCAAATACTCGCCTTCGGCAAAGCGCAGGAAACTCAGGGACACATCCGCCGGCAGCACACTGCCATCGGCGCGCAGGCAATTGGTCGCAAAACTCTGCGGCCCGTCTTCACTGGCCCGGGCGCGCTTCCACAAGTTGAGCCAGCGGTCCATGGTCAGCGTCGGGTCGAACTCGATCAGCGGCCGCTCGATCAACGCGCCGGGGGCGTAGCCGAGCATGGTTTCTGCCGCCAGGTTGGCGTAGCGCACATGGCTGTCCCAATTGACCCACAGGATGCCGACGGTGCTTTGGTCGATGGAGAACTGCGTCAGGCGCAGGGCTTCCGCACCGGCGGCGCGGGCGGCGCTTTCTTCCCGGGCGGCCAGCAGGTTGTGTTCCAGCCCGCGTTGCTGGCGGCGCTGCCAGAACACCACGGCCAGGCTGGCCAGTAACAAGAGCCCCAGCAACAGAGTGAGGTTTTGCCAGAAGCCGGGGGACTCGGTCACCCGCGGGTATTTGGGTTGCAGCCAGCGCGTGTGCAGTTGGTCGAGGTCTCTGGCGGGAATCGCACGCAAGGCGCTTTGCATGATGTCGGCCAGTTCCGGCCAGTCGCGTCGCGTTGCCACCCGCAGCAACTGCGGCAGGCCGATGTCGCCCACCACGGCGAGGCCGGCGAACTCGGTTTCGCCAGACAAACGGCTCAATTGCGCCTCGTCCACCACCGCGTACCGTGCTTGCTGGCTCACCAGCAGTTGCAGGGCCTGGCGCTCCATGGGCACGCCTTGCAGGTTGAGGCTCGGGTAGGTGCTGCGCAGGTAATCCGCCACCGCGCTGGGCATGCGCACGGCGACGCGGGATTGGTCGTCGAGTTTCTCCAGGTCAACCGCCGTGCCGCCATCGCGAACCCCGACGATGTGCTGGGGCACACGCATATACGGGTCGGAGAACAACCACAGGCGCAGACCGGCCGGGGTTTGCAGCAGGCCGGGGGCGAGGTCGACCTCGCCGTCACGCACCGCCGCCTCCAGTTGCTCCTGATTGGGGAAGTTGCGCCAGGTCAGCTCGATATCCAGCGCCTTGGCCAGCCATTGCATCAGCTCGACGTTGGCCCCGGACAGCCGCTGCAAACGCCGATCGTATTGGGCATAAGGCGCCTGCAACACCAGGCCGACCCGCAGGTCCGGGTGCTGGCCCAGCCATTCACGCTGGCCGGCATCCAGCTGCGCCTGGTGAGTGGCAGGCGCAGGCACCGCGCCCGCAATCAAGGGAAAGCATAAACAGCCGATAACCAGCAGGTAGCGAAAACCCATGATCCACGTCTCATCTCACTGACAAACACTGACCAACCCATTAGGCTGCCGGAATCACTTCTGGCCGGAAATCAACGATGCCACTTCTCCACCGCTCGGCACTGCCAGCATTGTGCCTGTCGCTGCTGTTTACCAGCGCCTTTTGTGTCGAGGCCGCCGACACTCCCGCTCCCGCCCCGGAAAAACCCGTGGCGCGCCAGCCTTTGCCGGAACGCAGCCAGGAAGAAGCCAACGCCCTGGAGCGACAAATCCCGCAACAGGAGCAGCAACAGCTGCAAGCAGGCAGCGATTCCTTCCTCGCCCTGTGGAAGCCGGCCAACAGTGGCGAGCCTGAAGGCGTGGTGATTATCGTCCCGGGCAACGGCGAAAGTGCTGACTGGCCTCAAGCAATCGGCCCATTGCGCCAGAAACTGCCGGACGCCGCCTGGGGCACCCTGAGCTTGTCACTGCCGGACCTGACCCTCGACACGCTGCCGCCACGGGTCATCGAATCACCCAAAGCGGCGGTGGACACCAGCAGCAAAGACGCGAGCACCGTTGCCAAACCCGTTGAGCAAGCTGCCAGCGCTGAAGCCGAAGGCACCGACCCGGCCGTGGTTCCCGGCAGCGATGAACAAGACAAGACTGACGCCTCGCGAATCTTCGCGCGCATTGATGCCGCCCTCGCCTTCGCCCAGACCCAGAACGCCCGCAGCATTGTGCTGCTCGGCCACGGCACCGGCGCCTGGTGGGCGGCACGTTACCTGAGTGAAAAACAACCGGCGCAGGTGCAGAAATTCGTCATGGTCGCCGCGCAGACGCCAGTGGGCCGTGAACCGGACCTGCAACAACTGGCACCCAAACTGAAGCTGGCGACGGCGGATCTGTTCTATCAGGACAGCGAGCAGGCGCGCAAAACCGCCCTGGAACGTTCCCAGGCCAGCAAGCGCTTGAAGAATGACAACTACAAGCAGGTGTCCCTGAAGGCCTTCCCCGATAACAGCGCGGCCGGACAAGAGCAACTGTACCGGCGGGTACGCGGGTGGTTGAGCCCACAAGCCAGCGGGAGTTGAGCGCAGTTTTTGAAACGCATGAAGACCAACTGTGGGAGCTGACTTACCTGCGATGGCATCACCTCGGCGCATCAGTGAGACCGAGTTGCCCGCATCGCAGGCAAGCCAGCTCCCACCTTTAGCGAAAGTCCCGCCGTTCGCGAATCAGCGCATAGGCGTTATGCAACTCCCGGGTACGTTCGGTCGCCTCGCGCACTTGGGCCGGGCTGGCGCCACTGCCGGCAATCTTGTCCGGGTGATGCCGGCTGAGCAGGCGCCGGTACGCGCGTTTGATCACTGACGGCTCGGTGGTGGCGGTCACCCCCAGAATCCGCAGCGCTTCCTGATACGCCCCACCGCGATTGGCCAATGGCTTGCGCTCAGGCTCGTAGTCAGCGGCCAGTGCCTGGATCTGCTGAACCGTCCACCCCAACCATTTGCCCCATTGCTCAATCAATTCGCGCTCGGCAGTACTGGCCTTGCCGTCCGCCCAGGCCATGCGCCAACAGGCACGCAGCACGCCTTCCGCTGCATGGGGTTGGGCCTTGAGCACGCCCAAATAACTGCGCACCCGGTCCGAGCCGGACTTGCCGCGATTGAACGCGGCAATGGCGCGGCGTTGGGCCGGCTCGGCCATGTCCAGCGAGCGCATTTCCTGGCGCGCCTGCTGGATATGCCCGTCCACCACCCGGCCATTGCTCTTGGCCAGGCGGCCCAGCAACACGAACAGTAATTCATCGTTACGCAGCGCCGGCCGACCGCCGAGGCGCTCGCGCAATTGCGCCCAGCTTTGCAGCTCCAGGCGCCGGTCCAGCGCCTGGCCCAGCAGTGCGCCCAACATGGCCCCCGGAATGCTGGCAATGGCAAAGCCCGCCCCGGCTCCAATCAGAGTCCCTGGCCACAACATCCTAGTGCCCCGCTGTCAGCAGGGTTTCGACTTGCGCCAGGCGCTCCAGCGTCCCGACATCGATCCAGCGTCCACTCATGTGCTCCCCCGTCACCAACCCTTTGGCCATGGCGTCACGCAGCAGCGGCGCCAGCTTGAAGGCACCCGCACTGCACCCCGCGAACAACTTCGGGTCGAGCACGGAAATGCCACTGAAGGTCAGGTTATCGGCACCGGGGGCGGCATCATGAAGCGCACCGTCCTTTATGTAGAAGTCACCGCCGGACGGATGATGCGCCGGGTTGTCGACCATCACCAGGTGGGCCAGGCCGTTCAATGGCCGGTCAAGGCTGGCGAAGTCGTAGTCGGTCCAGATATCGCCATTGACCACCAGGAACGGTTCGTCACCCAGCAGCGGCAAGGCTTTGAAAATCCCGCCGCCGGTTTCCAGCGGCTCGCCTTCAGCCGAGTACTGGATGCGTACGCCGTACTGGGAACCGTCACCCAGGTAGCCTTCAATCTGCTGGCCGAGCCAGGCATGGTTGATGACGATATCGGTAAAGCCCGCTTTCGCCAGCGCCTCAAGGTGATACTCGATCAGGCGCTTGCCGCCGGCCTGGATCAGCGGCTTGGGCGTGTGCAAGGTCAGCGGACGCATCCGCTCACCTTTGCCGGCGGCCAGGATCATGGCCTTCATAAGACCGCCTCGACGCGCAGGCTCGCCAGCAACTCACCCAGTTCGCTCAGCTCTGGCCGGTCCGCCAGCACCGCCTCTATATAAGCAAAGAAGCGCGGCACGTCCGCCAGGTAGCGTGGCTTGCCGTCGCGATGGCAGATGCGCGCGAAGATCCCGATCACCTTCAGGTGACGCTGCACGCCCATCAGGTCGCTGGCCCGCAGGAATTCCTCGAAGTCCGCCTGCACCGGGATGCCCAACGCGCCGGCACGTTCCCAGTACCCGCGCTGCCATTCCCGCACGCGAGCCTGGGGCCAGCTGAGGAATGCGTCCTTGAACAGGCAGGTGATGTCGTAGGTCACCGGGCCGTAGACCGCATCCTGGAAATCCAGCACGCCGGGGTTTGGCTCGCTGATCATCAGGTTGCGCGGCATATAGTCGCGATGCACCAGCACCTTGGGTTGGGCCAGGGCGCTGTCGATCAGGTGGTCGCTCACGCGCTGCCACAGGGCAAGTTGCCGGGCATCAAACTCAATGCCCAGCTCACGGCGAACGTACCACTCCGGAAACAATTCCAGCTCGCGACGTAACAGCGCAACGTCATAGCTGGGCAACGGGGCCTCCATCGGCAATTGCTGGAAAGCCAGCAAGGCGTCGATGGCATCGACGAACAATTGATCGGCATTTTCAGCCTCAATCACGTCTAAATAAGTTTTTTTCCCCAGGTCGCTCAGCAAAAGAAAGCCGCGAAGCAGATCTTGCGCATAAATTTTCGGAACATTTATTCCCGATTGTTCGAGCAAATGAGCGATATCGACGAAAGGTTTGCAGTTTTCCTGGGGGGGTGGAGCGTCCATTACGACGAAACTGCGACCGCCTCCATCCCATCGGAAGTAACGCCTGAAACTCGCGTCACTGCTGGCCGCAGTCAACGTGGCCGGGGGTACGACACCCCAACCCTGAGCGGTAAAAAGGCGAGGCAATTGCTCATCAAGCCAGACTTGCAGCTGTTGCAAACGTAGATCTTGGTCGGGCATTACAAGGGTCTCCGACGGCGCTAGCCGTCAAGCGGGTCATGCTTTATTATCACGCATCTTTTTCAGACCATCGAGAGGCGTGCGGCCCACACCGCGGGCAGATGGCACGCAGGAAGCCCGGACTAATAAGATGGCATTGAAATCCCCCGCGTTTCGTAGAAAATTTCCGTTGCTGGTAACCGGCAGTCTGCTGGCCATGCAACCTTTCGCCACCTCATTCGTGGTCGCCGCGGAACAGTATGACTGCTCAGTCTCTGCTTCGGGTGCCTGGGATTGCGCGCCGAAGACGGCCGCAGCCCCGCTGCCACCACGCCCGGTGCATGACGGCAGTGCCGTCAGCTCCGCCAGCGGCACGCCGCAAGGCGAGTCTGCCGGTGGTGCCGAGGCCGTGCCGCAGACCGCACTGGTCACCGAAGCCAAGGGCCGGGGCCTGCGTTCGCGCAGCGCCGACTACAGCCATCTGGACTGGGTCCCTCGCGAGAAGCTCACCGCTGCGCAACTGGCCGAAACCGGCCCGTATTGCTCCGGCGCGTACATCGAGCCGATTCGTCCTGGCATGAACGACAAGACGAACAAGAGCGACGCACCGACCTTCATCGGTGCCAAGGCCTCTCGTTACGAGCAGGAACAACAGATTGCCTCCCTGGCCGGTGACGTCGTCATGCGCCAGGGCAGCATGCAGGTCGAGGCCGACGAGGCCAACCTGTACCAGGCCGAGAACCGTGGCGAGCTGAACGGCAACGTCCGTCTGCGCGACAACGGCGCCCTGCTGGTGGGCGACCACGCCGAAGTCCAACTGGACACCGGCGCCGCCAAGGTCGACAACGCCGAATACGTGATGCACAAATCGCGCATCCGCGGCAACGCGCTGTACGCCAAGCGTGCAGAGAACGCGATCATCCGTCTCAAGGACGGTACGTACACCACCTGTGAGCCGAACAGCAACGCCTGGCAGCTCAAGGGCAACAACATCACGCTCAACCCGGCTACCGGTTTCGGTACCGCGACCAACGTGACGTTGCGAGTGAAGGACATTCCGATCCTTTACACCCCGTACATCTATTTCCCGATCGACAACCGTCGTCAATCCGGCTTCCTGCCGCCGAGCTTCAGCACCGGCGGCGAGACTGGCTTCACGTTGGTTACGCCGTACTACTTCAACCTGGCGCCGAACTACGACGCCACGTTGTACCCGCAATACATGACCAAGCGCGGCCTGTTGATGGAAGGCGAGTTCCGCTACCTCACCAAGTCCAGCGAAGGCCAGTTCGGCGGCGCGTACCTGAACGATGATAACGACGAGCGCAAAAACCAGACCGACTACGAAAAAACCCGCTACATGCTCAACTGGCAGCACAAGGGCGGTCTGGATTCACGCCTGCTGACACAGGTCGACTACACCAAGATCAGCGACCCGTATTACTTCCAGGACCTGAAGTCGTACCAGATTGGCGTTCAGAGCCAGGAATACGTCAACCAACAGGGTTCCGTAAGCTATCGCGGCGACAGCTATACGGCGCGATTGAACGTCCAGGCTTATCAGCTGGCGACTATCTCCAATATTACGCCTTACAACAGGCTGCCCCAGCTCACGTTCAACGGCACGCTGCCATATCATCCAGCCGGTCTGGAGTTTGCCTATGAGACTGAGGCAGTCAGGTTCGAACGAGACCTTGAGAACGGCACGTTTACCGACGAGGACGGCCTTACATCTGACCGACTCGATAAAAACGTAGCCGGCCTGAACCGTGCGAACGGTAACCGCCTGAACCTGGCACCTAGCGTCTCGCTGCCACTGAACTGGACCTACGGTTTCATCACGCCGAAGTTGAAGTACGTTTACACCAAGTACGATCTGGACTTGGACAGCATCGGCAAGAATGACCTGGTCACCAATCGCCTTGGCTCCTCCTCGCTTGGCGAGAGCTTCAAAAGCTCTGAGGACCGTGCAGTACCGATCGCCAGTATCGATAGCGGCCTTTACTTTGACCGCAATACCCAATGGTTCGGCGACAACTATCGCCAAACCCTGGAACCACGCTTGTTCTACCTCTATGTACCTGAGAAAGATCAAACCGACATTCCGGTATTCGACACCAGTGAGACAACGTTTAACTACTCATCGCTGTTCCGCGACAACCGCTTCGTCGGAAGCGACCGTATCGGCGACGAGAACAAACTGTCCCTCGGCGTGACCAGCCGCTGGATTCAGGACAACGGCTTCGAGCGTCAACGCGTCTCCATCGGCCAGGCCCTGTACTTCAAGGATCGCGAAGTCCAGTTGCCAGGTATTGATGCCAAGACCCGCGACGATGCGCACTCGAACGTCTCCCCTATCGCACTGGATTACGAGTTCCGCTTCAACCGCGACTGGCGCGCTACTGCAGACTATAACTGGGACACCGACAGCCACAGCCCACGCTCCGGGAGCGCGATGTTCCACTATCAGCCGGAAGACAACCCGAACAAGGTTATCAACGTCGGCTACCGCTATCGCAATGACCAGGTCGTCTACAACCAGTCGACGGGCAAGTGGCAGTTCGGCGGCGACTATGGCACTCCGGGCACCGACAACTTCGTGAAGGATTACTACAAAATCCAGCAACACGACTTCTCGATGATGTGGCCGATCATTCCGCAGTGGAACCTGATCACCCGCTGGCAGTATGACTATGCCCGCAACCGCACCCTGGAAGCCTTTGGTGGTTTCGAGTACGACAACTGCTGTTGGAAACTGCGTGTAATCAACCGTTACTGGGTCTCCAACGACGAATACACCCAGGCTGCCCCGCTGAACGAAAAGGGTGACCACGGGCTCTTCTTCCAAGTCGTCCTTAAAGGACTCGGCGGCCTGACCGGCGCCAAGGTAGAGAGCTTCCTCGACAAAGGCATTGAAGGTTATCGTGAACGTGAAGACCAAGCTTTCTGATTGTCTGCGCCCGCTGATGCTGGGCGCGCTGTTCCTGGGTACTGCCGCCGCTCACGCGGCGGTTCAACCGCTGGACAAGGTAGTGGCCATCGTCGATAACGACGTGATCATGCAGAGCCAACTGGACCAACGGGTCAAGGAAGTTCAGCAAACCATCGCCAAACGTGGCGGCGGCGTCCCCCCTACCAGCGTGCTGGACCAACAGGTGCTTGAGCGCCTGATCGTTGAAAACCTGCAACTGCAGATCGGCGATCGTTCCGGTATCCGTATCAGCGACGAAGAATTGAACCAGGCTGTCGGCACCATCGCCCAGCGCAACAACATGAGTGTTGATCAGTTCCGCGCCGCCCTGGCTCACGACGGCCTGTCCTATGAGGACGCCCGTGACCAGATTCGTCGCGAAATGATCATCAGCCGTGTGCGTCAGCGCCGTGTGGCCGAGCGGGTTCAGGTGTCCGAGCAGGAAGTGAAGAACTTCCTGGCCTCTGACCTCGGCAAGATGCAGCTTTCCGAAGAGCTGCACCTGGCCAATATCCTGATCCCTACGCCAGACAGCGCGAATGCCGAACAGCTCAATGCTGCAGCGGCGAAAACCCAGGCTATCTATGACCGTCTCAAGCAAGGTGCTGACTTTGCGCAGATGGCCATTGCCCAGTCCGGCAGCGATAACGCCCTCGAAGGCGGTGACATGGGCTGGCGTAAAGCCGCGCAACTGCCACCTCCGTTCGACCGCGAGCTGAGCGCCATGGAAGTCGGTGGCATCACCCAGCCGGCCCGTACGCCGGGCGGCTTCATCATCCTCAAGTTGCTCGGCAAGCGTGGCGGCGAAGAAGCCCAGATGAAGGACGAAGTTCACGTTCGTCACATCCTGGTCAAGCCAAGCGAGATCCGTACCGAAGCACAAACCAAGGAACTGGCGCAGAAGCTCTATGACCGCATCGAAGCGGGCGAAGACTTCGGCGAACTGGCCAAGAGCTACTCCGAAGACCCGGGTTCGGCGCTTAACGGCGGCGATTTGAACTGGATCGATCCGAAAGCATTGGTTCCAGAGTTCCAGGACGTCATGGCCAAGACTCCGCAAGGCGTATTGTCCAAACCGTTCAAGACCCAATACGGCTGGCATGTGCTGGAAGTCCTTGGCCGTCGCGCCACTGACAACACCGCTCAGGCCCGCGAGCAACAAGCACTGACCGTACTGCGTAACCGCAAGTACGATGAAGAGCTGCAGACTTGGTTGCGTCAGATCCGTGACGAAGCCTACGTTGAGAACAAGCTTCCTGGTGCCGACCAAACAGGCACCGACCAGGCAGCCCAGTGAAACCCAAGCGTTTCGCATTGACACCCGGCGAGCCGGCCGGCATTGGTCCTGACCTGTGCCTGCTGCTCGCCTCGCACCCCCAGCCACACCCCCTGATTGCCATTACCAGCCGCGACCTGCTCATTGAGCGGGCCGCGCAGCTGCGTGTGGTTGTCGATCTGCTGTCGGTAGGCCCGGGCAACTGGCCTGATCTGCCGGCGCCGGCCAACAGCCTGTACGTGTGGGATACCCCGCTGCCAGCCAAGGTCGTCGCCGGGCAACTGGACAAGGCCAATGCTGCCTTTGTCCTGGAAACCCTGACACGGGCCGGCCAAGGCTGCATCGACGGGGATTTCGCCGGGATGATCACCGCCCCCGTGCACAAGGGCGTGATCAACGAATCGGGCATCGCCTTTTCCGGCCATACCGAATTCCTCGCTGAGCTGACCCTTACCGAACAAGTGGTGATGATGCTGGCAACGGGCGACCTGCGGGTGGCACTGGTGACCACTCACCTGCCCCTGCGCGAGATTGCCGACGCCATTACCCCCGAGCGACTGGAGCGTGTCACACGCATCCTGCACGCCGACCTGCAACAGAAATTCGGCATCGCCCACCCACGCATCCTGGTCTGCGGGCTCAACCCCCACGCCGGTGAAGGTGGCCACCTGGGCCATGAAGAAATCGACATCATCGAACCAACCCTGGAGCGTCTGCGCCTTGAGGGCATGGACCTGCGCGGCCCATTGCCTGCCGACACTCTGTTTACCCCCAAATATCTGGAGCACTGCGATGCAGTGCTGGCGATGTACCATGACCAGGGGCTGCCCGTGCTGAAGTACAAAGGCTTCGGCGCTGCGGTCAACGTGACACTGGGCCTGCCGATCATCCGCACCTCCGTCGACCATGGCACCGCCCTGGACCTCGCCGGCAGCGGCAAGATCGATACCGGCAGCCTGCACGTGGCCCTGGAAACCGCCTATCAGATGGCCGAGACCCGTATATGACCGAGCATTACCAACACCGGGCGCGCAAGCGCTTCGGGCAAAACTTCCTGCACGACGCTGGCGTGATTGATCGCATCCTGCGCTCCATTCACGCCAAGCCCGAAGACCGCCTGCTAGAAATCGGCCCGGGCCAGGGCGCCCTTACCCAAGGCCTGCTGAAGAGCGGCGGCCAGCTGGACGTGGTTGAGCTGGACAAGGACCTGATCCCGATCCTCAACCAGCAATTCGCCAGCATGCCCAACTTCAACCTGCATCAGGGCGATGCACTGAAGTTCGACTTCAACAGCCTCAACGCCGCGCCCAACAGCCTGCGTGTGGTCGGCAACCTGCCGTACAACATCTCCACCCCGCTGATTTTTCACCTGCTGAACAACGCCGGCATCATCCGCGACATGCACTTCATGCTGCAAAAGGAAGTGGTCGAGCGTCTGGCTGCGGGCCCTGGCGGTGGTGACTGGGGTCGTCTGTCGATCATGGTTCAGTACCATTGCCGGGTTGAGCATCTATTCAACGTTGGGCCTGGCGCATTCAACCCGCCGCCGAAGGTCGACTCCGCCATCGTGCGCCTGGTGCCTCACGCGGTGTTGCCGCACCCGGCCAAAGATCACAAATTGCTGGAGCGCGTGGTGCGCGAAGCGTTCAACCAACGCCGCAAGACCCTGCGCAATACGCTCAAGGCCTTGCTCAGCAACGCCGAAATCGAAGCCGCCGGCGTCGACGGCAGCCTGCGCCCCGAGCAACTGGACCTGGCCGCCTTCGTGCGCCTGGCTGATCAGCTCGCCATTCAGCCAGCGCCAGCGGCTGAATAAAGCAAAGTCGGGCACGGCCAGACAGCATGTCTGGCCTAGTGCCCATCAGTTGGCCTAGACTGACCGGCATCCGCTGTTCCCCCGCTTTTGCTTTTAAGGCCTCTTGCATGTCCGATCCTCGTTATCAGATCGACGTCAGCGTCGTCACCCGCTTTCTGGCGGAACAATCGCAACCCGAGCAGAACCGTTTTGCGTTCGCCTACACCATTACGGTGCAAAACAACGGTGAACTGCCCGCCAAGCTGCTGTCGCGCCACTGGGTCATCACCGACGGTGACGGCCAGGTCGAGGAAGTACGCGGCGCCGGCGTGGTCGGCCAACAACCGCTGATCGCCCCCGGCAAGAGCCACACCTACAGCAGTGGCACCGTCATGACCTCCCGCGTCGGCAATATGCAAGGCAGCTACCAGATGCTCGCCGACGACGGTAAACACTTCGACGCCATCATCGCCCCGTTCCGCCTGGCAGTGCCGGGAGCCCTGCACTGATGGCGACGTACGCTGTCGGCGACCTGCAAGGCTGTCTGGAACCGCTCAAATGCCTGCTCGACCGTGTGGCCTTCGACCCGGCCAAGGATCGCCTGTGGCTCGTGGGCGACCTGGTCAACCGTGGCCCGCAATCCCTGGAGACCCTGCGCTTCCTTTATGGCATGCGCGATTCCCTGGTGTGCGTGCTGGGCAACCATGACCTGCACCTGCTGGCGGCCGGCAATAACATCGAGCGCCTGAAAAAGGGCGACACCCTGCGGGAAATCCTCGAGGCGCCGGACCGCGCCGAGTTGCTTGACTGGTTGCGCCGGCAAAAAATCATGCACTACGACGAAAGCCGCGACATGGCGCTGGTGCATGCCGGCATTCCGCCACAGTGGACGCTGAAGAAAGCCCTGAAGTGCGCAGGCGAAGTCGAAGCTGCCCTGGCCGACGACAACCTGTACACAGCTTATCTGGACGGCATGTACGGCAACGATCCCGTGAAGTGGGATAACGAACTCACCGGCGTCGCCCGCCTGCGGGTGATCACCAACTACTTCACCCGCATGCGCTTCTGCACCGCCGAAGGCAAGCTGGACCTCAAGAGCAAGGAAGGCGCCGACACTGCCCTGCCCGGCTACAAACCCTGGTTCGCTCACAAGGAGCGCAAGACCCGTGACACGAAGATCATCTTCGGCCACTGGGCAGCCCTGGAAGGCAAATGTGATGAACCGGGCGTGTTCGCCCTCGACACCGGTTGCGTGTGGGGCGGCGCCATGACCCTGATGAACATCGACACTGGCGAGCGTTCCAGCTGCCAGTGCGACGCCCCGATCCCCGAACAACTGCAGGCCACGGCAAAGCGCTGAACCGCGCTTTCATACAGGCCAAAAGGAGCCCGCCATGACTGAATTCAAACGTATCCCGCCCGAACAAGCCCAGGCCCTGCGCGAGCAAGGCGCCGTGGTGGTCGACATCCGCGACCAGCCGACCTACATCGCCGGCCACATCACTGGCGCCCAACACCTGGACAACCACAACATCGCCGACTTCATCCGTGCCGCCGACCTCGACGCGCCGGTGATTGTGGCGTGCTACCACGGCAACTCCAGCCAAAGCGCGGCGGCCTATCTGGTCAGCCAGGGCTTCTCCGACGTCTACAGCCTGGACGGTGGCTTTGAGCTATGGCGTGCGACCTATCCTGCAGAAATTGCCGCAGGCGACGCGCAATAATTTTTTTCAAACCCCTCTATCCCGCGTGACGCTTGGCCTAGCGCCGTTTCTGACGAACGGCGCGGCCAAACTAATTTCGTATCGCGCCTTGACCTCCCTGATTCCGAACTATCCTTAAGCGCAGGCCATCCAAAACAGGGGAGAGCCGGTACACCGGCGTGCGGGTCATCGGTAGCGTTTCAGGGTGTTCTGGGGGGAAAACGGCCATTGGTGTCCACCAATGACTGCCAGCATCGACTGATTGATCCGGCGTCGGCTCCACGTATCGAGCGAGGTGACGACGTCATGAGTATTTTTAGCCACTTCCAACAACGCTTCGAGTCCACCCGCCAGGAAGAGCTCTCGCTTCAGGAGTATCTCGAACTGTGCAAAAAGGACCGCAGCGCCTACGCGTCTGCCGCTGAACGCCTGCTACTGGCGATCGGCGAGCCGGAGCTGGTAGACACCGCAGCCAATTCGCGCCTGTCGCGAATTTTCTCGAACAAGGTGATCCGCCGCTACCCGGCCTTTGAAGACTTCCACGGCATGGAAGAATGCATTGACCAGATCGTCTCGTATTTCCGCCATGCCGCCCAAGGCCTGGAAGAGAAGAAACAGATCCTCTACCTGCTCGGTCCCGTCGGCGGCGGCAAGTCGTCCCTGGCCGAGAAACTCAAACAACTGATCGAGAAGGTGCCGTTCTACGCCATCAAGGGCTCGCCGGTGTTCGAGTCGCCCCTGGGGCTGTTCAACGCCACGGAAGATGGCGCGATCCTCGAAGAAGACTTCGGCATTCCACGACGCTACCTCAACACCATCATGTCGCCCTGGGCGACCAAGCGCCTGGCCGAGTTTGGCGGCGACATCAGCCAATTCCGGGTGGTGAAGCTCTATCCATCGATCCTCAACCAGATTGCCGTGGCCAAGACCGAACCGGGTGACGAAAACAACCAGGACATCTCGGCGCTAGTGGGTAAGGTCGATATCCGTAAACTGGAAGAATTCCCGCAGAACGATGCCGACGCGTACAGCTACTCGGGCGCACTGTGCCGGGCCAACCAGGGCCTGATGGAATTCGTGGAGATGTTCAAGGCCCCTATCAAGGTGCTGCACCCACTGCTCACCGCCACCCAGGAAGGTAACTACAACAGCACCGAGGGCCTGGGGGCAATTCCGTTTACCGGGATCCTGCTGGCCCACTCCAACGAATCGGAATGGCACACCTTCCGCAACAACAAGAACAACGAAGCCTTCATCGACCGGATCTACATCGTCAAGGTGCCGTACTGCCTGCGGGTCAGCGATGAAATCAAGATTTACGACAAACTACTGTTCAACAGCTCCCTGGCCAAGGCCCATTGCGCGCCTGACACCCTGAAGATGCTTGCCCAGTTCACCGTCCTGTCGCGCCTCAAGGAGCCGGAAAACTCCAACATCTACTCGAAGATGCGGGTATACGACGGCGAAAACCTCAAGGACACCGATCCGAAGGCCAAGTCGATCCAGGAATACCGCGACACCGCGGGCGTGGATGAAGGCATGAACGGCCTGTCGACACGCTTTGCGTTCAAGATCCTGTCCAAGGTCTTCAACTTCGACCCGCACGAAATCGCCGCCAACCCGGTGCACCTACTCTACGTGCTGGAACAGCAGATCGAACAGGAACAATTCCAGGCTGAAACCCGCGAGCGCTACCTGCGCTTCCTCAAGGAATACCTGGCACCGCGCTACATCGAGTTCATCGGCAAGGAAATCCAGACCGCGTACCTGGAGTCCTACAGCGAATACGGCCAGAACATCTTCGACCGCTACGTGCTGTACGCAGACTTCTGGATTCAGGACCAGGAATACCGCGACCCGGAAACCGGCGAAATCCTCAACCGCGTAGCCCTCAACGAGGAGCTGGAAAAGATCGAAAAACCCGCCGGCATCAGCAATCCGAAGGATTTCCGCAACGAAATCGTCAACTTCGTGCTGCGCGCCCGGGCCAACAACAACGGCAAGAACCCTACCTGGCTCAGCTACGAGAAGCTGCGGGTGGTCATCGAGAAGAAAATGTTCTCCAACACCGAGGATCTGCTGCCGGTCATCAGCTTCAACGCCAAGGCCAGCAAGGAGGATCAGCAAAAACACAACGACTTCGTCACTCGAATGGTCGAGCGTGGCTACACCGACAAACAGGTACGACTGCTCTCCGAGTGGTACCTGCGGGTTCGCAAATCGCAGTAAGGCAGCGACAAGCGTGAAAGGCCAGGCTCCCGGTACGCCGGACAGCCTGGCAATCGACCGCTTGTCTTTAAGCTTCCAGCTTGCCGCTTGAAGCTTGTAACTTGAAGCTGCCCGGAGGGCTCCCACATGAGCTATGTGATCGACCGACGTCTCAATGGCAAGAACAAGAGCACGGTAAACCGCCAGCGTTTCCTGCGGCGTTACCGTGACCACATCAAAAAGGCCGTCGAAGAGGCCGTCAGCCGCCGCTCCATCACCGACATGGAGCATGGCGAACAGATCAGCATTCCCGGACGTGACATCGATGAACCGGTGCTGCACCACGGCCGGGGCGGCAAACAGACTGTCGTGCACCCCGGCAACAAGGAATTCACCAGCGGCGAACATATCCAGCGCCCCCAAGGCGGTGCGGGCGGCAAAGGCCCGGGCAAGGCCGGCAACTCTGGTGAAGGCATGGATGAATTCGTGTTCCAGATCACCCAGGAAGAGTTCCTGGAGTTCATGTTCGAAGACCTGGAACTGCCCAACCTGGTCAAACGTAATCTGACCGGTACCGACACCTTCAAAACCGTACGTGCCGGCATCAGCAACGAAGGCAACCCGTCACGGATCAACATCATCCGCACCCTCCGCTCGGCCCATGCGCGACGTATAGCCCTGTCTGGCAGCAGCCGGGCGAAACTGCGGGATGCCAAAGCCGAACTGGAACGCCTGAAACGCGAAGAACCGGACAACTTCGGCGATATTCAGGAAATCGAGGCCGAAATCGCCAAACTCAGCGCTCGGATTCACCGCGTGCCGTTTCTCGACACCTTCGACCTGAAGTACAACCTGCTGGTCAAGCAACCCAACCCCAGCTCGAAGGCCGTGATGTTCTGCCTGATGGACGTGTCCGGCTCCATGACCCAGGCGACCAAGGACATCGCCAAGCGCTTCTTCATCCTGCTGTACCTGTTCCTCAAGCGTAACTACGACAAGATCGATGTGGTGTTCATCCGCCATCACACCAGCGCCCGGGAAGTCGACGAAGAGGAGTTCTTCTACTCGCGGGAAACCGGCGGCACCATCGTTTCCAGCGCCTTGAAGCTGATGCAGGAGATCATGGCCGAGCGTTACCCGGCCAACGAGTGGAACATCTACGCCGCCCAGGCTTCCGACGGCGACAACTGGAACGACGACTCGCCGATCTGCCGCGACATCCTGATCAACCAGATCATGCCGTTCGTGCAGTACTACACCTACGTCGAAATCACCCCGCGCGAGCATCAGGCCCTGTGGTTCGAATACGAGCGCATCAGCGAAGCCTTCGCTGACACCTTCGCACAGCAACAATTGGTCTCGGCCGGCGATATCTATCCGGTCTTCCGTGAACTCTTCCAGCGCAGGTTAGTGACATGACCGCCAAAGAGCATAAGCGCCAACCCATATCCACGGGGTCCGAATGGACCTTCGAACTGATCCAGGCCTATGACCGGGAAATCAGCCGCATCGCGGCGGGTTACGCCCTGGATACTTACCCCAACCAGATCGAAGTGATCACCGCCGAACAGATGATGGACGCCTATGCGTCCGTGGGCATGCCCTTGGGCTATCACCACTGGTCCTACGGCAAACACTTCCTCAGCACCGAAAAGTCCTACACCCGCGGCCAGATGGGCCTGGCCTACGAAATCGTCATCAACTCCGACCCATGCATCGCCTACCTGATGGAAGAAAACACCATCTGCATGCAAGCGCTGGTGGTAGCCCACGCGTGCTACGGGCATAACAGCTTTTTCAAGGGCAACTACCTGTTTCGCACCTGGACCGATGCCAGCTCGATCATCGATTACCTGGTGTTCGCCAAGCAGTACATCATGCAGTGCGAGGAGCGCCACGGCATCGATGCGGTGGAAGACCTACTGGATTCCTGCCACGCCCTGATGAACTACGGCGTCGACCGCTACAAGCGCCCTTACCCGATCTCCGCCGAAGAAGAACGCCTGCGCCAGAAGGACCGGGAAGAGCACCTGCAAAAGCAGATCAACGACCTGTGGCGCACCATTCCCAAACGCGCCGGCAAGAACAGCGACAAGGACAATGCGCGCTTCCCCGCCGAACCGCAGGAAAACATCCTGTACTTCCTCGAAAAACACGCGCCGTTGCTGGAGCCCTGGCAGCGGGAAATCGTGCGGATCGTGCGCAAGATTGCCCAGTACTTCTATCCACAGCGCCAGACCCAGGTGATGAACGAGGGCTGGGCCACGTTCTGGCACTACACCCTGATGAACGACCTGTACGACGAAGGCCTGGTCACCGACGGCTTCATGATGGAGTTCCTGACGTCCCACACCAGCGTGGTGTTCCAGCCGGGCTTCGACAGCCCCTACTACAGCGGTATCAACCCGTATGCCCTGGGTTTTGCCATGTACCGGGACATCCGGCGCATGTGCGAACACCCCACCGAAGAAGACCGCCGCTGGTTCCCCGACATCGCCGGCAGCGATTGGCTGTCCACCATCAAGTTCGCCATGAGCAGCTTCAAGGATGAGAGCTTCATCCTGCAGTACCTGTCTCCCCAGGTGATTCGTGACCTCAAGTTGTTCAGCATCATGGATGACGACCTCAAGGACGATCTGCTGGTACCGGCGATCCATGACGAACCGGGTTACCGCACCATCCGCGAAACCCTGGCGGCGCAGTACAACCTGGGCAACCGCGAACCCAACGTGCAGATCTACAGCATCGACGTACGCGGCGATCGCTCGCTGACCCTGCGCCACCAGCAGCACGACCGCAAACCGCTGGGAGAGTCCACTGAGGAGGTCCTCAAGCACCTGCACCGGTTGTGGGGGTTCGATATCCACCTCGAAACGCTGCAAGGCGATCAGGTGATGAAAACCCACCATGTTCCACCCCGCAACGACCACAGCGATAATGACTACGGGCGCCTCGACCTGGCCGTTGTGCATCTGTGAAACCGCAAAGCCTCCATTGGCGCGCTGCAGGCGTTATCCTGTGCCGCTAATGGAGGCTTTTTCATGCAAATCTACAAAGTCGGTGGTGCGGTACGTGATCGCCTGCTGGGCATCCCCGTTACCGATGTCGACCGCGTCGTAGTCGGTGCTACCACTGAAGAAATGCTCGCCTTGGGCTACAAGCCCGTGGGCGCTGACTTCCCCGTATTCCTTGACCCGAAAAACGGCGACGAGTACGCCCTCGCCCGTACGGAGCGCAAGAGCGGCCGGGGTTATGGCGGGTTTGTGTTTCACGCCAGCCCCGAAGTCACCCTGGAAGAAGACCTGATCCGCCGCGACCTGACCATCAACGCCATGGCCGAGGATGACAACGGCAACCTCACCGATCCGTATCACGGCCAGGAAGATCTGGAAGCACGCATTCTGCGCCACGTTTCTCCCGCATTTGCCGAAGATCCGCTCCGTGTCCTGCGCGTTGCCCGCTTTGCTGCGCGTTACGCCAGCCTCGGCTTTGCCGTCGCACCAGAAACCCTGGAGCTGATGCGCGAACTCAGCGACTCCGGCGAACTGGGAGCCCTCACGCCCGAACGCAGCTGGAAGGAGATTTCCCGCGCCCTGATGGAAAATCAGCCGCAGGTGTTTATCCAGGTACTGCGCGATTGCGGCGCCCTGAAAACCCTGATGCCGGAAATCGACGCGCTGTTTGGCGTACCGCAGCCCGAAGCTCATCACCCCGAGATCGATACCGGCGTGCACACCCTGAGCGTGCTGGAACAGGCTGCCCTCCATGCCCAACCGCTGACCGTGCGCTGGGCCTGCCTGTTGCACGATCTGGGCAAGGGCATCACGCCTGTGGACAAGTTGCCGCAGCACATTGCCCATGAGCATCGCGGCCTGAAGCTGATCAAGGCGGTGAACGAACGCTTCAAGGTGCCAAGGGATTGCCAGGAACTGGCGCTGCTGGTGGGCGAATATCACACCCACGCCCATCGAGCGCTGGAGCTGAGGCCCTCGACGTTGCTGGAGTTGCTGCAAAGCTTTGACGTTTACCGTCGCCCGCAGCGTTTTGAAGAGTTCGTGGTGGCGTGCGAAATGGACGCCCGCGGCCGCAAAGGCCTGGAACAGAGAAGTTATCCACAGGCGGATTATTTACGTGGCGCGGCGCTGGCGGCCAGAGGTGTGGCGGTCGCGCCGCTACTGGAACAAGGCTTCAAAGGCCCCGAGCTGGGCGAAGCGCTCAAACGCGAACGCCTCAAGGCGTTGAAAGCCTACAAGAGCGCATCCGGCGTCAACGACTGATCCCGCCACACGAATGCGACCGGCGCCAATACCTGATCGATCTGTGCATCCTGCCAAAGCGCGGCAAATGACTTGCCCGCCTCAGGATGCACACGCTCCGGCGCCATCAACGACAGCGGCCACAGCACAAACGCGTTCTTCAGGATCTCGGCCCGGGGCAGAATCAGGCCATCGAAGTTACCCACCAGCTCGCCGTACAGCAGCACGTCGATGTCCAGAGGCAAGCCCTTGCGGTCCGGGGCGTAGCGGCCATTGTCGGCCTCAATGAACTTCAGTCGGCGGTCCAGTTCCATCAACGGCAGGTCGGTATAGGCCGACACCACCAGATTGAAGAATGGCCCGCTCTTGATGCCCACCGGCTGACTTTCAAACACCGGCGAGCAACGAATATCCGTCAGGAAGCCCGCCAGCGCGTCGAGGCCTGCGCACAAGTGCGCCTCACGCTCGATATTGCTGCCAAGGCCAAGGTAAACCTGAGTTAGCGACATCCGCGCTCGATCTCCACGCCCACGCCCTTGGCAGCCGGAACGGCGCCGGGCTTGGTCAGTTTGAGGTGCAGCCAGGGAATCTGGAATTCACTCATCAATACTTCGGCCAGGCGCTCGGCGAAGGTTTCCACCAGCTGGAATTGTGCCTGCTCGGCAAAGGCCTGGATGCGGGCGGACACGCTGGCGTAATCCAGGGCCAGGGTCAGGTCGTCACCGGCAGCGGCCGGGCGGTTATCCCAGGCGAAGCTCAGGTCCAGACGCAGGCATTGCCGGATACCGCGCTCCCAGTCGTAAGCCCCGATCACGGTGTCGACTTCCAGGCCTTCGATAAACACTCTGTCCAAGCACTCTTCTCCGCTGCACGACAAGGGCGCGATGCCCCGTTAGAATCAGGGCGTCCTCGCCCGGAATAGTTAGCATGTTTTGGTTACTGGCGACTCTCGCCTACCTGCTCGGCTCGCTGTCCTTCGCCATTTTGCTCAGCCGCCTGACGGGAAATCCCGACCCGCGAATGAGTGGCTCAGGCAATGCCGGCGCCACCAACATGTTGCGCCTGGCCGGCAAGAAACTCGCCGTACTGACGCTGTTCGGCGACGTCTGCAAGGGCCTGTTGCCGGTGCTGATCGCCGACCTGGCCGGGCTTTCGCTGCAACAGCAAGCCTGGATTGGCGTCTGCGCCGTACTCGGCCACCTGTTCCCACTGTACTTCCGCTTTCGCGGCGGCAAGGGCGTCGCGACAGCGGCCGGCATGCTGCTGGGGATCTACCCACCGGCGGCGCTGCTGGCCATCCTGGCCTGGCTGCTGACCTTCTACCTGACCCGCACCAGCTCGCTGGCCGCACTGATCGCCACGCCCCTGACCCTGCCATTGCTGGCCTGGCAGGCGCCGGCGGCGCTGGTGCCGATGAGCGTGCTTACGCTGCTGATCGTCTGGCGCCACCGGGGCAATTTACGCGACCTGTTTGCCGGGCGCGAACGGCATTTTTAAATACGCCCGTCGAACCTGGCTCACGTTGCCGATTACAACGGCGGCAACTGCTCCATCGGCCAGCGCGCCTGCACGCTGATAGCCAGGCTCTCATGTTGGCCGGCCTGCAAGCGCTGGCAACCGGCATAGGCGATCATCGCGCCATTATCGGTGCAGAATTCGGGACGGGCATAAAACACATCGCCCTTCATGTCGCCGAGCATTTTCTCCAGTGAGCTGCGCAATGCCTTGTTGGCGCTGACGCCGCCGGCGATCACCAGGCGCTTCATACCCGCCTGCTTCAGGGCCCGCTTGCACTTGATGGTCAAAGTCTCCACCACGGCCTGCTGGAACGCCAGAGAGATGTCGCAACGGGCTTGCTCACTGTCGTCTCCGGCGCTGACGCTCTGCTGCCAGGTGTTCAGGGCAGAGGTTTTCAGGCCGCTGAAGCTGAACATCAGGCCCGGGCGATCACACATCGGACGCGGGAAGGTGTAGCGCCCCGGGATGCCTTTTTCCGCCAGCCGCGCGATTTCCGGGCCGCCTGGATAATTGAGGCCCATCATCTTCGCGGTCTTGTCGAATGCTTCACCGGCGGCATCGTCCAGGCTTTCGCCCAAAAGCGTGTACTGGCCGATTCCGTCCACCTGAACCAGCTGCGTATGGCCACCCGAGACCAACAAAGCGACGAACGGGAACTGCGGCGGATTTTCTTCCAGCATCGGCGCCAATAAATGGCCTTCCATGTGGTGCACGCCGAGGGCCGGAATACCCCAGGCAAAGGCCAGCGCCTGGGCGCAAGAGGCCCCAACCAGCAGGGCTCCGACCAATCCAGGGCCTGCGGTATAAGCAATGGCGTCGATCTCGGTCGGCACGCAGCCGGCCTCGTCCAACACCTGGCGAATCAAAGGCAGCATGCGTTTGACATGGTCACGGCTGGCCAGCTCCGGCACCACGCCACCATAGGCACGATGCAGGTCGATCTGACTGAACAGCGCGTCGGCCAAAAGCCCGCGTTCACTGTCGTAAAGTGCGACACCGGTTTCGTCGCACGAGGTTTCTAATCCCAGAACTAGCATGGGTTTGCGCCTTGTAGAGGCTGAATTCGAAGGCGCGCATAATAGTCGTCGCTCCCCCTCCCGACTAGCGGTTTTCGATCAGAGGCTTTGCATTCCGGGCAATGAGGGGTTAACATCCGCAACCCTTAAAAACCGACGACCTCAGCCGCGAATTTTTTGCGACGAGAACGTTGATTCCCGGTAATGAAAGAAGGTAGCTCTGGATGCCAGCCGTCAAAGTAAAAGAGAACGAACCCTTCGACGTAGCTCTGCGTCGTTTCAAGCGCTCCTGCGAAAAAGCCGGTGTTCTGGCTGAAGTTCGTAGCCGCGAATTTTATGAGAAGCCAACTTCTGAGCGTAAGCGTAAAGCAGCAGCCGCTGTTAAGCGTCACGCCAAGAAAGTTCAGCGCGAGCAGCGCCGCGCCGTTCGTCTGTACTAATACACAGACGTTCGTAGCAAGCTTCTGCCAAGCCCGGCCCTCAGCCGGGCTGTTGGCATTTGCGGATATCGCTTGATGCTTCATCGTTGACGCCGCACATGCGACTGAAACGAACTGCTTCACACGTCAGGACTGGCTCTTTTGCCAGCGGTGCACGTCTCTTCTGACGAGCCTAACAAGGCTACTGACGAGCACACTTACTTTTTAACAGGCGATCAACAGGTCGGCTGCGCCCACCGATGAGCTTCCGAGGCCCCCACATGGCCAAGACCGGACTCCCGGGCAACATTTCTACGCCGGGCACTGATCGGAACTAACGTCAGTGAATGTTCGGCAGATACACTTCCTGACAGACCAAGCAGACGACAGTTGATCGAGCCGCACACCCTGCGTGCCTTGAGCACGTTGCGGGCCCTCTTTTACACGCAGTGATGACGAGAACGCCATGGCCGGGCTAATTCCCCAGAGCTTTATTGACGACCTTCTGAACCGCACCGACATCGTCGATGTTGTCAGCTCGCGCCTGCAAATGAAAAAGGCCGGCAAGAACTACACCGCCTGCTGCCCGTTCCACAAGGAAAAGACGCCATCGTTCAGCGTCAGCCCCGACAAGCAGTTCTACTACTGCTTCGGCTGCGGCGCCGGCGGCAATGCCCTCGGCTTCATCATGGACCACGACAACCTGGACTTCCCCCAGGCCGTCGAGGAACTGGCGAAAGCCGCCGGCATGGAAATCCCCCGCGAAGAAAGTGGCCGCCCGCACAAACCGCGGCAACCCACCGATTCGCCGCTGTACCCGCTGCTCACCGCCGCCGCCGATTTTTACCGCCAGGCGCTGAAAAGCCACCCGCAGCGCAAAGCCGCCGTCGATTACCTCAAGGGCCGCGGCCTGACCGGTGAAATCGCCCGCGACTTCGGCCTCGGCTTCGCCCCGCCTGGCTGGGACAATCTGTACAAGCACCTGAGCAGCGACACCCTGCAGCAAAAAGCCATGATCGACGCCGGCCTGTTGGTGGAAAACGCCGAGACCGGCAAGCGTTATGACCGTTTCCGCGACCGGGTGATGTTCCCGATCCGCGACAGTCGCGGCCGTATCATCGCGTTCGGCGGCCGGGTGCTGGGGGACGACAAACCCAAATACCTGAACTCACCGGAAACCCCGGTGTTTCACAAAGGCCAGGAACTCTATGGCCTGTTTGAAGCGCGCAAGAACAACCGCAACCTCGACGAAATCATCGTGGTTGAAGGCTATATGGACGTGATTGCCCTGGCCCAGCAAGGCTTGCGCAACGCCGTGGCGACCCTGGGTACCGCGACCAGCGAAGAGCACTTGAAGCGCCTGTTTCGCGTGGTGCCCAACGTACTGTTCTGCTTCGACGGCGACCAGGCTGGCCGCAATGCGGCATGGCGCGCCCTTGAATCGACGCTGTCGAGCCTGCAGGACGGGCGGCGCGCGCGCTTCCTGTTCCTGCCCGAAGGCGAAGATCCGGACACCCTGGTCCGCTCCGAAGGCACCGACGCGTTCCGCGCGCGCATCAACCAACATGCACAACCGCTGGCCGATTACTTTTTCCAGCAACTGACCGAAGAGTCCGACCCGCGCTCCCTCGAAGGCAAGGCCCACATGGTCACCCTCGCGGCACCGCTGATCGACAAGGTCCCGGGCGCCAACCTGCGGACCCTGATGCGTCAGCGCCTGCTGGAAATTACCGGTTTGAGTGGCGAGGCCGTCAGCCAGCTGGTGCACAGCGCACCGCAAGAGGCACCGCCGGCCTACGACCCGGGCATGGATTACGACGCCATGCCGGACTATTCCGACTTCCACCAACCGCAGGAGGCCTACACGCCCCAGCAGGAGTGGACACCGAAGAAACCCGGCGCCGGCGGCAAGAAATGGGACAAGAAACCCTGGGACAAAAACGGTAAACGTGGCGGTGACCGTGACGAACCGCGCGGCCCACGCGTCCCAGCAGCAGTAGAGCCACCCACCATGGCGGCCCTGCGTACGTTATTGCACCACCCGCAGTTGGCACAAAAAGTCGAAGACGCGGGGCACTTTGCGGCCGAAGACCACACCAATACACAACTGTTGGTGGCCCTGCTCGAAGCCGTACAGAAGAATCCTAAGCTAAACTCATTCCAGCTGATTGCACGCTGGCACGGCACTGAACAGGGCCGCTTGCTGAAGGCATTGGCAGAAAAGGAATGGCTGATTGATGGCGATAACCTTGAACAACAGTTTTTCGACACCATTACTAGCTTGGTAGCTCGTCAACGCGAGCGAAACCTGGAACAACTTCTTCGAAAAGCGCGTCAGAGTGAATTGACCGCCGAAGAGAAAAATCAACTGCGCGACCTTTTAAGTCGCAATGTTTCCGCATCAAACCCGACCTCAGCTGGCGTGTGAGGTCATAGCTCGGGTATAATCCTCGGCTTGTTTTTTGCCCGCCAAGACCTTCAGTGGATAGGGTGTTATGTCCGGAAAAGCGCAACAGCAGTCTCGTATCAAAGAGTTGATCACCCTTGGTCGTGAGCAGAAGTATCTGACTTACGCAGAGGTCAACGACCACCTGCCTGAGGATATTTCAGATCCAGAGCAGGTGGAAGACATCATCCGCATGATTAATGACATGGGGATCCCCGTACACGAGAGTGCTCCGGATGCGGACGCCCTTATGTTGGCCGACGCCGATACCGACGAGGCAGCCGCTGAAGAAGCAGCCGCCGCGTTGGCAGCGGTCGAGACCGACATCGGTCGCACGACTGACCCTGTGCGCATGTATATGCGCGAAATGGGTACGGTAGAGCTGCTGACACGTGAAGGCGAAATCGAAATCGCCAAGCGTATCGAAGAGGGCATCCGTGAAGTGATGGGCGCAATCGCGCACTTCCCAGGCACGGTTGACCACATTCTCTCCGAGTACACTCGCGTCACCACCGAAGGTGGCCGCCTGTCCGACGTCCTGAGCGGTTATATCGACCCGGACGACGGCATTGCGCCACCTGCGGCTGAAGTTCCGCCACCGATCGATGCCAAGGCTGCGAAAGCAGACGACGATACCGACGACGACGAAGCTGAAGCCAGCACCGATGACGAAGAAGAAGTCGAAAGCGGTCCGGATCCGATCATCGCAGCCCAGCGTTTCGGCGCGGTCTCCGATCAGATGGAACTGGCTCGCAAGGCCCTGAAGAAGCACGGTCGCGGCAGCAAGCAGGCAACTGCTGAATTGCTTGCACTGGCTGAACTCTTCATGCCAATCAAACTGGTACCGAAGCAATTCGAAGGCCTGGTTGAGCGGGTTCGTAGCGCCCTTGAGCGTCTGCGTGCACAAGAGCGTGCGATCATGCAGCTCTGTGTCCGTGATGCGCGCATGCCGCGTGCAGATTTCCTGCGCCAGTTCCCGGGCAACGAAGTCGACGAAAGCTGGACCGACGCACTGGCCAAAGGCAAAAGCAAATACGCTGAAGCCATTGGTCGCTTCCAGGCCGACATCGTTCGTTGCCAGCAGAAGCTGACTGCATTGCAGACCGAAACCGGTCTGACGATCGCCGAGATCAAGGACATCAACCGTCGCATGTCGATCGGTGAGGCCAAGGCCCGCCGCGCGAAGAAAGAGATGGTTGAAGCGAACTTGCGTCTGGTGATCTCCATCGCCAAGAAGTACACCAACCGTGGCCTGCAATTCCTCGATCTGATCCAGGAAGGCAACATCGGCTTGATGAAGGCTGTAGACAAGTTCGAATACCGTCGCGGCTACAAGTTCTCGACTTATGCCACCTGGTGGATCCGTCAGGCGATCACTCGCTCGATCGCCGACCAGGCCCGCACCATCCGTATTCCGGTGCACATGATCGAGACGATCAACAAGCTCAACCGTATTTCCCGGCAGATGTTGCAGGAAATGGGTCGCGAACCGACCCCGGAAGAGCTGGGCGAACGCATGGAAATGCCTGAGGATAAAATCCGCAAGGTATTGAAGATCGCTAAAGAGCCGATCTCCATGGAAACCCCGATCGGTGATGACGAAGACTCCCATCTGGGTGACTTCATCGAAGACTCGACCATGCAGTCGCCAATCGATGTGGCTACCGTTGAGAGCCTGAAAGAAGCGACTCGCGACGTACTGTCCGGCCTCACTGCCCGTGAAGCCAAGGTACTGCGCATGCGCTTCGGCATCGACATGAATACCGACCACACCCTTGAGGAGGTTGGTAAGCAGTTCGACGTTACCCGTGAGCGGATTCGTCAGATCGAAGCCAAGGCGCTGCGCAAGCTGCGCCACCCGACGAGAAGCGAGCATTTGCGCTCCTTCCTCGACGAGTGATCACAAAAACCCCGGCCCAGGCCGGGGTTTTTGCTTTCTGCAGTTTAAATTCTCCCCGCCTCACCTCCCCCGCAATGCCCGTCTACACTCGAAACATTCCCCGTGCCATAACGAGACCGTTATGCCCAGATTGCCGACCGTGTTACTGCTGTCGCTGCTGACCTGGACCGCAACGGCTGGCGCGTTGACTCTCACTGATGAAGAGCGTGTCTGGTTGGCGGACCACCAAGAGTTGCGCCTGGGCGTCGATGCGTCTTGGCCACCCTTTGAATACCGCGATGAAGACGGTCGTTACCAGGGCCTGGCCGCTGATTACGTGCGGCTGATGCAGGATCGCCTTGGGGTCCGGCTGAAGCTGATTGAGCCGGTGAACTGGAGCGCGGTGCTGGAGCAGGCCCGCAACAACCAACTCGACCTGCTGCCGGGCATCATGTCCACGCCGGAACGCCAGGGCTTCCTGTCGTTTACCCGGCCTTATCTCGACTTCCCCATTGTCATCCTCGCCCATGAAGGCGGCCCGCAACCGCGCAACCTCAAGGACCTGTATGGGCTGAAGGTGGCCGTGGTGGAAAACTACGCCCCTCACGAACTACTGCGCACTCACCACCCGGACCTCAACCTGGTGGCCATGCCCAACGTCAGCTCGACGCTGCAGGCCCTGGCCACCGACAAGGTCGATGCAGTAGTCGGCGACCTGGCGTCCAGCGTATGGAGCCTGCGCCAGCTCAAACTGGAAGGCTTATACGTCAGTGGCGAAACGCCCTACCGATATCAATTGGCCATGGGCGTACCCAAGGACGACAAGATGCTGGTAGGCATCCTCGATAAAGTCCTGGCCGACATCAGTCCGGCCGAGACCGAGGCTATCCAGCAACGCTGGGTCGGCAATGTCATCGACCACCGCACACTCTGGACCGACGTGCTGCTCTACGGGCTGCCGGCCGTGCTGTTGCTGAGCACTGTGCTGGCCGTGGTTATCCGGATCAACCGCCGGCTCAGCTCGGAGATTTCCCGCCGGGTCGCCCTCGAACAGGAATTGCGCAGCAGCGAATACCATTATCGTGGCCTGGTGGAGAGCCTTTCCGCGATCGCCTGGGAAGCCAGCATCAGCGATTTCACCTACAGCTACGTGTCGCCCCACGCCGAGGAACTGCTGGGTTATCCGCGGGCCCATTGGCTGATCCCGGGCTTCTGGCGCAACATCATTCACCCCGCCGACCTGACCCGCACAGAGTCCTATTGCTACGCAGAAACCCGAGCCAACCGCGACCACAGTGTCGACTACCGGGTGATCACCGCCGATGGCCGCTGCCTGTGGGTGCGGGACATCGTCAGCCTGATCGAACACGGCCACGAGCCGGTACTGCGCGGCCTGATGATCGACATCAGCGAAGCCAAGCGCACCGAGGAAGCGTTGCAGCTTTCGGAGCAGAAATTTGCCTCGGTGTTCCAGCAATGCCCGGACATCCTGGTGATCGCCCGGCTGTCCGACGGCTGCCTGATGGAGGTCAACAAGGCCTTCGAAGACCAGATCGGCCTGAGCGCCGAAGAAGTCGTGGGAAAAACCGCCACCGAACTGAATATCTGGGGCATTCAAGGTGTAGGCCCCGGCCTGCTGCAACGGGTACAGACCACCAGCATCCGCAACCTGGAAATGCCGTTCCTGCGCAGCAACGGCCAGGCCTTCACCGGACTGATTTCCGCCGAACCGTTTCAACTCGACACCATCGAAGCCCTGGTGGTGGTGGTGCGCGACATCACCCAACTGAAAGAAACCCAGCAGCGCCTGCAAACCTCCGAAGAGAAATTCGCCAAGGCCTTCCACGCCTCGCCCGACGGCCTGCTGCTATCGCGTCAAAGCGACGGCCTGCTGATTGAGGTCAACGAAGGCTTCAGCCGCATCACCGGTTTCAACAGCGTAATGTCACTGGACCAGTCAACCCTGGACCTCGGCATCTGGGTCGACCTGAACGAACGCAAAGACATGCTGGAGCGGCTGCAACGGGACGGGTTTGTCCGCGACTTTGTCTGCCACATCCGCCGCAACGACGGCGAGATTCGCCTGTGTGAAGTCTCCAGCCGCCCGCTGCCCATCGGCGACGAGGACTGCATGCTGACCATCGCCCGGGACATCACCGAGCGCCAGCTGATGCAGGAAAAACTGCAACAGGCCGCCACCGTCTTCGAGAGCACGGCCGAAGGCGTACTGATCACCGACACCCGGCAAAACATCAGCGCCGTGAACCGCGCCTTCAGCGAGATCACCGGCTACAGCGAAGCCGAAGCCCTCGGCCAAACCCCGCGCCTGCTTGCCTCGGGCCTGCACGACAGCGCCTTCTACGCAGCCATGTGGCACCAACTGACGGCCAACGGCCACTGGCAGGGCGAGATCTCCAACCGGCGCAAGAACGGCGAGTTGTACCCCAGCTGGCTGACCATCAGCGCGGTGCGCAATCGAGAGCAGTCGATTACCCACTTTGTTGCCGTGTTTGCCGACATCTCCAGCCTCAAGCACGCCCAGGCGCGCCTCGATTACCAGGCCCACCACGACCCATTGACCGGCCTGCCCAACCGCACCCTGTTTGAAAGCCGCCTGCAGGCCGCCCTCAACCATCAACAGGAAACCGGCAGCCAGGGCGCCGTGCTGTTCCTCGACCTCGACCGTTTCAAACACATCAACGACAGCCTAGGCCACCCGATTGGCGACCTGCTGCTCAAGGACATTGCGGTGCGCCTCAAGGACCAACTGCGGGACGTCGACACCGTTGCGCGCCTGGGCGGCGACGAATTCATCATCCTGTTGCCCGGCCTGCAACAAGCCAGCGACGCCGAACACCTGGCCAATAAACTGCTGGCCTGCTTCACCCCGCCGTTCCAGGCGGGCGAACATGAGTTCTTTATCAGCGCCAGCATCGGCACCAGCCTGTACCCACGGGACGGCGTCGACGTTGCGACCCTGGTGAAAAACGCCGACGCCGCCATGTACCGCTCCAAGGCAAAAGGCCGCAACCGCGTCGAAAGCTACACCGAGGACCTCACCGCCCAGGCCAACGAACGGGTGGCGCTGGAACACGAACTGCGCCGGGCGATCGAGCGCGACGAACTGTTCCTCTACTACCAGCCAAAACTGAGCCTCGACACCCAACAACTGATCGGGGCCGAAGCGCTGATTCGCTGGCTCCACCCCACCTTTGGCGAAGTGCCGCCCGAGCACTTCATCGCCCTGGCCGAAGAGAACGGCATGATCCTGCAGATTGGCGACTGGGTACTGGAACAGGCCTGCCGGCAGATGCACGACTGGAGAGAGGTCTTTGATGACTTCGGCCCACTGTCCGTCAACCTCGCCGGCGCGCAACTGCGCCACCCCAACCTGCTCGCGCGCATCGAACAGCTGCTGCGGGACAACCACCTCGAGCCCGGCTGCCTGCAACTGGAAATCACCGAAAACTTCATCATGAGCCAGGCCGAGGAAGCACTGGAGGTGCTGCACCAACTCAAGGGCCTGGGCGTGCAACTGGCCATTGATGACTTCGGCACTGGCTACTCGTCCCTCAGCTATTTGAAGCGCCTGCCGCTGGACTTCCTGAAGATCGACCAATCCTTCGTCCGCGGCCTGCCCGATGACCCACACGACGCGGCCATCGTGCGCGCCATCATTGCCCTGGGCCACAGCATGCAATTCACCATCATCGCCGAAGGCGTGGAAACGCCTGCCCAGCAAGCGTTTCTGGCGGCTGAAGGCTGCGAACAGATGCAAGGCTACATCGTCAGCCTGCCGCTGCCGCCGGACGTTTTCGCCGCTACGTTCCTTCGCATGAGTGTTTCGGACTTTTCGGATGGCACAGCGAAGAAACCATCGCTATAATCCGCGGCCTACTGAGGGCCTATAGCTCAGTTGGTTAGAGCAGGGGACTCATAATCCCTTGGTCGTAGGTTCGAGTCCTACTGGGCCCACCATCTTGAAAGCCGCGCATTGCGCGGCTTTGTCGTTTCTGGCGCCTGAAGCGTGCAGCCATGAAACATTAGTTAGTTGTCCCGCACGGCTACGGCTAAGACCATGATTCCCAGTCAACGCCACTCCAGCACGAGGGAAACTTGTTCCATGCATCCGAAGAAACGTTCGCCGCACAACCCAATCCACCGCCTGGGCCTGCGTGCCGCGGCCACCGTCGCAATCACCCTCGCCACCTTGAGCGGTGCACAAGCCGCCCCCGCCAACACTGACACCATCAAGGCATTCAAGCTGTGCACGGGCGCCGACAACAACTCCCACGTACTGGAAGGCACCATCGACCAGAGCATGCGCAATGACGTGACTGCTATTCACTTCAAGCAAACCCCGGCGCATTCCTCGTACAGCTGGCATAACGACCCGGAGCCTCAGTACGTGATGACGCTGTCCGGCACGCTGGCGTTCGTGACGCGCGGCGGTGAAAAGTTCACGCTGCATCCGGGTGAAGTGCTGATTGCCGAAGACAATACCGGCACAGGCCATCGCTGGAATCTGGTGGACGATCAACCGTGGCGACGCGGGTACGTGGTGCTGAAGCCTGGCGCGCCGGATTCGTTCATCCCGAACGATCCTGCCGCTGCCAAGGTGTGCAAGGCGTCTTAATCTCGCCGATCACGCCAACGCATCAACAATGACTTGCGCCGTGCTCAGCAACGGCGCATCCCCTCTAAACGCCCCAATCACCTGCAACCCCACCGGCAATTCCCCATCCCCACGCAACACCGGCACATTCACCTGCGGCAAGCCAAACGCGCCCCAGAACTTGATGAAGTCCGACGGTCCCGTGGTCTCCAACCCCACCGGCGCCAACATCCCGCAGGAAACACTCAACATCGCATCAAACGGCTGGCAGATCTGCGCCAGCTGCGGGGCCAGTTGTGCCAACCGCGCCTTGGCTGCCGACTCCTGCTCCCAACTCGTCGCCCTGGCACGCTCGATCATGGCCAAGGTCGAGTCGCTGAGTAATTCAGGATGTGCCTGAAACTCCTTGGCCAATGACCGGGCACCTTCGCAGTCGTTGATCAACAGGTGATCCTCGAACACTCCGTCGAATGCTTCGGGCAGCACGACTTCACTGACCGGAAACCCCAACCGGGCGATCGCTTGTTCAATCGCCTGAGCCACCACCGGCTGCACATCCGGCCAGCGAGAGGTGCGGCAGAAGCCAAGCCGCAAAGGCTTGCGCGCTGCCTCTACAGCCGGAAACCCCGGGATCAACACCCGCGCCACCCGCTCAAGATCGCGCACCGAACGCCCATACCAACCCACCGTATCGAAGCTGGGCGCGAGGGGTTTCACGCCCTCCAGCGAGACCAGCCCAAACGACGGTTTGAAGGCATACAACCCGCAGTAAGCCGCAGGCTTGAGCAACGATCCAGCCGTCTGGGTACCCAACGCCAACGGGAAAAACCCGGCCGCCATCCCCGCCGCAGAACCCGCACTGGAGCTACCCGGCGTACGGGCCAGATCAAGCGGATTCCGCGTGGGCCCCGTGTTCATGTAGGCAAATTCAGTGGTGTGGGTCTTGCCCATGATGATCGCGCCCGCCTGGCGCAGCAGCGTCACCACATGGGCATCCCGCGAAGGACGATTACCCTGGTAAATCGGCGAATAGAATTCCGTTGTATGGTCGGCCGTATCAAAGATGTCCTTGATCCCAACCGGCACGCCTGCCAGCAGGCCGGCACTTCCCTCAAGCTGCCTTGCCTGCTCGCGTACCGCTTCAGGCTCGAAGGATACAAAAGCCTGGATCTGCGGCTCGTCGGCACCTGTCCGCGCAAGAAAATGCTCAGCAACCAAGGCAGGCGTAATACCAGCAGCAACCACCGCCTCAGCGATACCCGTCGCGTCGAGTTGATTCATCGACGCCCCCTCACTTGGCAAACAACTGCCCAATATCCTTGAACGCCTTGAACTCCAGCGCATTGCCGCACGGATCGAACAGAAACAACGTCGCCTGCTCACCCACCTGGCCCTTGAAGCGAATATGCGGCTCCAACACAAACCGGGTGTTGCGCGCCTGCAGACGTTCAGCCAGCGCATGCCAATCATCCCAACTCAGCACCACGCCAAAATGCGGCACCGGCACATCGTGGCCGTCCACTGCATTGGTGTGCGCCGCCTCTTGAGAAGCAGTTTTCGGATGCTCGTGAATCACCAGTTGGTGGCCGAAGAAGTCGAAGTCGACCCAGTGATCACTGGCCCGCCCTTCCTCCAGTCCAAACACCTCACCGTAAAACTGCCGTGCAGCCGCCAGGTCGAATACCGGAATTGCCAGGTGAAAAGGAGCCAGTGCCATCAGGTCTAACCTCTGTGGGTATTAAGTCCTTCCGAGTCTAGCCTTGCCGTCATCGATAGAAAGACGATAGTTTTCGCATCGAGCTCAAATTATTTCGATCAATCGAGACGTCCATGCTGCGGGAACTGAAAACCTTTATCGCCGTTACCCGTCATGGCACGTTCGCGGCGGCGGGCATGCATATCGGGCTGACGCAGTCGGCGGTCAGCGCGCAGATCCGCCAGTTGGAGCAGGTGCTTGGCGTGCAGTTGTTCGATCGCACCGGGCGCCAGGCCACGCTGAATGCGGCGGGTATCCGCGCGCTGCCGCTGGCCAAGGAAATTCTCGAGACGTTTAACCGCATGGCCGTGCCGGTGGACGCCAATGAATACCGTGGCGAGTTGAAAGTCGGCGCCATCACCACCGCCCAAACCGGCCTGCTACCGCAAGCCCTGGTGCGCCTGCGACACGCGGCGCCGACGGTGGAGTGCAAGTTGGTGCCGGGGGTTTCCCTGGAGCTGCTCAGCCAGGTGGACGCGGGCGAACTGGACTCGGCGATCATCATTCGCCCGCCCTTTGACTTGCCCAAGGAGTTGCACGTGCAGGTGCTGCGCAAGGAGCCGTTTGTGCTGATCGTGCCGCAAACGGTCAAGGGTGATGACCCGCTGCAGCTGCTCGCCGCTCAGCCCCATGTGCGCTACGACCGTGCTTCGTTTGGCGGGCGGCTGGTCAGCCGTTTTCTGCGGGATCAGCGGTTGGACGTGCAGGTTGCGCTGGAGCTGGACGAGATAGAAGCCCTCGTCAAGATGGTCGAATGCGGCCTGGGCGTTTCACTGGTTCCCCACGCCGGGCTATGGCTGGACCGATCCCCGCAGGTGCGGGTCATCCCGCTGGGCGAACTGACCTTTCACCGGGAAATCATCCTGCTGAGCCGCTACAGCCAACGCAACCTTCCCGTGCCGCAACTCTTTGCCCGGTGCCTGCTGGCTGACGTGAGCTAAGACGCAAAAAAAGCCGCACATCCGTGCGGCTTTTTCAGGCCCTATTTCTTGGGCAACGCATAGGCAATCACATAATCCCCGCGGTCCGGCGACTGTCGCGCGCCGCCGGCGGTGAGCACGATGTACTGCGTGCCCGTCTTGGGCGACACGTAGGTCATCGGCCCGGATTGGCTACCGACAGGCAAACGGGACTTCCAGATTTCGTTGCCGTTGCCGGTATCGAACGCGCGCAGGTAGAAGTCCTGGGTGCCGGCGAAGAACAACAGGCCAGACTGGGTCGCCAGCGACGCGCCGAGGGTCGGCATGCCAATCGGAATCGGCATGTGCATGCGGATGCCCAGCGGCCCGGTGTCTTCAACCGTGCCCACCGGTACTTGCCACATCAGCTTGTGGGTTTTCAAATCGATGGCCGACATGGTGCCGAACGGTGGTTTCTGACACGGAATGCCCGCTGCCGAGAGGAAGCGCTCGCGCATGGCGCCAAACGGCGTACCGGCCTGCGGCACCACACCCATCTCGATGCCGCTGGCACCGGCTGCGATCTTGTCGCGCGGGATCATATAGTTGGCCAAACCCAGGCGCATATCGTTGACGAACATGTAATTGGTGTTCGGGTCCACCGACACGCTGCCCCAGTTCATACCACCCAGCGAACCCGGGAATTGCAGCGCCCGGTCCAGGCCAGGCGGCGTATAGACGCCCTCATGACGCATGCCTTTGAACTGGATGCGGCACATCAACTGGTCAAACGGTGTGGCGCCCCACATATCGGATTCGGTCAGTTGCTGATTGCCGATCGACGGCATGTCCACCGAGAACGGCTGGGTCGGCGAATACCGCTCGCCGGGCACATTGCCCTGAGGCACCGGACGCTCTTCGACCCGGGCGATGGGCACGCCGGTTTCGCGGTTGAGCAGGAAGATTTCACCTTGTTTGGTGACTTGAGCCAGGGCCGGCTGTACGCCGCCGTTTCCATCCGGAATATCGTAGAGCAGCGGTTGCGCTGGCAGGTCGAAATCCCACAGGTCATGGTGCGTGGTCTGGAAGTGCCATCGCACCTGGCCGGTCTTCACGTCAATGGCGACGATGGAGGAGCTCCACTTGTCGTCATAGGCAGTACGCTCACCGGCAAAGAAGTCAGGGGTAGCGTTACCGGTGGGCAGGTAGACCAGGCCGAGCTTCGCGTCGTAGGACATGGCCGACCACACGTTCGGCGTCCCCCGAGTGTAAGTCTCACCCGCGGGTGGCCGTTTGGTGGTGTTCGGGTTGCCCGGGTCCCAGGCCCACACCAGTTCGCCGCTGTGCACGTCAAAGGCGCGCACCACGCCTGGCGGTTCGCCGGTGGAGAAGTTGTCTGCCACGCGGCCGCCGACGATCACCACATTGCCCGCCACCAGTGGCGTCGAGGTTTGCTGGTAATAACCGGCCTTCACTTCGCCCATGTCGGTTTTCAGGTCGACGGTGCCGTGGTCGCCGAAGTCTTCGCAGGGCGCGCCGGTTTCAGCATTGATCGCAATCAACCGGGCATCGCCGGTCGGCAGAAACAGACGTTTCACACAGGCTTTTGCGCCGGCAGGTTGCTCACTGGCGCTGCTGTCGAAATAACCCAGGCCCCGGCAACGCTGCCAGTTGGGACCGCTGCCCTGTGGGTCGAATTTCCAGCGCTGGGCGCCGGTGTCGGCATCCAGGGAGAAGACTTTGCCGTAGGCGGTGCACACGTAAACGCTGTCACCGATCTGCAGCGGGGTGTTCTGGTCTTCGGCGCCGGCGCCGTTGCTTTCAGGGATGTCGCCGGTGTGAAAGGTCCAAGCCACCTGCAACTTGTCGATGTTGCCTTTGTTGATCTGGTCCAGCGCGGCAAACCGATTGCCGGCGGTGGTATTGCCCCAGTGGGCCCAGTCTTTTTGCTCGGTGCCCGGTGTCACCGCAGTCACCGCAGGCTCACCGCTGGCCTTGACCACGTGAGTCGGCACAAACATGTACGCCAGGGTGGCGACCACGCCAAGGCCCAGCAGCCCGGCGACACCATAGGCACCACGCCCGGGTGTTGACCCCGAGGCGCGGGCGAGTTGTGGATAAATCAGTGCGACCACCAGGCCGATGACGGCAAAGGTCAGGACCCGCGACACCAAAGGCCAGTATTCCAGGCCCGTGTCCCACACTGCCCAGATCGCGGTCAGCACCAAGGCCAAGGCGTATAGCCACGCGCCTTGAGGCTTGCGCTTGGCGATCAGCACGCCGGAAACAAGCATCGCCAGGCCCATCAGCAGGAAATACCAACTGCCACCCAGCGCCACGAGGTAACCGCCACCGCCCGCCAAACCCAGGCCGATCAACGCGATCAGCAGGCCCAGCCCCATCAGCAAAAATCTGCTGCCGGTGGCAGCCCCAAAGTTATTCATCTCACAAACGTCCTTCCTGAATACCTAACGGGAAATAATGTACCAAATAGTTACTTTTAACAATCTGACCCAAATTAATGTGTTCGATCAGCGGCGAAAATAAATTCCGGGCGTTACTTGAAGTGGAATTTTATTTCCAATAGTGTTTGTTTCAGAATCTTTGTCGCACTAAAACAATAAAAAGGAACCTGTCATGAAGCGCCTGCTTGGCTGTGCCTGTGCCCTGTTGCTGTCCACCGCTGCCCACGCTGAATTGCGCATTGGGGTATCGGTCGGACAGTTTGATAACTACGTTTCCTACCTGGTGCAGGCCATGCAGGACCGAGCCAAGGCCTCGCCCGATGCAGTCAAGCTGCAGGTGGAAGATTCCGCCAGCGACGTAGTCCGCCAGTTGAACCAGGTGGAAAGCTTCATCAGCCAGAAAGTCGACGCGATCATCGTCAACCCGGCCGACACCGCCGCCACCCGCAAAATCACCGAAAAGGCCAACGCCGCCGGGATCCCGCTGGTGTATATGAACAGCCGCCCCGAGGTTGAAACCTTCCCGCCGGGCGTCGTCTTCGTCGGCACCGACGAGCGCGCGATTGGCCGGATGCAGATGGAATACCTGGCCGAGAAGATGGGCGGCAAAGGCAACCTGGCGATCATCCTCGGGCGCCTCGCCCACAGCGACACCGGCAAGCGCACCAGTGGCGTCAAGGATGTGCTGGCCAAGTACCCCGAGATCAAAGTCGTTGAAGAACAGTCCGGCGACTGGCAGCGGGAAAAAGGCATGGACCTGATGAATGAATGGCTGACCAAGGGCCAGACCATCAATGCCGTGGCCTCCAACAATGACGAGATGGGTATTGGCGCCGCCATGGCCCTGCGCCAGACCGGGCGCCAGGACATTCTGGTGGGCGGCATCGACGGCACGCCGGACGGTTTGCAGGCGCTGAAGAAAGGCCAACTGGCAGTGACCGTATTCCGCGACCCGGTGGCCATCGGTGCGGGCTCGGTGGACGCGGCGCTGATGCTGATCAAGCACGCTGCCCTGCAAGGCGATGTATGGGTTCCGACCCAACTGGTCACCCCGGAAAACTACCCGCAGTTCCTGCACAACTGAGCCTAACGCCGCCGCGAGCATCAAGGGGAATGAGCCTGTAACATGCTTGCCCATTGATGCCCGCGCCGGAGAACACCTTGCCCGCCTCTCACCCTCCCGTCCTCGATGAAATCGATCGCCAGTTGATCGCCGCGTTGCAGATCAACGCCCGCGAAAGCGTGGCCATGCTCGCCCGGCAACTGGGCATCGCGCGCACCACCGTCACCTCGCGCCTGGCGCGCCTGGAAAAAACCCAAGTGATTACCGGCTATGGCGTGCGCCTGAGCCAGCGGGTGGTGGATGGCGGTTTACAGGCCTACGTGGGGATTACCGTGCAACCGCGCTCCGGCAAGGAAGTGCTGCGCCGGATCAGTGCCATGGCGCAGGTTCAGCAACTGTGTGCGGTCAGCGGCGAGTTCGATTACGTGGCCTGGCTGCGCACCGATTCGCCGGAGCAGCTGGATCAACTGCTGGACCAGATCGGCAGTGTCGACGGTGTAGAGAAGACCACCACCTCGATCATCCTCAGTAACAAACTGGATCGCGGGCAACCAATCTGACCATCACCTTCGTCACTCTGACTAAAAACAATTCAATCCGACGACACATTGCGTCTTATTAACGAACGCTACGCTCCCTAGAATGGCTGCCATCTTTTCCTATACTCAGCGGGTCGCGCCCCGCCGAGCCGCCAGCAAGGTCAGCCATGAGCATTCCTTCCAGCACCATCAGCAAGCCCAATCGCCACCCTGCCAACGGTAAAAAACCGATCACCATCTTTGGCCCGGACTTCCCGTTCGCCTTCGATGACTGGATCGAACACCCGGCCGGCCTGGGCAGCATTCCAGCGGCCAACCATGGCGCCGAAGTGGCGATCGTCGGCGCCGGGATTGCCGGCTTGGTGGCCGCCTATGAGCTGATGAAGCTCGGCCTGAAACCGGTGGTGTACGAAGCCTCGAAAATGGGTGGCCGCCTGCGTTCCCAGGCGTTTGAAGGCGCCGAAGGCATCATTGCCGAGCTGGGCGGCATGCGCTTCCCGGTGTCCTCCACCGCGTTCTACCACTACGTGGACAAACTCGGGCTGGAGACCAAACCGTTTCCCAACCCGCTGACGCCCGCTTCCGGCAGCACGGTCATCGACCTCGAAGGCCAGACTCACTACGCACAGAAACTCGCCGACCTTCCTGCACTGTTCCAGGAAGTGGCTGACGCCTGGGCCGACGCCCTGGAAGCCGGATCGCAGTTCGCCGATATCCAGCAAGCCATCCGCGACCGTGACGTACCGCGCCTGAAAGAGCTGTGGAATACGCTGGTTCCGTTGTGGGACGACCGCACCTTCTACGACTTCGTCGCTACCTCCAAGGCGTTCGCCAAGTTGTCCTTCCATCACCGCGAAGTGTTCGGCCAGGTCGGCTTCGGCACCGGTGGCTGGGACTCGGACTTCCCCAACTCGATGCTGGAAATCTTCCGCGTGGTGATGACCAACTGCGACGACCACCAGCACCTGGTGGTCGGCGGTGTCGCCCAGGTACCCATGGGCATCTGGCGCCATGTGCCGGAGCGTTGTGCCCACTGGCCCGAAGGCACCAGCCTCAGCTCCTTGCACCACGGCGCGCCACGGGCCGGGGTCAAGCGCATTGCCCACGCATCGGATGGCCGTTTCGCCGTCACCGACAACTACGGCGACACCCGCGAATACGCCGCCGTGCTGACCACCTGCCAGAGCTGGCTGCTGACCACCCAGATCGAGTGCGACGAAACCTTGTTCTCGCAGAAGATGTGGATGGCCCTCGATCGCACCCGCTACATGCAATCGTCGAAGACTTTCGTGATGGTCGACCGCCCGTTCTGGAAGGATAAGGACCCGGAAACGGGCCGCGACTTGATGAGCATGACGCTGACCGACCGCCTGACCCGTGGCACCTATCTGTTCGACAATGGCGACGACAAGCCTGGGGTGATTTGCCTGTCCTACTCGTGGATGAGCGACGCGCTGAAGATGCTCCCGCAGCCGATCGAAAAACGCGTAAAACTGGCCCTCGACGCGCTGAAAAAGATCTACCCGAAAGTCGATATTGCCGCGCGGATCATCGGCGATCCGATCACCGTGTCGTGGGAAGCCGACCCGCATTTCCTCGGTGCTTTCAAGGGCGCGCTGCCGGGCCACTATCGCTACAACCAACGGATGTACGCGCACTTCATGCAGAAGGACATGCCGGCAGAGCAACGCGGTATTTTCATTGCCGGTGACGACGTATCCTGGACGCCTGCGTGGGTTGAAGGCGCGGTGCAAACCTCGCTGAACGCGGTGTGGGGCATCATGACTCACTTCGGTGGTAGCACTCACCCACAGAACCCGGGGCCGGGCGATGTGTTCGATGAAATCGGGCCGATCGCACTGCCCGAGTAAGGAGTTGCCCATGCGTGTCGCCCTGTATCAATGCCCGCCTTTGCCGCTGGACGTGGCCGGCAATCTCAAGCGCCTGCATCAACTGGCGCAAGAGGCTACCGACGCCGACCTGCTGGTGCTGCCGGAGATGTTTCTCACCGGCTATAACATCGGCCTGGAAGCGGTCGGCGCCCTGGCGGAAGCTCAGGACGGCCCGTCTGCGCAGTCCATCGCTGCGCTGGCAAAAAACTCGGGTGTGGCGATTCTCTATGGTTATCCGGAACGCGGGGCTGACGGGCAGATCTACAACGCCGTGCAGTTGATCGACGCCAACGGCCAGCGCCTGTGCAACTACCGCAAGACCCACCTGTTTGGCGACCTCGACCACTCGATGTTCAGCCCCGGAGACGATGAGTTTCCGCTGGTGGAATTGAACGGCTGGAAGCTGGGGTTCCTGATTTGCTATGACCTGGAATTCCCGGAAAACACTCGGCGCCTGGCGCTGGCGGGGGCGGAGTTGATCCTGGTGCCGACGGCCAATATGGTGCCCTTCGATTTCGTCGCCGATGTCACCGTGCGGGCGCGGGCGTTTGAAAACCAGTGTTATGTGGCCTACGCCAACTATTGCGGGCAGGAAGGCGAGATCCAGTATTGCGGGCAAAGCAGCATCGCCGCGCCGGATGGCCAGCGGATTGCCCAGGCGGGTCTTGATGAAGCGTTGATTGTCGGCACTCTGGATCGACAACTGATGATCGACTCCCGCGCGGCCAATCGCTACCTGCTGGACCGTCGCCCGGAGCTCTACGGTGCGTTGCACAAGCACTGATCCGGCAGGTTTGCGCTAGCATAGGCACTTCCTACGTTTCGGAAGTGCCCATGCCTGCGCCGGCCCACCCTCATCACCTTCAATTGACCCTGGCCAACGGCCTGCAGGTTTCCTTGCATCATGCGCCGCGTTTGAAGCGCTGCGCGGCGGCCTTGCGCGTTGCAGCGGGCAGTCATGATGTGCCCTTGGCGTGGCCGGGACTGGCGCATTTCCTTGAGCATCTGTTGTTTCTGGGGACTGAGCGTTTTCCTGCAAATGAAGGGCTGATGGCTTACGTGCAGCGTCAGGGTGGCCAGGTCAACGCCAGCACTCGCGAACGCACTACCGACTTTTTCTTTGAGGTGCCGGTTCCGGCATTTGATGCGGCGCTGGAGCGCCTGGGGGATATGCTCGCCCATCCGCGCCTGGCCCCGGAAGACCAGTTGCGTGAGCGTGAAGTGTTGCACGCGGAATTTATCGCCTGGTCGCAAGATGCCACGGCCCAACAGCAACAGGCGTTGCTGCAAGGCGTTGCGGCGGATCATCCGCTGCGGGCGTTTCATGCGGGCAACCGGGATAGCTTGCCGGTAGAGCGTGAGGATTTTCAGCAAGCGTTGCGGGATTTTTATGAAGGCTTCTATCAGACCGGGCAGATGACCTTGAGCCTGGCGGGCCCTCAATCACTGGCGGAGCTGGAGGCTTTGGCGAAGCAGTTTGGCGCTGCGTTGAAGACCGCACCGCTGAAGCCACAGGTGCCTGCACCCGCGTTGCTGGCCGGCATTCAACGGACCTATCAACACACCAATGAACACCACTGGCATCAGGTGGTGGTGAGCGAAGCATCCCCTGAAGCCCTGGATTTCCTGTGCCTGTGGCTGAACGCTTCGGCCCCGGGTGGGTTGCTCGCCGAGTTGCAGGCGCGACAGTGGGTCAGCGCCCTCAGCGCGACGGTGCTGTATCAGTTCGGCGGCCAGGCGCTGCTGGATATCAAGTTCACCCTGGACACGCTCGGTGCCCGGCAAACCACCGTGATCGAAGAACTGTTGCACGACTGGTTGAGCTTTTTCGCACACAGCGATTGGACGCTGCTGCGGGAAGAGTACGCCTTGCTGCTCGCGCGCAAACGACAGGTCAGCGGCGCCCTGGCACTGGCCCGGCAGGACAGCGAGCCGGTCCTGTCCGAGCACAGCGCCACGTCCCTCAAGGCGCTGCTGGACTCACTGCAACTGCCGCCGTCCCGGCACGCCTGGCAACTGCCACCTGACAATCCGTTCCTGCGTCCGGCAGCCCGGGAGGAACGCCCTGGGCTGATTCGCGGCCAAACCAGCGCCCATCGCGGTTTGCGCACGTTCGCCCAGGATCGCTCCCGCGGACGAAAGGATCTTTCGGCGCTGACCTTCAGCCAGGCGTTGCCAGGTGACACAGACGAGGGGGCGATTTACCTCCGCTGGCAGCTGGATTCGCCGCTACCCACAGACCTTTTCCCACGCCTGCGCGAGAACGCTAGCCAAGCGGGCGTCGAACTTGCCTTCGAGACCATTGGCAATCACTGGCAACTGAAAATGGTCGGGCTTCACGACCCCATGCCGGCGGTATTGGCAGAAGTGGCGCGCAGCCTGATACAACTTGATGAAAAAGCTGGAGCATCCACCCGTGCGGCACCGGCAATGGCCATCCGGCAGTTGCTCAAGGCATTGCCCTCTTGTTGCGCAGGCATCACGCCCGCAAGCCCACCACCTCACGAGGACCGATGGTCAACGGCCCGCTGGCAAGGGCTTGCAGTCGGGCTGCCCGCCAGCTGCGAAGAGGCCATTAAAACTGCTGCCGGGAAACTGCCCGGCCAACCGGCAACGGCCATCACTGAACGTCCTTCATCCGGCGGCCAGCACTTTTGGCACGAGGTAAGTACCGATTCCACCGACGCCGCGTTGCTGCTGTTCTGCCCGACACCGACCCAATCCCTGGCCGACGAAGCATGCTGGCGTTTGCTTGCACACCTGATGCAGGCGCCGTTCTACCAGCGCCTACGGGTCGATTTGCAACTGGGCTACGCGGTGTTCAGCGGCATCCGACAGTTCAATGGGCAAACCGGGCTGCTGTTCGGGGTGCAATCTCCCAGCGCTTCCCTCGCGCAAATTCTCGATCATCTGCAAACGTTCCTGAAACAGCTGCCCGCCCTGATCAACAGCAGCGAACTGCCGGCTGATCTGGCCCGGCAATTTGCCCTCGATGCCCTGCCCACTGCCCAAGCCGCTGAACTGCTCTGGCACGCCCATTTGGCGGGCCACCCGTCGGATTACATCAATCAGTTGCAAGATTTCATCCAGACCCGCACCCGCAAGGATTTAATGGACGCTGCACAGCGACTCAATGCGGCTGCAGGCGGCTGGCACTGCGTGGCCAATGGCCCGCTCAGCGCCGGTCTCTGGCAATGATCAGGCTGATCATTGCCGCTTCGGTAAAAGGCTTTTTCCCACAGGACAGCGCTATCTTCAAAAGAAGTACGTAACATTCACATGCACACATCTGAACATCTCCGCTTGGAGGTGGACTATATGTATTACCTGGTAGTAAACGTCCCATCCCATCGTAGGAGTAAGAACATGACTTGGTCCAAACCTGCTTACACTGATCTGCGCATCGGCTTTGAAGTCACCATGTACTTTGCCAGCCGCTGATTGGCTTTGTATCGCAATGCAACGCCTCGGCTCGCCCGGGGCGTTTTTATTTTTGAGTTGTGTGTAATGGAGCGGCCATGTTTGTCCAGATTCTTGGTTCCGCCGCGGGCGGTGGTTTCCCGCAATGGAACTGCAACTGCGTGAACTGCGCAGGTTTTCGCGACGGTAGCCTGCGGGCCGAGGCGCGCACCCAATCGTCCATCGCGATTTCCGATGACGGCGTGAACTGGGTCTTGTGCAACGCCTCGCCGGACATTCGCGCCCAGCTTCAAGGGTTCGCCCCGATGCAACCCGGCCGTGCCCTGCGGGACACCGGCATCAGCGCGATCATCCTGATGGACAGCCAGATCGACCACACCACCGGCCTGCTCAGCCTGCGCGAAGGCTGCCCGCACCAGGTGTGGTGCACCGACATGGTCCATGAAGACCTGAGCACCGGCTTCCCGCTGTTCACCATGCTGACCCACTGGAACGGCGGGCTGGCCTGGAACCGCATCGAGCTGGACGCCAGCTTCACGATTCCCGCCTGCCCCAACCTGCGCTTTACGCCGTTGCCCCTGCGCAGCGCAGCACCGCCCTACTCGCCTCACCGATTCGACCCACACCCGGGCGACAACATCGGCCTGATCGTCGAAGACCTGCGCACCGGCGGCAAGCTGTTCTATGCGCCGGGCCTGGGCAAGGTCGACGGGCCGTTGCTGGAAATCATGGCCGGCAGCGATTGCCTGCTGGTGGACGGGACGATGTGGGATGACGACGAAATGCAGCGCCGTGGCGTCGGCACCCGTACTGGCCGCGAGATGGGCCACCTGGCACAAAATGGCCCCGGCGGCATGCTGGAAGTGCTGGAGCAGTTGCCCAAGCAGCGCAAGGTGCTTATCCACATCAACAACACCAACCCGATCCTGGATGAGGACTCGCCCGAGCGAGCCGAGTTGCTGCGGCGCAATGTGGAAGTGGCGTACGACGGCATGAGCATTGAATTGTAGGAGCGAGCCAAATGACTGACATACCGCTGACCACCGCCGAGTTCGAACAGGCCCTGCGGGCCAAGGGCGCCTTCTACCATATCCATCACCCGTATCACGTGGCGATGTATGAAGGCCGTGCCACCCGCGAACAGATCCAGGGCTGGGTCGCCAACCGCTTTTATTATCAGGTGAACATTCCCCTCAAGGACGCCGCCATCCTGGCCAACTGCCCGGACCGAGAGATCCGTCGTGAGTGGATCCAGCGCCTGCTGGATCACGACGGTGCCCCTGGCGAAGACGGCGGCATCGAAGCCTGGCTGCGTCTGGGCCAGGCAGTCGGCCTGGACCCGGATCAACTGCGCTCCCAGGAATTGGTACTGCCCGGCGTACGATTTGCCGTAGACGCCTACGTCAACTTCGCCCGCCGCGCCAGCTGGCAGGAAGCCGCCAGCAGTTCCCTGACCGAGCTGTTCGCGCCGCAGATCCACCAGTCGCGTCTCGACAGCTGGCCGCAGCATTACCCATGGATCGACCCGGCCGGCTATGAGTATTTCCGCACCCGCCTGGGCCAGGCCCGCCGGGATGTGGAGCACGGTCTGGCAATCACCCTGCAGCACTACACCACCCGCGAAGGCCAGGAGCGCATGCTGGAAATTCTCCAGTTCAAACTGGACATTCTTTGGAGCATGCTCGATGCCATGAGCATGGCTTACGAACTGAAACGCCCGCCGTACCACAGCGTGACTGATCAGCGTGTATGGCATAAGGGGATCACCCTATGAGCTTCGATCGCAGCAAAAAACCGGCCTGGCGCCAGGGCTATCGCTTCCAGTACGAACCGGCGCAAAAAGGCCATGTGCTGCTGTACCCGGAAGGCATGATCAAGCTCAACGACAGCGCCGCATTGATCGGTGGTTTGATCGATGGCGAGCGCGACGTCAGCGCGATCATCGCCGAGTTGGACCAGCAATTCCCGGGTGTGCCCGAACTCGGTGAAGACATCGAGCAATTCATGGAGGTTGCCCGTGCTCAGCACTGGATCGAACTTGCCTGACCTGCCACCCAAGCCGGAAATCGGCCTGCCGCTCTGGTTGCTGGCCGAGCTGACCTACCGCTGCCCGCTGCAATGCCCGTATTGCTCCAACCCGCTGGATTTCGCCGAGCAGGGCAAGGAGCTGAGCACTGAACAGTGGATCAAGGTATTTCGCGAAGCCCGGGAAATGGGCGCCGCGCAACTGGGGTTTTCCGGCGGTGAGCCGCTGGTGCGCCAGGACCTCGCCGAACTGATCGCCGAGGCGCGCAAACTGGGGTTCTACACCAACCTGATCACCTCCGGCATCGGCCTGACCGAGCAGAAGATCAGCGACTTCAAGAAGGCTGGGCTGGACCATATCCAGATCAGCTTCCAGGCCAGCGACGAGCAAGTGAACAACCTGCTGGCCGGCTCGAAAAAAGCCTTCGCGCAAAAACTGGAAATGGCCCGGGCAGTAAAAGCCCATGGCTACCCGATGGTGCTGAACTTCGTCACCCATCGGCACAATATCGACAAGATCGACCGCATCATCGAGCTGTGCATTGCGTTGGAAGCGGACTTTGTCGAGCTTGCCACCTGCCAGTTCTACGGCTGGGCCCAGCTCAACCGGGTCGGCCTGTTGCCGACCCAGGAACAACTGGTGCGCGCCGAACGCATCACCAACGAGTACCGCGCCAAGCTCGAAGCCGAAGGCCACCCGTGCAAGCTGATCTTTGTTACGCCGGATTACTACGAGGAGCGCCCGAAAGCCTGCATGAATGGCTGGGGCAGTATCTTTCTGACGGTGACACCGGACGGCACTGCCCTACCGTGCCACGGTGCCCGACAGATGCCGGTGCAATTTCCCAACGTGCGCGACCACAGCATGCAACACATCTGGTACGACTCGTTCGGCTTCAACCGCTTTCGCGGCTATGACTGGATGCCCGAGCCATGCCGCTCATGCGACGAGAAGGAAAAGGACTTCGGTGGCTGCCGCTGCCAGGCGTTCATGCTGACCGGAGATGCCAGCAACGCCGACCCGGTGTGCAGCAAATCGGAGCATCACGGGATGATCCTCCAGGCCCGCGAGGAAGCGGAGCATGCCACCCAGACCATCGAGCAACTGGCCTTTCGCAATGAGCGCAACTCACGGCTGATTGCGAAAGGCTGAGGCCTGTTAACGTTTGGCGATGATATACACGGCGTGCACGATGCCCGGAATGTAACCGCACAAGGTCAGCAGAATATTCAGCCAGAACGCGCCAGCGAAACCCACTTGCAGGAACACACCCAGTGGCGGCAGCAGAATGGCGATGATGATGCGAATGATATCCATGGGTTTAGCTCCTGAAAATCGGCTCGTGTGAGCCGTACAAGCTAATCGACCTTGGGCGTTCGTGAGGGTTCAGTGGGATCTGGCACGAGGCCATCCTCTAATCAGCAAACAAAAAAACGCCCCCAGCCAAAAGAATCAGGCTGGAGGCGCCGCGTATACCGCGAGACGGTTCAGGAAATACGGGGTTAAACGGCAATGCCCTTGCGGCATTGCAGCTGCGCGGTGCGCACCCGGGAAAAGGCCCGGGCCAGGCGCAGGAGCATTTCGTCGACGTTGCTTTTGCTCAGCGTGAGCGCCGGGGTGAAGCGCAGGCAGTCGGGTTGCGGCGCGCCCAGGATCAGACCTTCACTCAGCGCTGCCTTTACCACTGCATCTGCCGAGTCTTCCGACAGGGTCAGTCCCCATAGCAGGCCCTGGCCGCGCAATTCGCCCTGGCCATAACGATGCGCCAGGCGTGCCAGCCCTTCGCCCAGGTAGGCACCGACGTCGCATAGGTGTTCAAGAAATCCGTGGTTCAGCACCGTATCGAGCACCGCCACGCCAGCAGATGCCATCAGCGCGTTGCCGTGGTGGGTGCCTTCCAGCTCACCGAGTTCAAAACAACACGCCTTGCCCCGCGCCAGCAACGCCGCCAATGGCACACCACCACCCAGGCCTTTGCCCAGGGTGATGATGTCGGCGCGGACGCCATAGTGCTGTTCGGCGAGTAAAGTGCCACAACGGCCGGTGCCGGTTTGCACTTCATCGAGGATCAGCAGGATCCCCAGCTCGCGGCACAGGCGCTCGACGCCCTTGAGGTAATGCTCGGTCGCGGGGATCACGCCGGCATCGTTCTGGATCGGTTCCAACATGATTGCCACGGTTTGCGCGTCGACCGCTGCATGCAGCGCCGGCAGGTCGTTGAACGGCACGTGACTGAAGCCTGGCAACTGCGGCTCGAAGCGGTTTTCACTGGCGGCCGCCGAGGCCGACATCGCGGCAAAACTGCGACCATGGCAACCGTTGCTGGCGGTGATGATGCGATAGGCGCCGCCGCGATGGAGCTGACCCCATTTGCGCGCCAGCTTGATCGCCGCTTCGCAGGCTTCGGCACCGCTGTTGAGCAGGTAGGCCTGGTCGCTGCCGGTGCGATGGCATAGGCGGTCGGCGAGGTTCAGTTGAGCGCGGTTGTGCAGGCCGTTACCAGGATTAATCAGCGACTGGGCCTGATCGGCTAGCGCCTTGGTCAATACTTGCGGGCTGTGACCCAGGCTGTTGGCGCCGCCGCCCTGATTGAAATCGAGGTAGGCACGGTCTTCGCTGTCCCACAGCCAGGAACCCTGGCCGCGTATAAACACTTGGGGCGGACGCGTCACGCTGGGCATCAAACAATCGCTGGAAAGGTCGTCGCGCAGTGTCGGGGTTTTCGCGTCGAGAATCAGATCATCCAGACTGGGGACCGGGCGACGCAGGTTGAACAGGTTCATGAATGAACCCCGCTGGCAATCGCACCTTGGTCGGTACTGCCGCTCAACCCATGGCTGAGGTTTTTTGCCCTGCCTATGCAAACACCGTCAACATAAACACTACTCATCGCGCTTTCCGGCCCTGTAAGCCCTGTGAATAGGCGCTAGACTAGGCGTCTCGGGGGCACTCGGCCATTTCGATTTTCCAGCTTTTTCGATAAGCGTTACTTATGGATTTCAAGCAACTGCGTTATTTCGTCGCGGTGTATGAAGAAGGCCACGTGGGGCGGGCTGCAGAGCGCCTGTCGATCTCCCAGCCGGCTTTGTCGCAGCAGATTCGCCAGCTCGAACAGAACCTCGATGTGAGCCTGTTCGAACGCAGCAGCAAGCGCCTGCTGCCGACCCTCGCCGCCCACACGTTGTACAACCATGCCCTGCCCCTGCTCGACGGCATGCAGCATGCCGTGGAAGCGCTGCGCAACTTCAAGGGCCAGGCGTTGCGCACCCTGGCGATCGGCGTGCTGCAAACCGTGCACACCAGCCTGGTGCCGCAGATGCTCGAGCGGGTGCGCAAGGCGCAGCCGCACCTGGTGGTGCAGATCTACGAATTGACCGGTATGGAAATCGAACGCCGGCTGCTCAATGGCTCGCTGGATATCGGCATCAGCTACCTGCCGCCGCGCCAGCCGGGATTACACGGCGTGCTGCTGTATGAAGATGAACTGAAAGTGGTCATCCCGTCCGACCACCCGCTGCGGGAATTCAAGAAAGTCTCCTTGAAGCAGGCCGCCGAGTTGCCGATGTTACTGCTCGGGGAAGAGTTTCAGGTGCGGCAGATATGGCAAGGCCAACTGGCCAACCTGGGTCGACGCCCGCAAGTGCAGGCAGAGTTGAATACGATGGTGGGGATTCTCGACAGCCTGCCCCACACCAAGCTGGCGACAGTGCTGCCCGGACGCTCCCAGGACGAACACAACAGCAAGGGGTTGCTGTGGAAACCGTTGAGCGAACCACGGGTGCCGTTGAAAGTCGGGTTGGTGTGCCGGGATGTGCAGCGTCAGCAGGCGACGCTGGAGTTGTTGCGCACGCTGCTGGAAGACGTGATGAACGCGCCTGTCTGACTTTTTCGCAGGCAAAAGAAAACCCCGCCGAAGCGGGGCTTTGCAGACTGTTTCCCTGACATCCATTTCACTCCGCCTTCCTGGCAGAATCCTACGTGTCCGTGTTGTTGCTTTGCGCTTCCTGCGCGACGTCCATGTGAAGTAGATTATCCGTGGATCCAATATGGCGATAGAGGACGAATAGCAGCACGTCATGTAAGAGAATGCTTACACGCCCTCCAAGCCCTTAGAACTGGCCTTCATCCAGCAAAAACAGCGATTCGCTACCGGCTTTTACCGAAGCACTGAGGGACGCGATCCGCGGCAGCAGGCGGGCAAAGTAGAACCGCGCGGTGCCCAGTTTGCTGGCGTAGAAATCTTCCTGAGCTTCTTTGCCCAAGGCCGCCTTGGCCATCAGCGCCCACATGTAGGCGTATGCCATGTAGCCGAAGGCGTGCAGGTACTCCACCGACGCCGCACCGATTTCATTCGGGTTCGACTTGGCGCGATCCAGCAACCAGGCGGTCAGTTCGTCCAGGTCATCCACCGCCGCGTTCAGCGGTTTGGTGAACTCGGCCAGTTCGGCACCGGCCGTGCCGGTGAAATGGCGAATCTCGTCGGCGAATAACTTGTAGAACGCCCCGCCGCTGCCGACGATCTTGCGGCCTACCAGGTCCAGGGCCTGAATGCCGTTGGTGCCTTCGTAGATCTGGGTGATGCGTACATCGCGTACCAGTTGCTCCTGGCCCCATTCGCGAATGTAGCCGTGGCCGCCGAAAATCTGCTGGCCGTGCACGGTGGTTTCCAGGCCCAGGTCGGTCAGGAACGCCTTCGCCACCGGGGTCAGCAAGGCCACCAGGTCGTCCGCACGTTTGCGGGCGGTGGCGTCTTCACTGAACTTGGCGGTATCCAACTGCATCGCGACGTAGGTGGAGAATGCGCGGCCACCTTCGTTCGAGGCTTTCATGGTCAGCAGCATGCGACGCACGTCCGGGTGGACGATGATCGGGTCGGCGACCTTGTCCTTGGCCTTCGGACCGGTTGGCGAACGGCTTTGCAGGCGGTCGCGGGCATATTCGATAGCGTTCTGATAAGAGCGCTCGCCGGAGGCCAGGCCCTGAATGCCGACGCCCAGACGCTCATAGTTCATCATGGTGAACATCGCCGCCAGGCCACGGTTGGGTTCGCCCACCAGGTAGCCCACGGCTTCGTCGAAGTTCATCACGCAGGTCGCGGACGCCTGGATGCCCATCTTGTGCTCGATGGAGCCACAGGTCACCGGGTTGCGCGCGCCCAGGCTGCCATCGGCATTCACCATGAACTTGGGCACCAGGAACAGCGAGATCCCCTTGGGACCCGCCGGTGCGTCCGGCAGCTTGGCCAGCACCAGATGGATGATGTTGTCAGTGAGGTCGTGCTCGCCACCGGTGATGAAGATCTTGGTCCCGCTGACCTTGTAGGAACCGTCCGCCTGAGGCTCGGCCTTGGTCCGAATAATCCCCAGGTCAGTGCCCGCATGCGGCTCGGTCAGGCACATGGAACCGGCCCACACGCCGGAGTACATATTCGGCAGGTAAGTGGCTTTGAGTTCTTCGCTGGCGTGGGTGTTGATCGACACGCAGGCGCCGGAGGTCAGCATCGGGTACAGGCCGAAGGCCAGGCCCGAGGAGTTGATCATCTCTTCAACCTGGGCCGACACCGCCTTGGGCATGCCCATGCCGCCGTAGGTTGGGTCGCCGCCCACGCCCACCCAACCGCCTTCGGCGTAGGTTTTGTAGGCGTCCTTGAAGCCGGCCGGGGTGAAGACTGCGCCATTCTCCCAGCGGCAGCCTTCTTCGTCGCCGCCGCGGCTGAGCGGGGCGACGGTCTTGGAGGTGACTTTGCCGGCTTCTTCGAGGATTGCCTCAACGGTCTCGGCGTCGACGGTCTCTGCCAGCGCGGGCAGTTGGGCCCAGAGTTTGGCGACCTCGAAAACTTCGTTGAGGACGAAGCGCATATCGCGCAGCGGCGCTTTGTAGTCAGCCATGGCAAACCTCGTGAGAACTTAAAAGTGATTCGGGTGGTGTCAGTTTTACAGACCCCGAGTGTAACCGAACAACTTTTGTGACACATAGGGTCTGCTTGTGACCAACAAGTATTTTACGGTCACTAAAGTGCAAACAGCTCCGCCGGCAGACTCATCAGACACTCACTGCCCGCCTCTACCGCCGCCCGATGGGCGGCCGTGCGTGGCAACAGGCGCTTGAAGTAGAACTCGCACGTGGCCAGTTTGCCCCGATGGTAATCGGCATCACCGCTGCTGCTGTCCAACTGCTCTTGTGCCACCAGTGCCATGCGCAGCCACAGGTAGGCGAGGATGATGTAGCCGCTGTACATCAAGTAATCCAGAGCGGCGGCGCCGACTTCATCGGGGTTTTTCATCGCCGCCATGCCCACCTTGACCGTCAGCTCGCCCCACTGCTGATTCAACTGGTTGAGCTGCGCCACATGGGCCTTGAGTTGCGGATGCTCCGCATTGGCTGCACAGAACTTGTGGACGACTTTGGTAAAGCCCCGCAGCAGCTTGCCCTGGCTGCCGAGCACCTTGCGCCCGAGCAAATCCAACGCCTGGATACCGTTGGTGCCTTCATAGATCGGCGCAATCCGGCAATCGCGAACCAGCTGCTCCATGCCCCATTCACGAATAAAGCCATGGCCGCCGAACACTTGCATGCCGTGGTTGGTCACCTCCAGCCCGGTTTCGGTCATGAAGGCCTTGCAGATCGGCGTGAGAAACGCCAACAAGTCTTCAGCCTCCTGGCGCTGGCCCTCGTCAGCACTCAGGTGCGCGGTATCGAGCAACTGTGCGGTGAAATAGGTCAACGCCCGGTTGCCTTCGTTGAAGGCTTTCATGGTGAGCAACATGCGCCGCACATCCGGGTGGACGATGATCGGGTCGGCGGCTTTTTCCGGAGCCTTGGCGCCAGTCAGCGAGCGCATCTGCAAGCGATCGTTGGCGTACTTGATCGCGCCCTGGAAGCTGGCTTCACCCAGGCAAAGGCCCTGCATCCCGGTACCCAGGCGTGCATGGTTCATCATGGTGAACATGCAGTTGAGACCCTTGTTCGCCTCACCAATCAGGAAACCCCGGGCGCCATCGAAGTTCAGCACGCAGGTGGCCGAAGCCTTGATGCCCATCTTGTGCTCGATGGAGCCACAGCTCACACCGTTGCGCTCACCCGAATCGGCGTGGAACTTGGGCACGATAAACAGCGAGATACCCTTGGTCCCGGCCGGTGCGTCCGGCAGCTTGGCCAACACCAGGTGGATGATGTTTTCACTCATGTCGTGCTCGCCGGCCGAGATGAAAATCTTGCTGCCGGTGACCGCGTAGCTGCCGTCTGCCTGAGGCACGGCGCGGGTCTTGATCAGCCCCAGGTCGGTGCCGCAATGGGCTTCGGTCAGGCACATGGTGCCGGTCCACTGGCCTGCGGTGAGTTTGCTCAGGTACGTGTTTTTCTGCTCGTCAGTGCCGTGGGCGTGGATCGCCGACATCGCACCGTGAGTCAGGCCGGGGTACATGCCCCAGGAGGTGTTGCTGGAGGCGATCATCTCGGCAAGCACCAGCCCGAGGGACATCGGCAAGCCTTGCCCGCCGTAGGCCGGGTCTGCCGCCAAACCGTGCCAGCCGCCTTCTACGTACTGGGCGAAGGCTTCCTTGAAGCCTTTCGGCGTGGTCACCACACCGTTGTCGAAATGGCAGCCTTCTTCATCGCCGGAGCGGTTCAACGGCGACAGCACGTTTTCGCAGAATTTCGCGCCTTCTTCGAGGATCGCGCCCACCATGTCAGGGCTGGCATCGTTCGCCCCCAGCGCCGCGTAGTGGCCATGGAAATCAAAGACGTGATCGATCAGAAAGCGCATGTCGCGCAGGGGAGCTTTATAGTCAGGCATGGCAATGTCTCCGGCAGCAGATACCTTCAACCTACTGCCGCACGGCCTGCCGGACAATCACTGTAGGGCCGCTGAATACAGCACCATCACTCAACCGGCAGCGCCGCCCATGCGCACCGCGCCCCGGCGACTTTGCCCTGCGGCCACCACGCAATTACGCCCGGCGCCCTTGGCGCTGTACAGCGCCTGGTCGGCGGATTTGAGCACTTCTTCGGGCGTACGCTGCTCAGCCTGGCGCTCGGCCACGCCGATGCTGACGGTCACCGACACGCTCGACGCGCCACTGCCAGCACGACGCTGGCGACCCTGCTGGTCGTCGTGGGGACGGTCCGGGTTACGCAGCTTGATGTCGTAGTTGGCGATGATTTCGCGAATCTCTTCCAGGTGCGGCAGGCATTCATCGAGGGTCTTGCCGGCGAACACCACCGCAAACTCTTCACCGCCATACCGGTAGGCGCGGCCGCCGCCGTTGACCTTCGACAGCTTGCTGGCGACCAGGCGCAATACCTGGTCGCCCACGTCGTGGCCATGGGTGTCGTTGAAGCGTTTGAAGTGATCGACGTCGCCCATGGCCAGCACATAGTTGCGCCCCAGGCGCTGCATACGCTCATTGAGCGCGCGGCGCCCCGGCAGCCCGGTCAGCTCGTCACGGAAGGCCATTTGATACGCCTCGTGCGCCACCCCGGCGGCAATCATCAGCATCACCTGGCTGCACATGATATTCAGCGTGAACGGCAGGATGAAAGTCTGCGGCAACATCCAGAACAACCCGATCAAGCCCACCAGTTGCGCGGCGTGCAGCGGCCTTGGCTGGTACCAGTACTGCGCGGCCAGGGTGACAAAACCAATCAGGAACATCGGGTAGGACAACTGGATCAGGCTCATCCAGCGGCCATGCAAGGCGGGCCAGCGAATCTCGGCCAACCAGTTCAACAAGGCGTGGGGGAAACTTTGCTCAAGGGCCAGCGCCACGCTGCCAACCGCGAGCAACACCGCGCAACGTGCGACGAAGTCGCGAAACAGGTGGGTTTTTTCCTGCCACACCGCATAGATGCCGAACAGCAGTGGCAGCAACAGGCAGCACAGATGGAAGACCACCGCCGCGTCTTCCCGGACCCGGCCATTGTCACGGTAGTAATCAGTCTGGGTGTCCAGCAGGAAATAGATGACGTACACCGTGATCATCAGGAACAGCTCGCGCTGGCGACGGTAGACCGCGCAGTACGAGCCGCCCAGCAGCAACACCAGGGTCGGCAGTACGTTGAACAGTGAAGTGAAGAACACATTGAGATCCTTCACGTACGCAGCCGAGAGCCCCGCCAGCAGTAATAGCAGTGAAGGTAAAAAATGACTGAAACGTACAGCGGACGCGCGCGACAAGGGTAAAGCTCCGACCCACTAAAAAGATGGCACAGTGCCTTCACTGATCACAGTTAAGCACATTCAATGTGATGCGTATCACATTGCCATCACTTTAACGGCCGCACGGCGCAATCCCTGAGTGCTGCGCTGTGGTTTTTTATCGCGCAAAAAAAACCGCCGCTCCCGAAGGAGCGGCGGCTTTTTGAAATGAACCCGCCGAGGCTTAGTAGCCCAGGTCGAAGTTCTCTTCTTTCATGTCCATCAGGTTGTTGGCGCCCGACAGCATGGTTGCAACGTGGGTGCGGGTACGCGGCAGGATGCGCTGGAAGTAGAAGCGCGCAGTCTGCAGCTTGGCGGTGTAGAAGCCTTCTTCGGTGGTGCCGGCAGCCAGTTTCTCGGCAGCCAGGCGGGCCATGTCGGCCCAGAAGTAAGCCAGGCACGCGTAGCCGGAGTACATCAGGTAATCCACCGAGGCGGCACCGACTTCTTCGCGGTCTTTCATGGCTGCCATGCCGACCTTCATGGTCAACTCGCCCCACTCTTTGTTCAGTGCAGCCAGCGGTGCAACGAATTCCTGTACGGCTTCGTTGCCTTCGTTAGCCTGGCAGAACTTGTGCACGATCTTGGTGAAGCCCTTCAGCGCTTCGCCTTGGGTCATCAGCACTTTACGGCCCAGCAGGTCGAGGGCCTGGATGCCGGTGGTGCCTTCGTACAGCATCGAAATGCGGCTGTCGCGAACGTTCTGCTCCATGCCCCACTCGGCGATGAAGCCGTGGCCGCCGTAGATTTGCACGCCGTGGTTGGCGGCTTCAAAACCGACTTCGGTCATGAACGCCTTGGCAATCGGGGTCATGAAGGCCAGCAGTGCGTCAGCCTGTTTCTTGGCTTCGTCGTCGGTGCCGTACTTGACCACGTCAACCTGCTTGGCGGTGAAGTACACCATCGCGCGGTTGCCTTCGGCGAAGGCTTTCATGGTCAGCAGCATGCGGCGCACGTCCGGGTGCACGATGATCGGGTCGGCTGCCTTGTCCGGCGCTTTCGGGCCAGTCAGGGAGCGCATTTGCAGGCGGTCACGGGCATATTTCAGGCCGCCCTGGAAGCCGATTTCAGCGTGGGACAAGCCTTGCAGCGCGGTACCCAAACGAGCGGTGTTCATAAAGGTGAACATGCAGTTCAGGCCTTTGTTCGCCGGGCCGATCAGGAAACCGGTGGCCGCGTCGAAGTTCATCACGCAAGTGGCGTTACCGTGGATGCCCATCTTGTGTTCCAGGGAACCGCAGGACACCGCGTTGCGCTCGCCAATCGAACCGTCTGCGTTCGGGACGAACTTGGGAACGATGAACAGCGAAATGCCTTTGGTGCCGGCCGGTGCATCCGGCAGGCGGGCCAGCACGATGTGGACGATGTTGTCGGCCATGTCGTGTTCACCGGCCGAGATGAAGATCTTGGTGCCGGAAACCTTGTAGGAACCGTCAGCCTGAGGTTCGGCCTTGGTGCGCAGCATGCCTAGGTCGGTGCCGCAGTGCGGTTCGGTCAGGCACATGGTGCCGGTCCACTCGCCCGACACCAGCTTGGTCAGGTAAGCCTCTTGCTGCTCGGGAGTGCCGTGCTCGGAAATGGTGTTCATCGCGCCATGGGACAGGCCCGGGTACATGCCCCACGACCAGTTGGCTTCGCCGACCATTTCGCTGACCGCCAGGCCGAGGGACTCCGGCAGGCCTTGGCCACCGTGCGCCACGTCGTGGGCCAGGCTCGGCCAGCCGCCTTCAACGAATTGTTTGTAGGCTTCTTTGAAACCGGTAGGGGTTTTAACGCCTGACTCGCTCCAGGTGCAACCTTCGATGTCACCCACGCGGTTCAGCGGTGCCAGTACCTGCTCACAGAACTTGGCGCCTTCTTCCAGAATGGCGTCAACCATGTCCGGGGTAGCGTCCTGGCAAGCCGGCAGGCTCTGATAGTGCGCTTCATAGCCAAGCAGTTCGTCACGAACGAAGCGAATATCACGCAAGGGGGCCTTGTAGTCAGGCATAGCGATAAACCTCTGCTGATGTATCTGGGATGAACAACCGCGTGGATGTGTTATTGCGGTCAAACAGTTGTTTGAAACATACGTTTACGACCAATCCTTGTCAAGCGTCGCGCAAATGCCGTTTGTCATGACGTGGGTCAACGTCAGGCACGGCAAGGCCTGCAGCGAAATGCCGCATGACGATTCAGGGTGAAAAAAGATTATTGAGCGGTGAAGATCAATGTGGGAGCTGGCTTGCCTGCGATGCAGGCGCCGCGGTGTATCAGGAGGATCGAGGTGACGCTATCGCAGGCAAGCCAGCTCCCACAGAGAAGCCAGCTCGCACGATAAGAGGGGGTTATGCGTAAGTGTCGATCAACGTGCCGAGCATTTCGTCGGAAGCCTTCGCGACTTTGGCGCCCAACTCGACCTGGAACTTGCCTTGGGCCATCTCGACCATATTGCTGGCCGAATTGCTTGCCTGATTGGCGTCTACCGAACGCAGCCGATCATTTTGTGCGTCCGAAGGCTGGGTAGTGGCGGCGCTGGCGATCTTGCCGGCGGCCTGGTCGACACGGTTCTGCCCGGTCTGAATCGCGCTCAGCCCCGAGTAAAACGCACTGCTACCAGAGATTTCCATGGCGTGAACCTGCCTTTAAGAGAATCGTGAACCATTATTGAAGCAGACCTACTGGCAAAACGCCCGTTAAAAACACTAATGGCATAATGCCTTAGCCATAGGCAAAACTAGTCAAGCAGGTCCAGTTGCAAGTACTCCGCCACCGCTTCAGCGCCGGGATGCTTGAGTTTCGGCACCCTTCCCAGGCATGGCGCAGGCAGCCGCTCGGCCAGGGTCGCGAGGTTTTCTTCCAGACGAGAGGTCTTGGGGTCGATGATATTCGCCACCCAGCCTGCCAGCGGCAGACCGTCCCGGGCGATCGCTTCAGCGGTCAGCAACGCATGGCTGATACACCCCAGCCGCACGCCCACCACCAGAATCACCGGCAGCTTCAGCGCCTGGGCCAGGTCCGAGAGGTTGTCCTGATCCGCCAAGGGCACGCGCCAACCGCCCGCGCCCTCAATCAGGGTGAAGTCGGCCTGCTTGGCGAGAATATGCTGCATGGGCTTCAACAACGATTGAACCGTCAGCGCCACTCCGGCTTCGCGGGCCGCCAGATGCGGTGCGATGGCCGGCTCGAACGCCACCGGGTTGACCTCGGCATAGGTCAAGGGCAACGAACACTCGGCCAGCAACGCCAGGGCATCCGAATTGCGCAGGCCCTTGGGCGTCAGCTGGCAGCCCGAGGCCACCGGCTTGCCCGCCGCGGTGCTCTTGCCGGCTTGCCGTGCGGCATGTAGCAGGCCGGCGGCGACGGTGGTCTTGCCGACGTCGGTGTCGGTCCCCGTGATGAAGTAAGCGGCACTCATAGAGGTTTCTCCAGGACGGCGTACACCACTTGATAGGTCGCCGGCAGGCCTTGGGCCTGGCGGAACTGCTCGTAGGCTTGCACCAGTGCAACAATCCGCGCCCGGCCCGTCAAGCCTCCGGGGCGCCCCGGGTTCAAATTGTGCGCACCCAAGGCTTTCAATTCGTGGGTCAGGCTGCGCACGTCGGGGTAATGCAGCACATGGGGACGCTGCTCCAGGCTACGCACCCGCAAGCCACTGGCCGCGCACAACTGCTCATAAGCACTGAACGGCCGGAAGCGGTTCACGTGAACCATGCCATCCGCCGCGCGCCAGCTTTCGCGCAACTCATCCAGCGTACCCACGCACAGGCTGGCAAACGCCAGCACACCGCCGGGCTGCAACACACGACGCGCTTCGCTGAGCACTGCTGCAAAATCCGAGCACCACTGCACCGCCAAACTGGAGTAGATCAGCCCGCAGCTGGCGTCCTGCAAGGGCAAGCGCTCGGCATCGCCAGCGATAAAGTGCTGCGCGCCGCCCAAGGGCCTGGCGTGGTTGAGCATGCCTTCGGCAATGTCCAGGGCCACGCCTTGGCTGTCCGGAAATGACTGGCCCAGCACGCGACTGAAATAACCCGTGCCGCAGCCCAGGTCCAGCCAGCGTTGCGGCGAAATACCTTCCGGCAGACGCCGCAGCAGCTCGCTGCCCACCGCGCGTTGCAATTCGGCAACGCTGTCGTAACTGGCCGCTGCGCGAGAAAAGGAGGCCGCTACCTGGCGCTTGTCTGGCAAGCCGCCGGGCAGCGCAGGATGGGATAAATCAGTCATCACCGCACTCATGCAAAAAAGCCTGGATGGCCCCCGCCACACCGTGGGGGTCCTCCAGTAGAAAAGCGTGACCGGCCTGTTCAATCAGGCCGATTTCAACATCGGGCAACAAGGCGAACAACTCACTGGCCACTTCAGCCGGAACCAGCCCGTCCAGCCCGGCAAACAGATGCAACTGCGGCCCTTGAAAGTCGACCAACGCCTGACGGGTGTCCAATCGGCCCAACAGCTCCAGACCACTGAGCAAGGTCTGCGCGGAGGTTTTAGGGGCACCCGCCAGCAATAGCCGAGCAAGTGATCGAGGATCGCTGGAACCCCGGGCGCAAAGCAGACTGAAGCGTTTTAACGTCGCAACCGGATCAAGGCGGCAACCGTTAAGAAACGCAATAAAATCCTCTTCGTGCATGCCATGGTCCCAGCGGGACCAGGCCACGAAGCTTGCGTTGCTGGCAAAGGTGAGCAAACCGCAACAATGATCACCGCGCCGGGCGGCCAACTCGGCAGCAAGCATGCCGCCGAGGGACCAACCACCCAGCCAGACGTCTTGGGGCAAGGTCGAATCCAGCTCATCGAGCCACTCTTGAAGGTCGTCCGACTCCACGTCCGGCAACGGTTCGATCTGCACCTGCAAGTGTTCATCCAGCCCCTGCAACGCCGCCGCCAACGGCTCCAGCGGCGAAACGCCGAGGCCCCAGCCGGGCAGCAATATCAGTCGATCACGCATGGTCGGGCTCCTGGCCTAACAAGCGGAAACACTCTTCCAATGCGCTTAACAATAGCTGCACCTGCGCCTCACTGTGGGCCGCTGTCAGGGTCACCCGCAGTCGCGCGCTGCCAGCGGGCACAGTCGGTGGACGGATCGCGGTCACCATCAGCCCACGCTCGCGCAACATCTGCGACAAACGCACGGCACGGGCACTGTCGCCAATCATGATCGGCTGGATCGGCGTGAAACTGTCCATCAGCTCCAGGCCGATCTGCTCGGCGCCCAGGCGGAATTGGCGGATCAGCCCGTTGAGATGCTCACGCCGCCAATGCTCGGTGCGCAGCAGTTCCAGGCTTTTCAGCGTGGCGCAGGCCAGCGCCGGCGGTTGGCTGGTGGTGTAGATATACGGGCGGGCAAACTGGATCAGGCTTTCGACCAGTTCCTCACTGCCTGCCACAAACGCCCCGGCAGTACCAAACGCCTTGCCCAGGGTGCCCACCAATACCGGCACGTCCTCCTGGCTCAGGCCAAAATGCTCGACGATCCCGCCACCGTTGGCGCCCAAAGGCCCGAAGCCATGGGCGTCATCCACCATCAGCCATGCGCCCTTGGCCCTGGCTTCACGGGCCAGCGCCGGCAGGTCGGCCACATCGCCGTCCATGCTGAACACGCCGTCGGTCACCACCAGCGTATTGCCGGTGGCTTTCTCCAGACGCTTGCCCAGGCTTTCCGCGTCGTTGTGCAGGTATCGATTGAAGCGCGCCCCGGAGAGCAAACCGGCATCCAGCAACGAGGCGTGGTTAAGGCGGTCTTCGAGCACCGTATCGCCCTGCCCCACCAACGCCGTGACGGCGCCGAGGTTGGCCATGTAACCGGTGGTGAACAGCAGTGCTCGCGGGCGACCGGTGAGGTCGGCCAGGGCTTCTTCCAGTTCATGGTGCGGCGTACTGTGGCCAATCACCAGGTGCGAAGAGCCACCGCCCACACCCCAGCGCGCCGCGCCCGCACGCCAGGCTTCGATCACTTGCGGGTGATTGGCCAGGCCCAGGTAGTCGTTGTTGCAGAACGCCAGCAACGGCTGGCCATCGACCACCACTTCAGGGCCTTGCGGGCTCTGCAGCAGTGGACGTTGACGATACAGGTGTTCGGCACGACGGGCCGCAAGACGCGCGGCGAGATCGAAAGACATGAGACCTCGATTAAGCAAACCGAACGCGGTCAACCCTGTGGGAGCTGGCTTGCCTGCGATGACGGCGGCACATTCAGCATCAATGCGTCTGATAGACCGCTATCGCAGGCAAGCCAGCTCCCACACTGGATCGCACGTCGGCAGGAGAAATGGCTTAAACAGCCGCGTTGTAGAACTGCTCGCTGCTCTTTTGCTCCACCAGCGCCTGCTCGATCGCCGCCTGGTGCACTTCATCGGCGTGCTCTTCACGGGCTTCCGGCAAGATGCCCAGGCGCGAGAACAGCTGCATGTCCTTGTCCGCCTGCGGGTTGGCGGTGGTCAGGAGTTTATCGCCGTAGAAAATCGAGTTGGCGCCGGCAAAAAACGCCAGGGCCTGCATCTGCTCGTTCATCGCTTCACGCCCGGCCGACAGCCGCACATGGGACTGCGGCATCAGGATGCGCGCCACCGCCAGCATGCGGATGAAGTCGAACGGGTCGATGTCGTCGGCATTTTCCAGCGGGGTACCGGCGACTTTCACCAGCATGTTGATCGGCACCGATTCCGGATGCTCCGGCAGGTTGGCCAGCTGGATCAGCAGGTTGGCGCGGTCGTCCAGCGACTCGCCCATGCCGAGGATGCCGCCCGAGCAGATCTTCATCCCCGATTCACGCACGTACGCCAGGGTTTGCAGGCGTTCGCTGTAGGTGCGGGTGGTGATGATCGAGCCGTAGAACTCCGGCGAGGTGTCGAGGTTGTGGTTGTAGTAATCGAGGCCGGCCTGGGCCAGGGCTTCGGTCTGGTCCTGGTCGAGACGGCCGAGGGTCATGCAGGTTTCCAGGCCCATGGCTTTCACGCCTTTGACCATTTCCAGCACGTAGGGCATGTCTTTGGCCGACGGATGCTTCCAGGCGGCGCCCATGCAGAAACGGGTCGAACCGATGGCCTTGGCGCGGGCGGCCTCTTCGAGGACCTTCTGCACTTCCATCAGCTTTTCTTTTTCCAGGCCCGTGTTGTAGTGGCCCGACTGCGGACAATATTTGCAATCTTCCGGGCAGGCACCGGTCTTGATCGACAGCAGCGTGGAAACCTGGACGCGGTTGGCGTCGAAATGCGCGCGGTGCACGGTCTGCGCCTGGAACAACAGGTCATTGAAGGGCTGGACAAACAGCGCTTTGACTTCGGCTAAAGACCAATCGTGACGCAGGTTGGCAGTGATACTGGCGCTCATGGGCGATTCCTTGATTATGCTTTGGCAAGCCCTGCGGGGAGTAATACCCACAGGCACGACACGGATGCTCGGCATATTTAAGGAAGATTCATGCACTGTCAACTCGACAACAAACACAAGGTTTACATCTGGTTAAAAAGCAACCAACCCTGTTTAGTCTGCGACGAGCACAGCGAAACCGCCCATTCCATCTGCAACGTCTGCGAAACCGAGCTGCCGTGGCTGATGGATCAGTGCGACGTGTGCGCACTGCCGTTACCCATGGCGGGCCTGGTGTGCGGCCAATGCCTGAAGCGACCGCCGGCGTTTAAACAGGTGGTTGCACCCTGGGCCTACAGCTTTCCCGTCGACAGCCTGATCAGCCGCTTCAAGCATCAGGCGCGCTGGCCGCTGGGCCATTTGCTTGCGCACCTGCTGGGGCAATTCCTGCAACACCGGTATGACGATGCCGGCCTCGCGCGCCCCGACTGCCTGCTGCCCGTACCCTTGGCCCGCAAACGCCTGCGCCAACGGGGTTACAACCAGGCGGCGATGCTCGCACGCTGGCTGAGCAAAGACCTGAACATCCCTTACGATGAGCACCTGCTGTTACGGCCTCATGAAACCGTGGCGCAACAGGCCCTGGACGCCAAGACCCGTCAGCGCAACCTGCTCCAGGCCTTTGCCTTGGCGGACAATGCCCTGGTCAAAGGCCGGCACCTGGCGCTGATCGACGACGTACTCACCACCGGCGCCACCGCCAACAGCCTCGCCCGGCTGTTGATGGACGCCGGCGCGCGGCAGGTTGATGTGTATTGCCTGGCGCGTACGCCCAAGCCGGGCACATGACTTGACTCCGAGGCGCCCTGCCCGCAACGTCTGCCCATTCCATCAAAGCGTGTGCCCATGTCCCTGCCAACCCTCCTGAGCCAACACATCGTCCGCCGTCCCCAGCGTATTGCCCTGCTGCAACACATTGCCGAGCAAGGCTCCATCACCCGCGCGGCGAAGAGCGCGGGCTTGAGCTACAAGGCCGCGTGGGACGCCATCGACGAGTTGAACAACCTGGCGCAAAAGCCCTTGGTGGAACGCAGCGTCGGCGGCAAGGGCGGCGGCGGCGCCAGGCTGACGGCCGAAGGTGAACGGGTACTACGCCTCTACCAACGCCTGCAGGTGGTGCAAGCCCAGGTGCTGGATTCCGCCGAAGACGCCAGCGACTTCAACCTGCTGGGCCGCCTGATGCTGCGCACCAGCGCGCGCAACCAGTTGCACGGCAAGGTCATTGCGATTCACAGCCACGGTCGCAACGACCTGATTCGCCTGGAACTGGCCGCAGGCCTGAGCCTGGATGCGCAAATCACCCACGACAGCACCTTGCACCTGGAACTGGAGACCGGCACCGAAGTCGTCGCCCTGATCAAGGCCGGCTGGCTTGAAGTGCTGGCCGCGAAGCAGTCCGCAACACCTGGACACAATTGCCTGGAAGGAAAAATCGAGGCCATTCTCGACGCCGATGATGGCCCCAGCGAGGTCCGTATCACCCTGCCCAATGGCCAGGTTTTATGCGCCCTGGCCCAGCCCGACGCGCTCGTACAGCTCAAGGCCGCCGAAGGCCTGCAGGTGAAGGTGCAGTTCTCCCCCAGCAATGTGCTGCTGGGCACCCCCGCGTAACGCTTCAAACTGCAACAATTTCGTCACGACCGCTCCCTAAGGTGGCTGCAAAAACCCGCAGGGAGCCTGAAATGAGCCTATTAGAAGAAAACCAAGCCACCGACCTGGAACAGATGATCGGCCTCACCCGCCGGCGTTTTATCGGCGCCGGCGCCCTCTGCGGTGCGGCGATGTTCCTCGGCGGCAACTTGCTGACCCGCAGCGCCCTGGCGGTCAACGCCGCGTCGAACAGCCCGTTGCTGGGTTTCGCCAGCATCGCCGCAGCCACCAGCGACACCATCACGTTGCCGCCCGGCTACAGCGCTTCGGTGCTGATCAGTTGGGGCCAGCCACTGCACAAGAATGCGCCAGCCTTCGACCCCAGCGGCAACGGCACTGCCACGGCCCAGGAACAGCAGTTCGGCGACAACAACGACGGCATGAGCCTGTTCGCCTTCCCCGGGGACAACAACCGAGCGCTGATGGCGATCAACAACGAATACACCAACTACCGCTACCTCTACGCCCACGGCGGCGCGCCACAATCGGCCGAAGACGTGCGCAAGGCGCTGGCCAGCGAAGGTGTGTCAGTGATTGAAGTACGGCGTAAAGGCGACACCTGGCAGTTCGTCCAGGACTCGCGCTACAACCGGCGCATCCACGGCAACTCGCCGATCCGCTTCGGCGGCCCCGCCGCGGGCCATGCCTGGCTGAAAACCAGCGCCGACAAGACCGGCAAAAAAGTCCTCGGCACTTTCCAGAACTGCGCCAATGGCAAGACTCCGTGGGGCACTTATCTCACCTGCGAAGAAAACTTCACCGACTGCTTCGGCAGCAGCAACCCGCAACAAACCTTCGACGCCGGGCAGAAACGCTACGGCGTGGTGGCCGCCAGCAAAGATATCAACTGGCATCAGCACGACTCGCGCTTCGACATGGCCAAGAACCCCAACGAACTCAACCGTCATGGCTGGGTGGTAGAAATCGACCCGTTCGACCCGCAATCCACCCCTGTCAAACGCACCGCCCTGGGCCGCTTCAAGCACGAAAACGCCGCCCTGGCTGAAACCCGCGACGGCCGCGCCGTGGTGTACATGGGCGACGACGAGCGCGGCGAGTTCATCTACAAGTTCATCAGCCGCGACAAGATCAACCACAAGAACCCCAAGGCCAACAAAGACCTGCTAGACCACGGCACCTTGTACGTGGCGATCTTCGATGCGGGCGACGGCAATGCCGACCATCCCAAGGGCCAGGGCCAATGGGTCGAACTGACCCACGGAAAGAACGGCATCGACGCCAACACCGGCTTTGCCAGCCAGGCCGAAGTGCTGATCCACGCACGCCTGGCCGCCAGCGTGGTGAAAGCCACCCGCATGGACCGCCCGGAATGGATCGTGGTCAGCCCTACCGACGGCCAGGTGTATTGCACCCTGACCAACAACGCCAAGCGCGGCGAAGACGGGCAGCCGGTGGGCGGCCCGAACCCGCGGGAGAAAAACGTCTACGGGCAGATCCTGCGCTGGAAGGCCTCTGCCTCCGACCATGGCGCGCCGGATTTCAGTTGGGACTTGTTTGTGGTGGCTGGCAACCCGACCGTGCATGCCGGGACGCCAAAGGGCGGCTCGTCCAACATCAACCCGCAGAACATGTTCAACAGCCCGGACGGCCTGGGCTTCGACAAGGCCGGGCGGTTGTGGATCCTCACTGATGGCGACTACAGCAACGGCGGCGACTTTGCCGGCATGGGCAACAACCAAATGCTCTGCGCCGACCCGGCGACCGGTGAAATTCGCCGGTTCATGGTAGGGCCGGTGGCCTGTGAGGTGACCGGGATCAGCTTCTCGCCAGACCAGAAAACCCTGTTTGTGGGGATTCAGCATCCAGGGGAAACCGGTGGCTCGACCTGGCCGGAGCACCTGCCGAATGGCAAGCCACGGTCTTCGGTGATGGCGATTCGTCGGGATGATGGCGGGATCGTCGGCGCCTGACAAGGCACCATCGCGGGCAAGCCCGGCTCCCACAGTTGACCGAGTCCTCCTGTGGGAGCCGGGCTTGCCCGCGATGGCGGACTAACAGTCACCACCTATCTCGACCCCGGTGCGTTACCATACCCGGCCGGACGCGGCGCCCTGCTGCGCGCAGGAGTTCGCATGGCACACCCGTTTGAAACACTGACCCCTGACCTGGTGCTCGACGCAGTCGAAAGCATCGGTTTCCTCAGCGACGCCCGCATCCTCGCGCTCAACAGCTACGAAAACCGCGTCTATCAGGTCGGCATCGAAGACGCCGAGCCCCTGATCGCCAAGTTCTACCGGCCCCAGCGCTGGACCAACGAAGCCATCCTCGAAGAACACAGCTTCACCTTCGAGCTGGCCGAGTGCGAAGTGCCCGTGGTGGCACCGATGATTCACAACGGCGAAAGCCTGTTCGAACACGCCGGTTTCCGCTTCACCCTGTTCCCGCGCCGTGGTGGCCGCGCGCCGGAGCCGGGCAACCTCGACCAACTGTATCGCCTCGGCCAACTGCTCGGCCGTCTGCACGCGGTCGGCTCCACCCGCCCTTTCGAACACCGCGAAGCCCTGGGCGTGAAGAATTTTGGTCACGATTCCCTGAACACCCTGCTGGAAGGAAATTTCATTCCCAAAAGCCTGCTGCCGGCCTACGAGTCCGTGGCCCGCGACCTGCTCAAGCGTGTGGAAGAGGTCTACAAGGCCACGCCCCACAAGAACATCCGCATGCACGGCGATTGCCACCCCGGCAACATGATGTGTCGCGACGAGATGTTCCACATCGTCGACCTCGACGATTGCCGTATGGGCCCCGCCGTACAAGACCTGTGGATGATGCTCGCTGGCGACCGCCAGGAATGCCTGGGACAACTCTCGGAATTGATGGACGGTTACCAGGAATTCCATGACTTCGACCCGCGCGAACTGGCCCTGATCGAACCACTGCGGGCCCTGCGCCTGATGCACTACAGCGCCTGGCTTGCACGCCGCTGGGACGACCCGGCGTTCCCCCACAGTTTCCCGTGGTTTGGCAGCGAGCGTTACTGGGGCGACCAGGTGTTGGCGTTGCGCGAGCAATTGTCGGCGCTCAATGAAGAACCGCTGAAGCTGTTCTGATCCCTACCGTCTGGGCCCAAGCCTTGGGCCCTACACTTTCAACACACATCCCCTGACAAATATCCTTACAATCGCGGCTTTGTTAGCTGCCTAAGCAAGGATTCTGCATGCAAGCCGCCAACCCCCGTCGCGGGTACATATTGGGCCTGAGCGCCTACGTCATCTGGGGCCTGTTCCCGATCTACTTCAAAGCCATCGCCAGCGTTCCCGCCGCAGAAATCATCGTTAACCGCGTGCTGTGGTCTGCGCTGTTCGGCAGTTTGCTGCTGCTGGTCTGGAAACACCCGGGCTGGCTTCGTGAACTGCGGGACAACCCCAAGCGCCTGGCGATCCTGGCCCTGAGCGGCACCTTGATCGCGGGTAACTGGCTGACGTACGTGTGGTCGGTGAACAGCGGCCGCATGCTTGAGGCCAGCCTGGGTTATTACATCAACCCGCTGGTGAACGTGCTGTTGGGCATGGTGATCCTGGGCGAGCGCCTGCGCCGCCTGCAATGGGTGGCCGTGGGCCTGGCGGCGGTCGGCGTGGCGCAACAGGTGTGGCAAGTCGGCAGCCTGCCGTGGGTGTCGCTGGTACTCGCCGCGACCTTTGGTTTCTACGGGTTGATCCGCAAGCAGGCGCCGGTCAAGGCATTGCCCGGACTGGTGGTGGAAACCTGGATGCTGGTGCCGATTGCCATCGCATGGCTGCTGTTCAATCCGTCCGCCCACAGCGCGCAGATGGCGTTCTGGAGCACCTCGGAGGCGTGGTGGCTGGTAGCGGCAGGCCCGGTGACGTTGATCCCGCTGGTGTGTTTCAACGCCGCCGCGCGGCATTTGCCCTACACCGCCTTGGGCTTCCTGCAATACGTGGCGCCCACCCTGGTGCTGCTGGAAGCCGTGCTGCTGTTCAACGAACACCTGGCGCCCGCCACGCTGATCGCTTTCTGCTTTATCTGGGCCGGCCTGGTGGTCTACAGCCTCGACGCCTGGCTGACCGTGCGGAAAAACTGATCAAATAACGTACAAACCCCTGCAAGCCATAGCCGGCGTGGCTTGCAGCCATTCACCCCAAGGTTATCCACAGCCTGGTCCCCGGCGTTTGTGCACAAGCCCTTGAAACTGCTCGTTTTTTGCTCAACCGGCGAAGAACCACGGCCCGCGCGGGCTGGACGCGGGTCTCTACAGGTTATCCACAGGCCCATGCAAGATTTCCATGCATAACCTTGTGGGCAACTATTCCTCGCTGCGTAGTTCCAGTTCCACCATCAAGTCATCCGCCAGGGTTTCCAGCGCGGCCTGCAACGTCTCCAACGGCAGCGTCAACGGCACCGCCAGCAAGGCTTCGGCGTGAAACAACAGGTCGCTGCTCATCGGCGCCGGACGCACGTCTGTGATCAAGCGCTCCAGGTTGACGCCCTGCTTGCTGAGCAGCGCGGTGATGTCGCGAACAATTCCCGGCCGGTCATTGCCCACCAGCGCCATGGCGATCGGTTGCGACTCACTGGCGGCGACCGAACTGCTTTCCCCCAGCAGCACGCGAATGCCGTGAGTGGACAAGTCTTCCAGCGCCCCAATCAAATCCAGACGGTTTTCCGCCGGCACGCTCACGCGCAAAATCCCGGCAAACTGCCCGGCCATGTGCGCCATGCGGCTTTCCAGCCAGTTGCCGCCGTGGGACGCGATGCATTGGGCGATGCGTTCGACCACGCCGGGTTTGTCCGGGGCGATGACAGTCAGTACGAGATGGTCCATGGTGTCGTCCTCTTCTTATGAAAATCAGGTAGGAACCAGGTGTTCCCCTCGCACCTATCAAGGTGGACTCAGGTAGGCACGAAAACAAATCGTGTACCATTTTTATATTTATCTGGAACAATCTAATAGTTTTTTGAGAACATCCCGTACCCCACTGTGACCGTATAACCAAAGTGGGTCGCTAAACGACGTATTTAGTCTAATTTTCACAACCGCAACTCATCATGTAGTATGCCCAATCGCGCACTACATAACGTTAGGTCGATGTCTGCCAAGGCAACCACGCACCGCGACGCAGCCCGCCCAGCCGCCTTCATCGGCATGTACTGGTGCGGCGTATTCGCGGTTTACATGGCCAGAGGCTTCATTGGTAAATTGAAAAGCTGAAAAGCGCATAAGCTCCGCAGAGTGAGGCAAGCAATGACTGAACACGTTCAAGTCGGTGGCCTGCAGGTCGCCAAAGTCCTGTTCGACTTCGTGAACAACGAAGCCATTCCTGGTACCGGCATTACCGCCGACCAGTTCTGGGCCGGTGCCGACAAGGTCATCCACGACCTGGCGCCGAAGAACAAAGCCCTACTCGCCAAACGCGACGATTTTCAAGTGCGGATCGACACCTGGCACCAGGCACATGCCGGCCAGGCCCACGACGCGGTGGCCTACAAAGCCTTCCTTCAAGATATCGGATACCTGCTGCCAGAAGCCGCGGATTTCCAGGCATCGACCCAAAACGTCGACGAAGAAATTGCCCACATGGCCGGCCCGCAGCTGGTCGTGCCGGTGATGAACGCCCGTTTCGCCCTCAACGCCTCGAACGCGAGGTGGGGCTCCCTGTATGACGCGCTGTATGGCACCGACGCCATCAGCGAAGCCGACGGCGCCGAAAAGGGCAAAGGCTACAACAAGGTGCGTGGCGACAAGGTTATCGCCTTCGCCCGCGCCTTCCTCGACGAAGCCGCGCCTCTGGCTGCCGGCAGCCACGTGGACTCCACCGGCTACAAGATCGTCGACGGCAAGCTCGTGGTCAGCCTCAAGGGCGGCAGCAACAGCGGCCTGCGCAGTGATGCCCAGTTGATCGGCTACCAGGGCGATGCTGCCAAGCCGACCGCAGTCCTGCTGAAGCACAACGGCCTGCACTTCGAAATCCAGATCGACGCCAGCACCCCGGTCGGCCAGACCGACGCCGCCGGCGTGAAAGACGTGCTGATGGAAGCCGCCCTCACCACCATCATGGACTGCGAAGACTCCGTCGCCGCCGTCGATGCCGATGACAAGGTAGTGATCTACCGCAACTGGCTCGGCCTGATGAAAGGCGACCTGTCGGAAGAAGTCGCCAAGGGTGGCAAGACCTTTACCCGCACCATGAACGCCGACCGTGTGTACACCGGCGCAGACGGTAAAGACGTGACACTGCACGGTCGTTCGCTGCTGTTCGTGCGTAACGTTGGTCACTTGATGACCATCGACGCGATCCTCGACAAAGACGGCAACGAAGTACCAGAAGGCATTCTCGACGGCCTGCTCACCAGCCTGTCGGCGATCCACAGCCTCAACGGCAACACCAGCCGCAAGAACAGCCGCACCGGTTCGGTCTACATCGTTAAACCGAAAATGCACGGCCCGGAAGAAGCCGCGTTCACCAACGAGCTGTTCGGCCGCATTGAAGACGTGCTGAAGCTGCCACGCAACACCCTTAAAGTCGGGATCATGGACGAGGAGCGCCGCACCACGGTCAACCTCAAGGCCTGCATCAAGGCGGCCAGCGAGCGCGTGGTGTTTATCAACACCGGCTTCCTCGACCGCACCGGCGACGAAATCCACACCTCCATGGAAGCTGGCGCGATGGTGCGCAAGGCTGCCATGAAGGCTGAAAAATGGATCGGCGCCTACGAGAACTGGAACGTCGATATCGGCTTGAGCACCGGCCTGCAAGGCCGTGCACAAATCGGTAAAGGCATGTGGGCGATGCCCGACCTGATGGCCGCCATGCTGGAGCAGAAAATTGCTCACCCGCTGGCCGGCGCCAACACGGCGTGGGTCCCGTCGCCAACGGCGGCCGCGCTGCACGCGCTGCATTACCACAAGGTTGACGTATTCGCCCGCCAGGCCGAACTGGCCAAGCGCGAACGCGCTTCGGTGGACGACATCCTGACCATTCCTCTGGCCCAGAACACCGATTGGTCCGACGAAGAAATCCGCAACGAACTGGACAACAACGCCCAGGGCATCCTCGGTTACGTGGTGCGCTGGATCGACCAGGGCGTGGGTTGCTCGAAAGTGCCGGACATCAACGACGTCGGCCTGATGGAAGACCGCGCCACCCTGCGTATCTCCAGCCAGCACATTGCCAACTGGCTGCGCCACGGCATCGTCAATGAAGCCCAGGTGATGGAAAGCCTCAAGCGCATGGCGCCGGTGGTGGACCGTCAGAACGCCGGTGACGCACTGTACCGCCCGCTGGCTCCCGATTTTGACAGCAACATCGCGTTCCAGGCGGCGGTGGAGTTGGTAGTTGAAGGGACCAAGCAGCCGAACGGCTACACCGAGCCGGTGTTGCACCGTCGGCGCCGGGAGTTCAAGGCCAAAAACGGCCTGTAATCAAGCGCTGGAAACGAAAAAGCCCTGATTTTCCGATCAGGGCTTTTTTTTGGTCACCGGATTTTACTGCACCATCCCCAACTCCCGCTTCACCATCTTCGCCAGCTTTGCGCTATCAATGGGCTTGAGCAAGAAGTCCACCACGCTCAAATGCATGGCATCAATCACGTCCGGCGCTTCAGCGTCCCCCGACATGATGATGATCGGCAGCGCCGCCCGGGTAGACCCGCGCACCTGGCGAATCAATTGCAGCCCGTTGCTCGGGGTCATGCGCAGGTCGGTGATCAGCAAGCCAATGGAGGTGCTGGAGCTCAACAAGTCCCACGCCGCCTCGCCACTGTCTGCGGTCATGCAACGAATGCCGTCCAGGCCAAGAATTTCCGCCAACAGTTCGCGAGAGTCCTTGTCGTCATCCACGATCAAAACCCGTTGTGGCGGTAAATCAGGCTCCTGCATAACAGCGCTCAGGGCCTCGCGCTCGGCGTCACTCAAAATATCGTGGTCGGACATACGTTTCTCGGCAGTTCTGATCAATCTCCCAGCACAGAACTCAGACATCGCCGGAAGGGCGAACAATGTGCACTTCGTCGGAAAGTTTTCCTAGTGGGCGTTCTACGGGGTTTGGACGATATTCATGTAAGGTTTTTCCCTAGTCGTTGAGGACAATTCGCTACCTAGACTTACGTCCAATGGGCACCCGCAGCGCAGGAGTCGACCATGAGGCACGATAACGACAAAAAAACTGCGGTCATAGGTATGAGTAAAGCTGATGCTTTCACACAAGCGGGAAAAACCGCTGTGTTGCAGAACATCCACGGCACCCTGCAATTCCTGCAACGTTTCCCGCCGTTCAACCAGATGGAAAACGCCCACCTGGGATTTCTGGTAGAGCAGTGCCAATTGCGCTTCTACGGCCCCGGCGAGAGCATTCTCAAGCCGTCGGGCGGGCCGGTGGAGCATTTTTATATCGTCAAGCAGGGGCGCGTGGTCGGCGAGCGGCCGGATTCCACAGAAACCACCTTTGAAATCACCACGGGTGAATGTTTCCCGCTGGCCGCGTTGCTGGGCGAGCGGGCGACCCGCACCGAGCATAAAGCCGCCGAAGACACCTTCTGCCTGCAACTGAACAAGCCGGCCTTTATCAAGCTGTTCGCGCTTTCCAGTGCCTTTCGCGACTTTGCCTTGCGCGGGGTGAGCAGCCTGCTGGATCAGGTCAACCAGCAAGTCCAGCAAAAAGCCGTGGAAACCCTCGGCACCCAGTATTCGCTGAACACCCGCCTGGGCGAGTTGGCCATGCGCCACCCGGTGACCTGCAGCCCGCTGACGCCCCTGCGCGAAGCGGTCACGCAGATGCACGAGCAGCAAGTGGGCAGCATCGTGATCGTCGATGAGCACAAGGCGCCCCTGGGGATTTTCACTCTGCGGGACCTGCGCCAGGTGGTGGCCGATGGCACCAGCGATTTCAACCAGGGCATCGAGCGCCATATGACCCAGGCGCCGTTCTTTCTCACGCCGGACCACAGCGCCTTCGACGCCGCGATCGCCATGACCGAACGGCATATTGCCCACGTGTGCCTGGTCAAGGATCAGCGCCTGTGTGGCGTGGTGTCCGAACGTGACCTGTTTTCCCTGCAACGGGTCGACCTGGTGCACCTGGCCCGGACTATCCGCAACGCGCCAAAGGTAGAAAACCTGGTGGCGATGCGTGGCGAAATCGGCCAGTTGGTGGAGCGCATGCTGGCTCACGGGGCGTCCTCCACGCAGATCACCCACATCATCACCTTGCTCAACGATCACACGGTGTGCCGCGTCATCGAGCTGACCCTGGCCGACAAGGGCGGCCCCGGCGTGCCGTTCAGCTGGCTGTGTTTCGGCAGCGAGGGCCGCCGCGAGCAGACGCTGTATACCGACCAGGACAACGGCATTCTGTTTGAAGCCAAAGACGCCGCTGAAGCCGCCGAGATTCGTGGCCGCCTGCTGCCCCTGGCGCAACAGATCAACCAGAGCCTGGCGCTGTGCGGTTTTACCCTGTGCAAGGGCAACATCATGGCCGGCAACCCGGAGCTGTGCCTGTCCCGGGCGGAATGGGCGCGGCGGTTTGCCGGGTTTATTCGCGAGGCCACGCCGGAGAACCTGCTGGGTTCGAGCATCTATTTTGATTTGCGGGTGGTGTGGGGCGATGAACACGGGTGCGAGCAATTGCGCCAGGGCATTCTCGATCAGGTGGCGGACAACCGTTTGTTCCAGCGCATGCTGGCCGAGAACGCGTTGCGCCAGCGCCCGCCGGTGGGGCGTTTCCGGGATTTCGTGCTGACACGCAAAGGCGCCGACAAGGCGACACTCGACCTCAAGGTGCAAGGCCTCACGCCCTTTGTCGACGGTGCCCGGCTGCTGGCCCTGGCCAATGGCATCAGTGCTATCAACACCCTGGAGCGCTTGCGCCAATTGGTGGCCAAGGAAGTCATCGAACGCCTGGACGGCGCGGCCTATGAAGAGGCCTACCACTTTATCCAGCAAACCCGCATGCAACAGCACCAGCTGCAAACCCGCGAGAATCTGCCCTACTCCAACCGCGTCGACCCCGACAGCCTCAACCACCTGGACCGGCGCATCCTGCGTGAGTCCCTGCGCCAGGCCCAACGCCTGCAAAGCAGCCTGACCCTGCGGTACCAGCTGTGAGCTTGTTTGGCTGGTTGCGCAAAGCCACCAAGCCGGGCCTGGACGCAGCGCAACAGCGGCGGGTCGAGCAACTGCCAAAACCCCGGGCGCTGGGGGACGGTTCGTTGCGAGACCAGCGCTGGGTGGTGGTGGACCTGGAAACCAGCGGCCTGAACCTCAATCGTGACCAGGTGTTGTCGATTGGCGCGGTGGTGATCGAAGACGGCGCGGTGGACTTCTCCCAACTGTTCGAACGCACCCTGCAACGGGCCGAAACCAAGCTCAACCCCAGCGTGCTGATCCACGGCCTGGGGCCCAGCGCCATTGCAGCGGGCAGTGATCCGGCTGAAGCGTTGATGGACTTTATGGCGTTTGTCGGCGACAGCCCGTTGCTGGCGTTCCATGCGCCCTTTGATCAACACATGCTCTGCCGGGCCCTCAAGGACAGCCTGGGTTATCGCTTGAACCACCCGTTCCTGGACGTGGCCGACATCGCCCCGCTGCTGTGTCCCGACGCGAACATCCGCGAAGCCGGGCTGGATGACTGGATCGGGCATTTCAAGCTGCAGGTGGGCGAGCGTCACCATGCGAGTGCGGATGCGCTGGCCACGGCGGAGTTGATGTTGATTCTGTTCAGCCGCGCAAGACAGCAGCAGATCGACAGCCCCAAAGCCTTGCAGGAGCGCCTTGGCCAGTGGAAACGTCGCAAACAAGCCCCGTCTTTTTAAACACAGTGCCATCACCCGACCAACGCCAATTGCACCCGTACGACGCCTCTGCCACAATCGCGAATAATTCTCGTTAGTTTAAACTTTCCGATCGGTGTCGCCTTGTCGTCAATCCAAAGTCCCCACAGTGAGCTTGTTGGCGCGTTGTACCGCGACCATCGCAGCTGGCTGTTGGCGTGGCTGCGACGCAACGTGGCCTGCCCCAGCCGTGCCGAAGACCTGAGCCAGGACACCTTCATGCGCCTGCTGGGCCGTGAAGAACTGCGCGAACCCCGCGAGCCCCGAGCGTTTCTGGTGGCCATCGCCAAGGGCCTGTTGTTCGATTACTTCCGTCGCGCAGCGCTGGAACAGGCCTACCTCACTGAACTGATGCTGATCCCGGAAAGCGAACATCCGTCCCCGGAAGAACAGCAACTGATCCTCGAAGACCTCAAGGCCATCGACCGCCTGCTGGGCAAACTCTCGAGCAAAGCCCGCGCGGCCTTCCTCTATAACCGCCTCGATGGCATGGGCCACGCCGAAATCGCCCAGCGCCTGGGGGTTTCCGTGCCCCGTGTGCGGCAATACCTGGCCCAGGGCATTCGCCAGTGCTACATCGCCCTGTATGGCGAGCCGCTGTGAGCCAGGTCGGTTCCAAACCGGTGTCGGCACGGGTGCTCGACGCGGCGATTGCCTGGCAGTTGTCCCTCGACTCGGGCGACGGCAGCGCCGTAGAACAGGAAGAGTTCGCCAAATGGCTGGCCAGTGATGAAGAACACGCCCGCGCCTGGCGCCAGTTGGGCATGCTCGATCAGCGTTTCAGCGTGGCCTCGGGCCCTGCCCGTGCGGCGCTGCTGCAGTCGCGCGAAGGTATTCGCCGCCGCGTGCGCAAGCTCGGCAGCGGCCTGGCCAGTGTGGTGCTGGTATGCGGCCTGGTGGTGTTCGCCGGCCAGCGCTACGTGCCGTTCGACTACTGGCTGGCGGACCAGCGCACCGCCACCGGCGAACAGCGCACCCTGAAGCTGGCCGACGGCACCGTGATCAACCTCAACACCCACAGCGCCATCGACGTGCGCTTTGACGAGAAACGCCGGGTGATCGTGTTGCAGGAAGGCGAGATCCTCGTCGAAACCGGCCACAACGACGCCCGCCCGTTTTTTGTCGAAACCCGCGAAGGCAGCCTGCGCGCCCTGGGCACGCGGTTTATCGTCAAGCGCGAAGAAGACGGCACGCGCCTCAGCGTGTTGCAGTCTGCCGTTGGCGCGCAACCCGAGGCGCTGCCTCAGGAGCAGATCTTCAAGGAAGGCCAGCAAGTGCTGATGCGCCGCGACGGCCTCGGCCCAATGCTCGCCGTCAGCCCCGGCACCGACGCCTGGACACGCGGCATGCTGGTGGTGGACAACGCGCGCCTCGGCGATGTGGTTGCTGAGCTGAGCCGCTACCGCACCGGGTACCTGGGTGTGGATAAACAGGTGGCCGACCTGCGGATCACCGGCAGCTTCCCGCTGCACGACACCAACCTGGCGCTGAACGCGTTGCTGCCGACCTTGCCCGTGCAAGTCGAGCAGCACACGCCGTGGTGGGTGACGGTTTCCGGCAAGCCTGCAACCCAATAGAAATTATTTTCATTCAGCCCTATCACTTTTTGCATCTCGTTCGGCACATAGGCAATTGAGAAATATTTCCATTCAGGAGCCGCCGTATGTCCCGCACGCTAGACACCTTGTTGCGCCCCAGCCTGTTAGCCGTGGCCATTGCCCTCAGCGCCCCGCTGGCCAGCACCCAGCTGATCGCAGCCGAACAGGCCTCCAGCGTGCGTGCCTACAACCTGCCGGCAGCACCGCTGGCCACCACCCTGAACCAGATCGCCAGCCAGGCGGGCTTGGCGCTGACGCTGAATCCTGGATTGGCGTCGGGCAAGACGTCTGCACCGGTGAAGGGCCAATTCGATGCGCAGGGTGCGTTGCGTGAAGCGTTGCGTGGGACCGGTTTGCAGCTGGAGCAAAGCAGCGCGGGCACGTTCAGCCTGGTAGCGATTCCGGATGGGGTTGTGGCGTTGCCGGAGACAAGCATTACCGGGCAGGCCAATGCGGAAAGTGCATGGGGGCCGGTGGAGGGTTACCTGGCGACTCGCACCGCCGCTGGCACCAAGACCGATACCGCGCTGGTCGAAGCGCCGCGCTCGATTTCTGTCGCCACCCGCGAGCAAATGCAGGACCGCAACGTCCAGAACCTGGATGACGCCGTGAAGTACATGCCCGGCATCGTGTCCGCCAGCTATGGCAGCGACACCCGCTACGACTGGATGCGTGTTCGCGGTTTCGAACCCACCCAGTTTCTCGACGGCCTGCCGCTGCCTCGCGGCGTGTATGCCAACCCGAAAGCCGAAACCTGGAACCTCGACCGCCTCGCGCTGCTGCGCGGGCCGGCTTCGTCGGTCTATGGCCAGACCCCGCCGGGCGGCCTGCTGGACATGGTCAGTCGCCGCCCCAGCGCTGAATCGAGCAATGCCATCCAGGTGCAATACGGCAGCGACAACTATCGCCAGATCAACTTCGCCAGCACCGGCAAGATCGATGATGAAGGCCAGTTTCTCTACGGACTCAGCGGCGTGGTGCGCGATGCCGGCACTCAGGTCGATCACATCGACAACAAGCGCTACAACATCGCGCCCAGCCTGACGTGGAATATCGACACCGACACCAAGCTGACTTTCCTGTCGCAGTTCACTCGTGACGATACCGGCGCCACCAGTCAGTTCCTGCCGATTGTAGGCACCAAGATCCACTCGCCACTGGGCGACATATCTCATCACAAAAACCTCGGCGATCCGGACTACGAGTACTACGACCGCACCTACTACGCACTGGGCTATGCCTTTGAACATCGCTTCAACGATACCTGGCAGTTCAAGCAGAACCTGCGCTACACCAAATCGGAATTGTCCTTCCAGCAACTGACCGTCGGTTCCTACGGATACTCGACCATTGATGCCGAAGGCAACACCAGCCGCTCGTCGACCAACGTGGACGAAAACATCGGCCAGTTCGCCGTCGACAACAATTTCCAGGCTGACTTCGCCACGGGCGACATCACCCACACCTTGCTGCTGGGCCTGGATCATCAGCGCACCGACACCTCGTATCTGTCGATCTTCGGTGACGGCGGGACGGTCAATCTCTACAACCCGGTCAACACCAAGCCGGTGGTGCGCCCGGCGCGCTCCACGGCGTATTACGACTACAACCAGAAAACCATCCAGACCGGCCTTTATGCCCAGGACCAGATGGCCCTGGACAAGTGGCGCCTGACCCTGGGCGGTCGTGAAGACTGGGTGCACCAAGGCACCACATACTTCAACAAGAACGACGCGACCAATACCGACCGCAGCAAGAACTTCAGTGGCAACGCGGCGCTGAGCTATGTGTTCGATTCCGGGTTCGTGCCGTACCTCTCCTACGCCGAATCCTTCCAGCCAGCGAGCAACGCCAGCGTTTCGCCGACCGAGTCGTACAAACCCACTGAAGGCAAGCAATGGGAACTCGGGGTCAAGTATCAGCCGCCTGGCTCAAATACTCTGCTGAGTGCCGCGGTGTATGACCTGACCCAAAAGAACGTGCTGGTTACCAGCTTCGGGGCCGGTGGCCAGTCAATCACCAACCAGACCGGCGAAGTGAAGGTCAAGGGCCTGGAGCTGGAAGCGGTGTCTGACGTGACCGAGAACCTCAAGGTCATCGCCGCTTACACCCTGGCCAAGTCCGAGGTACAAAAAGGCCAATACAAAGGCAACCGCCTGCAACTGATGCCCAACCAGCAAGCCTCCCTGTGGACCGATTACACCTGGCACTCTGGCGTGCTCGACGGCTTCGGAGTCGGCGCGGGCGCCCGCTACACCGGCAACACCTATGGCGACCAGGGCAACACCTGGCTGGGCAAGGCTGACGCCTACACCGTGTTCGATGCCTCCGTGCATTACGACCTCGGCCGTCTGAACAACAGCCTCAAAGGCGCATCGGTGAAGCTCAACGCCACCAATCTGTTCGACAAGGACTACATTTCCACCTGTGATGCCTCCTACTGCTACTACGGCGACCAACGCAGCGTGGTCGCCAGTGCCACCTACCAGTGGTAATCGACTGAGTTAACAACCAGGCCGCCCTTATGGGCGGCTTCGGTGTGTCTGAAGGCTAGAAAATGAAAAGCAAAACCATCCGCCGCTGGTCCTTCATCCACACCTGGACCAGCCTCGTCTGCACGGTATTTCTGCTGCTGCTCGCCCTCACCGGCCTGCCGTTGATCTTCCACCACGAGATCGATCACCTGCTGGGAAACGAGCCCGAGCTGGCGCAAATGCCCGCCGACACCCCGCAGCTGAACCTCGAACAACTGGTGGCCAAAGCCCAGGCCCATCGCCCCGGCGAAGCCATGCAGTACCTCGCCTGGGACGAAGACGACAAGAACGGCGTGATCGCGATCATGGCCGCCACTGCCGGCACCGAACCCAATTCTTCCCATACCTTCATGCTCGACGCCCGCACCGGCGAAGCCGTGGAAACCCCTTCGGCCAACGGCGGGCTGACGATGTTCCTGCTGCGCCTGCACGTCAACATGTTCGCCGGGCTGCCGGGCAAGTTGCTGCTGGCGTTCATGGGCATCCTGTTTGTGTTGGCGATCATTTCCGGCACGGTGCTGTACCTGCCCTTCATGCGTCGGCTGAAGTTCGCCACCGTGCGCCAGGACAAATCCACGCGCCTGCGCTGGCTCGACCTGCACAACCTGATCGGCGTCGTCACCCTGACCTGGGCGTTGGTGGTGGGCGTGACCGGCGTGATCAGCGCCTGCGCCGACCTGATCATCGCGGCCTGGCGCACCGACAGCCTCAGCGCGATGATCGAACCCTACAAGAACGCCCCGCCACTGACCTTGCGCGCGCCCGCCACCGACCTGCTGACAATCGCCGCCAAGGCCGCGCCCGGCATGGAGCCGGACTTTATCGCATTCCCCGGCACGCGCTTTTCCAGCGAGCATCACTACGCGGTGTTCATGAAAGGCAGCACCCACCTGACGTCGCACCTGCTGACGCCAGTGCTGATCGACGCGAGCAACCTGCACGTCACCGCCATCGCCGAACGGCCGTGGTACATGGACGCCATGGGCATGTCGCAGCCGCTGCACTTTGGTGACTACGGCGGCATGCCGATGAAGATCCTCTGGGCAGTGCTGGACGTGCTGACCATCATCGTCCTGGGCAGCGGCGTGTACCTGTGGCAGGTACGGCGCAAGGCGGCCAAGTCATGAAGCCGCGGCAGTCGAGTTTCTGGAAGGTGTTTGGCATTCCGCTGGCCATCGGGCTGCTGAGCGCGGCCGGGTTGTTTGCGGCGTTGCTGGGGGACGGGTTGTGGGATTCGTTGAGCTGGGTCGGGCTAGGTATTCCGGCGGTAATTGGCAGCTGGGCGTTGCTCAAGCGTTGAGATAGATTAGCGCTGCCCTTTTCCGAGGAATGCCCATGTCCATCCCCAGCATGACGTTGTTCCACAACCCCGCCTCGCCGTTTGTGCGCAAGGTACGGGTGCTGTTGCACGAGACCGGCCAACTGGACCGCGTGACCTTGCACGCCTGCATGCCGACACCGATCGCGCCCGACGCCGATGTGATCCTGGACAACGCGGTGGGCAAGATCCCCGCGCTGCGCCTGGCCGACGGCAACGCGCTGCATGACAGCCGGGTGATCCTCGATTACCTCGACCACCAACACACCGGCACCCCGCTGATCCCCCGAGACGGCCCGGCCCGCTGGCGACGCCTGACCCTGGCCTCGACCGCCGACGGGATCATGGATGCCGCCGTGCTAGTGCGTTACGAAACCGCCATGCGCCCGGTGGAAAAACACTGGGACTTGTGGCTGGAAGGCCAGCGCGACAAGATCCGCCGCGCCCTCGACATGCTGGAACAGGACGCCATCACCGAACTGACCGGGCCGTTTGATGTGGCGGCGATCAGCGTGGCCTGTGCGCTGGCTTACCTGGATTTCCGCCACCCGGACATGCAGTGGCGGTCCAGCCATCCGAAGCTGGCGGCGTGGTATGCCGAGGTGAGTCAGCGGCCGTCGATGTTGCAGACCCAGCCGCCGGCCTAACCGACTGCAAGGGCTCTTCTGTGGCGAGGGAGCTTGCTCCCGCCGGGCTGCGCAGCGGCCCCAAAAATCCTGGGAGCGCTTCGCACTCCAGCGGGAGCAAGCTCCCTCGCCACAAACAGCTCTCGGGCAACAGGGAATAGCGCGTTGATCCTCGCCACCAATTGCGCGCCCTCTTGCTGATCCTCCCGCAACCCCAACGACCGACTCATCGCTTGCCCACCCCATACCAATCCAGCTTGCGGGTCAGCACCATCACCGTGCCCAGTAACCCGAACAGCAGCAACGAGCCCATCAACAACGCGTAATCTTCCGCACTCAACAACCCGTACAACAAGCCATACAACGCCGCCAACCCCACCGAAAACCCCAGGCCATGGGCGACGCTGCGCAGCACATGGCAGACGTAAAACCCAATCAACAGCACACAGGCAGCCGCCGATATCAGGTACGCCGGGCCAAACCCGATGTGCTCCGACAACGACAACAGCAGCAGGTAGAAAAACGCCAGGGCAACCCCCACCAACGCGTACTGGATCGGGTGCACCGCCAGGCTCTTGAGCACCTCGAACAGGAAGAAGCCGGCAAACGTCAGGGCGATAAACAGCAGCGCATATTTGATCGCCCGGTCACTCTTGAGGTACTGGTCCACCGGGTCGATAAAACTCACGCCGAAGCTGCGGCTGTTGAAGTCATCACACACCTGATCCCAGGTGCAACCGCCCATGGTTTCTTCCAGGTTGGTGGAGAAGAACGTGGTCTGCCAGTTGGCGGTAAAGCCTTGGGCGGTGACCTCGCGCTGGGTCGGCAGGAAGTTGCCGATAAAGCTCGGGTGCGGCCAGTTCGACGCCAGCTTGACCTGGCTGGTCTTGCCCACCGGCACCACTTGCAGTTGCTCGGTACCTTGCAGGCGCAGGTTGAAGGCGAAATCAAAAGGTGACGGCTTCTTGCTGTCCTGCTCGGGCAGCATCACGTGAACGCCCTCCCCCAGCCACGCCACTTGAGTGCCCGGCGAAAACGCCAGTTGCTGGCTGCCCAGCTCCAGCTTCAGCGCGTTTTCGATGCCACGAATGTCGCTGATACCCACCGCCAGATACGCCGGGTCAAACTGGTAATCACCAAAGTTCTCCTTGATACCCCACTGCTCCGGCAACACAAACCGCCCGCTGATACGGTTGTCAGCGTGGAACAGCCGCGCCTGGTAAATGCCCCGGGCGCGCACTTCGGTTTGCACCTGGCCGTCGAGGGCAAATTGCTCCGGCAGGAAATACAGACGACCGCGCACTTCACGGGTTTCTTCGTAGCGTTCGTTGAGCTTTTCATTGAGCTTCCACTCCCGGACGGTCTTGCGATACGGCACCACCAGCACCGGGCCACTGAGGCGCTGGCTGTAGCTGGAACTGCGGGCGATATCCTGCAAGACGTCGTCGCGCAACTGCTGACGGTCGGTAATCACGCCGTGGATCATCAGCAACGGAATCAACAACAGCACGATCAGCAGCGCGATGGCGCCCAGTTTGAAAAGCAGATTGCGGTTCATGAAGCTCTCCCTGTTTTGATGGGGGAGAGTCTGGCCGGCGCTTAAGGGGGATTTATGAAGGGAATGTGGAGACTGTGTGGAGATGCAGTTTGACCTGCACGCCGCCGGGCACGTTGCCGATCTGCAATGAACCGCCGTGCAGCTTCATCACTTCCTCGACAAAATTCAGCCCCAGGCCCGTGCTCTTACGCCCGCTGGCCGGGCGCGGCAGGGAATAAAAGCGTTCGCTGAGACGCGGCAAGGCGTATTCGGGGATCGGTTCGGCCTGGTTGAACAGGGTGAATTCGATGCCGTCATTCAGGGCCCGGGCGCTGAACCGCAATGCGCCACCGGACGGGGTAAAGTCCAGGGCGTTTTCCAGCAGATTGCCCAGTGCCTGGCGCAGCAGGAACGGCTCGCCGTACACCTGCACATCCACTGCAATCGCCTGTTCGACCTGCAATCCGGCGCCTTCGATGCGCGCGCATTGGGCCTTGAGCACTTCGTCCACCAGCGCCGCCAACGACATACTGGCCTGGTCTTCCAGGCCCTGGCGCTGCTCCACCTGGGCCAGGTTCAGCAGGCGCTCGATCAACTGCTGCAAGCGCGCGCTTTCACTGTCGATATTGCCCACGAAGCGCTGCTGCTGGTCACGGGACATGTCGCCCTGCAACAGCTCCGCCGCGCCGCGAATCGCCGCCAGCGGGCTTTTCAATTCGTGGGTCAGGGTGTGCACATAACGCTCGACGTACGCCTTGCCTTCCAGCTGGGTGCGCATGTGTTCCACGGCGGTGGACAGTTGCTCCAGCTCACCACCGCGATAGTGCGGCAACTCGGCACGCCGGCCTTCGCTGACCGCCTGGGCATACGCCGTGAGCCGGCGCAGCGCGACACTCAACCACCACGACAACAAAGCGCCGAACAGCAGGCCCAGGCCCACCAGCCCGGCGCCGTACCACAGCAGCCGGTCTTCGGTACGATCCACATAGGGCTGCAACGAGCTGTTGGGTTTGGCCACGGTGACCACGCCGATGATCTGCCCGTTATCGCGGATCGGCGCGCCAACGTGCATCACCGATGAGGCCGGGTCGTCCAGTTCGCTGCGGGTGGAACGTGCGCCGTATTCGCCGCGCAAGGTCAGGTACACGTCGTTCCATTTCGAGTAGTCCTCGCCTACCGCCTCGCCGGTGGAGTCCAGCAACACGATGCCCTTGGCGTCGGTGACGTAGATGCGGTGGTTGACCTGGTTTTTCGGCAGGCCCCAGATATTCGCGCCCGGCTGACGTTCGCCGTACGCCTTGAGCAGCTCGGGCCAGTGGCTCTGGCCGAGGGTGCCGTTCTTCACATCGTCACGCAGGATTTCCGCCAGCAGGTTGGCGGTGTCCACCAGGGTTTCTTCGGTGGACTGGCGCACGCCGGGGCGGATTTCCTTCATCACGGTGCTGAGCACAAAGTAACCGGTCAGGCCGATAAACAGCGCGTACACCAGGAAAAACCGGATCCCCAGGCGCATCAGCTGTTGCCCGGGCTGTAGCTGTAGCCCAGGCCGCGATGGGTCTGGATGGGTTCGGCGTCAGGCGCCACCGTGCGCAATTTGCTGCGAACGCTCTTGATGTGGCTGTCGATATTGCGCTCGTAGCCAGCATCCGCAGCCACGCCCACGGCGTCCAGCAGTTGTTCGCGGCTGAAGACCCGCTCGGGTTGCTCCAGCAGGCTTTGCAGCAGGCGAAACTCATGGCGCGTGAGGCTCAGGGGCTGGCCGCGGTAACTGATCTGCATGCGCTCCAGGTCCACCTGGAACATCGCCGGTGCGACACCGGGGCCCACACGCTTGAGAATCGCCCGTACCCGCGCCGCCACTTCACGTGGGCTGAAGGGCTTGACCACATAGTCGTCGGCACCGATCTCAAGGCCCACCACGCGGTCGATCTCGCCGTCCCGGGCACTGAGGAACATCACCGGCACTTCGCTGAAGCGCCGCAGCTGTTTGCAGGTTTCAAAGCCGGTGATGTCCGGCAGGCCGATGTCGAGGATGATCAGGTCCGCCGGGGTTTGCCGCTGATGGGCCAGCGCCGCCTGGCCGAGGCTCAGCCAGGTGGTGGTGAAGCCCTCGCCTTGCAGGGCAAAAATCAGCGTGTCGGCGATGGCCGCTTCGTCTTCGACAATCAGGATATGCGGCATGGTGGTCCGTCAGCAGTCCGGTTTGTCCGCAGTGTAACGGCGAGCAGGGTTCACCGCAGCGCCGAATTCACGCAAGGCCTTGGCGCCGATCAGCAGCGGGTAGTTGAAGCTGCTGCGGTCGGTGAGGTTGACCTCGACGGTGCGCTTGACGTTGCCCAGGCACATTTCCAGGTCGATCACCGGGCGCTTGGCCACGGTAGCCTCGTCCTTGTCGTCATCTTCGTCGGCGCGGCTTTTGATTTTGCTGATGCGCGAGACCTTGTGCTCGTACACCTTGTTGGTGGCCTCCTTGCCGCCGAGGCGGAAGCGTACCCAGTCGTCGCCGTCACGGGTGAAGGTCTCGATGTCCCGGGCCGACAGCGAGGCAGTCAGCGCACCGGTGTCCATCTTGGCCTTGAAGGTCTCGCCGATTTCCGGCAGTTGAATGTATTCGTAGCGACCGTAAAGGGTCGGCTCAGCGGCCATGACAGGCAAGGCCACGAGAGTTAGCAGGGCAAGGATGGATTTCACGTAGGAGGTTTCCTTGAAATAAGTGGGCGAATTCTAGACCGCAAAACCGCTGCTTAGTTGGGCGCCTAAGCATACCGGGGCTTAAGTGAAACATTCATCATCACATCTGCGATTTGGCCTCTCGACACAAGCTGCTTATCATGGCGGGCCAAAAATGATTCCAAGAGTTACTTATGCGCCGCCTGCTCACCGGCTGTTTCGTCACATTCCTGCTGTTGCTCAACACCCTGGTGCTGTTCGGGCCACTGATGGTGTTTGCCCTGCTCAAGCTGGTGGCCCCCGGTCGCTTTCGCGACTACGCCTCATGGGCGGTCATGTGGATCGCTGAAACCTGGGCCGAGATCGACAAGCTGATCTTCGCCCTGTGCATCCCCACCCAATGGGACATTCGCGGCGGTGGCGACCTGCGGGGCGACACTTCCTATCTGGTGATCAGCAACCACCAATCCTGGGTCGACATCCCGGCGCTGATCCAGACCCTCAACCGACGCACGCCGTTCTTCAAGTTCTTCCTGAAAAAGGAACTGATCTGGGTACCGTTCCTGGGCCTGGCCTGGTGGGCGCTGGATTACCCGTTCATGAAGCGCTACACCAAAGCGTTCCTGGCCAAACACCCCGAGCTGGCAGGCCAGGACCTGAAAATCACCCAGGAAGCCTGCGAGCTGTTCAAGCGCCAGCCGGTCACGGTGGTCAATTACCTGGAAGGCACCCGATTCACCCCGGCCAAGCGTCAACAACAGGACTCACCCTACAAGCGCCTGCTCAAACCCAAGGCGGGCGGTGTAGCGTTCGTGCTGGCGGCGATGGGCGAACAGCTGGACGCGGTGCTCGACGTCACTGTGGTTTATCCCCAAGAGAACATTCCGGGTTTCTGGGACTTGATCAGCGGCGCGGTGCCGAAGGTAATCGTAGATATCCGCACCCGTGAGTTGGATCCGGCATTGTGGCAGGGGGATTACGAGAACGATCCGGCGTTTCGCCAGACCGTCCAGAACTGGGTCAACCAGCTCTGGATGGAGAAGGATACGCGCATCGAACAACTGCGCGCAGAGCGACCTTAGCCGCCCGTGCCCCAGGCCGAAGCCAGCTTGCCCAGTACCGATTCGCTGGCGCCCTGGCCGCCCAGGTATTTCAGGATAACCGGCGCAAACTGGCCCACCATCCCACTGTCCATGCCCAGCGCGCTGAATGCAGTGTTCAGGTCGCTGGTATTCTTCACGTTACCCAATACGCCATCCAGGCCCGAGGTCTTGCTGCCGCCGCTCTGGCCAAGCATGCCGCTCAGGGCGCCGAGGCTGCCCAGGGAGTTGCTGCCGGAGAGCTTGTCCAGGCCCGGAACGCTCTGGGTCAACTGCGAGTAATCACCGCCGCCCAATTTATTCTTGGCCAGGCCCAGCATCGCGCCGGTGCCGCCGACGGCCTGCTCAGGGGTCACGTTCAGTTGCGAGGTCAGGGCGCCCAGCAGACCGGCGGTCTGTGAGGTCGGTGCAGCCGCTGCCGCCTTGTCGCCACCCTGTGCACCCGAAACGGCATTGGCCACGTCGCCGAGGCTGAAACCTGCCGCAAACACCGGGCTGGCCGCCACGGTCAACAGGCAGGACAGGGCAAAACCGCGTGAAATCTTCATCAAGACAACCTCTGAAAGTAAGCGCTAAAAGCAGGGGTTTGACTGGGCAGGGCGAAGGATTGTTCCCACCTCTCAGATTAGTTCAGAAAACCACTGCATCCGAACAGCCCTGCGCTGCGTATATCCATCACGAGCCGCACGGAGCTGGATGGAATGAACGCCCAAGCTGGACTAACCTCAGCCTGCCCTCTTTACCGTGCGCCGTCCCATCGCCCTGATGCAAGTGCCTGGAGAAGCCCCATTTCGACCCACGATGCCGATCAACTACGGCAATTGCTGGCCCAGTGTTCACTGGGTAACCGCCAGGCGTTCGAAACGCTCTATCGCAGCGTTTCCCCGCGTTTGCACGGTGTTGCCCTGCGTTTCATGGGCCGCCAGGACCTGGCCGAAGACGTGCTGCAGGAGAGTTTCGTGCGCATCTGGTTCAACGCCTCGCGGTATGAGGCCCACTTGTCGGCGCCGCTGACCTGGATGATCAACATCACCCGCAACCTGGCCATCGACCAGTTGCGCAAACACCGCGAACAACCCTTGAGCGACGGCCAGCAAGACGCAATGGCCGACGAAAGCCCCAGCGCCCATGAATTGCTCGACAGCGAGCGTGAAGCCCACGCCCTGAACCGCTGCCTCGACAGCCTTGAAGGCATGCAGCGCCAATCGATCACCGTGGCTTACTTCCAGGGCTTGTCGTGCTCGGAATTGGCCGACCACCTGGCCGCGCCCCTGGGCTCGGTCAAATCCTGGATTCGCCGCGGCATGGAGCGTTTGCGCAGGTGCCTTGAATCATGAACTACCAAACCACCGCCCTGCGCCGCGCCCTCGCAGCGGATTACGCCATCGGGCTGATGCCCGCCACGGCGCGGCGGCGCTTTGAAGCACTGCTGCTGGACGATGCAGCCCTGCGCGTCGAACTGGGACACTGGCAGGATGCCCTCGCCCGCCTGACCGGGCCATTGCCCGAACGGCCGGTGCCGGATCATGTGTGGGAAGGGATCAAGGCGCGCATTGAACCGCAAGTGCTGCATATGCCGGCGAAGAAACCGTTCTGGATGAACCTGCGGTTGCTGGCAGCGGCGTGCGGGGTAGCGATCGCCGTATTGGTGGGTGTGCTGTACCAGCGCGATCTTGGGGTGGAATACAACGCCACGCTGGTGGCGGCGGATCAACAGCCGGCGCTGAAGATCCAGGCGTATGCGGATCATCTGCAGGTGGAACCACTGGCGCTGGCGGCGGTGGCACCGGCACGTGCGCTGGAACTGTGGGCAATCCCGGCGGGTGGCAAACCGATCTCGCTGGGGTTGGTGCCGGTGTCGGGTAAAGGGCGGATTCAGCTGAGCAAAGAACAACAGGCACTGCTGACGGCACCGTTGACGCTGGCAGTCAGTCTTGAACCTCAGGGCGGCTCACCCACCGGACAACCGACCGGGCCGGTGCTGTATCAAGGCCAATTGGCATCACTCTGAGCCAGGACCCAAGTCGATGGATTGAGGAACTGATCGCCGTAACCTGGGTCCATGAAAGACTACAAAACATGTCAGGAAGAGCCTAATGACTGCGATCAACCCCCAAGTGATTGAGCACAAGCCTTCATTCTGGAACCGCCCACGCCTGTTCGTCGGCGCCTGTCTGGTGGTAGTGGCGGGCGTCGGCGGTGCCCTCTACACCAAGGACAGCGTCAAATCTGCCGCATTGCTGGTGAACACCACCCAGCAACCGGCCACGCAGATCGTGGCCCACAAGGATTACCTTGAAGTGCAGCCGATTGCTGCCACCGCACCGGCTCCAGACCAAAGCCTGGAACTGTGGGCTGTGCCGGCGGACGGTAACCCGGTTTCACTGGGCCTGTTGCCTGAAGACGGCAAAGGCATTATTGGCATCAACCCGCGCCAGCAAGAGTCGATCAGCAAGCCGGTGACGCTGATGGTCAGTTCGGAAACCAAGGGCGGCTCGGTGAGCAAGCAGCCGACGGGGCCAACGGTGTATCAGGGGGCGTTGGCGATTCGCTGATTCACCCACCCAACCCCAGATGCAAAAAAAGGCGACCCAAGGGTCGCCTTTTTATTGGCCCGCGACTTAAGCCGCGCTGAACAACTTGTGCGGATCAATCACAAACTTCTTCGGCACACCCGCATCGAACTCGCCATAACCGCGCGGCGCGTCATCCAGGCTGATGACTTCCACGCCGACGATGTCGGCAATATTGATACGGTCCCACATGATCGCCTGCATCAGTTGGCGGTTGTACTTCATCACCGGTGTTTGCCCGGTGTGGAAGCTGTGGGATTTGGCCCAGCCCAGGCCGAAACGAATGCTCAGGCTGCCCATTTTTGCAGCGGCGTCCACGGCACCCGGGTCTTCGGTCACGTACAGGCCCGGGATGCCGATTTTGCCGGCCACCCGCACCACGCCCATCAACGAGTTGAGCACGGTGGCTGGCGCCTCGTGCTTGACGCCGTCATGGCCATGGCCGCGCGCTTCGAAGCCTACCGCATCCACGGCGCAGTCAACCTCAGGCTCGCCCAGCAACGCGGCGATTTGTTCGTGCAGCGGGGTGTCCTTGGACAGGTCGGCAATTTCAAAACCCTGGGCCTTGGCGTGGGCCAGGCGGATCGGGTTGACGTCACCGATGATCACCACCGCAGCACCCAGCAGGCGAGCGGAAGCGGCAGCCGCCAGGCCCACCGGGCCGGCACCGGCAATGTAGACCGTGCTGCCCGGGCCAACGCCCGCCGTGACTGCACCGTGGTAGCCAGTGGGCAGGATGTCGGAGAGGCAGGTCAGGTCGCGGATTTTCTCCATGGCCTTGTCGCGGTCCGGCAGTTTCAGCAGGTTGAAGTCGGCGTAAGGCACCAGCACGTATTCGGCCTGGCCGCCGGTCCAGTCGCCCATGTCGACATAGCCGTAGGCGCCACCGGCACGGGCCGGGTTGACGGTCAGGCACACGCCGGTGTGCTGCTCTTTGCAGGAGCGGCAACGGCCACACGCCACGTTGAACGGCACCGACACCAGGTCGCCGATTTTAAGGTTCTCGACGTCGCTGCCTTTCTCGATCACTTCGCCGGTGATTTCGTGACCCAGCACCAGGCCGGTCTGGGCGGTGGTGCGGCCACGCACCATGTGTTGATCGGAGCCGCAGATGTTAGTGGAGACCACGCGCAGGATGACGCCGTGCTCAATCTTCCTGCCACGGGGGTCCTGCATTTTGGGATAGTCGATTTTCTGTACTTCGACCTTGCCGTTGCCGAGATACACGACACCACGATTACCAGACATGCTTTCACCTCGCTGTTGTTTTTATGGAACCGCGTTGCCCAGGCAGGCAGCGCGTTTAAGTGCTCGGGTACAGATGCTGTTTTTGCGTTGTTGCTGATGGCCTCATCGCGGGCAAGCCCGGCTCCCACATTTTGATTTGTGAACACATTCAAATGTGGGAGCTGGCTTGCCTGCGATAGCGATCTATAGAACGACCGTACGATTGGCGTTTAAAAACACCCTCCGCTCAATGTGATACCCCACGGCCCGGGCCAGGGTCAGACCCTCAATATCCCGCCCCTTGGCGATCAAATCTTCCGGGTAGTGACTGTGGTCCACCACCTCCACGCCCTGGGCGATGATCGGCCCTTCGTCCAGGTCGTTGTTGATGTAATGCGCGGTGGCGCCCACCAGTTTCACGCCCTTGTTGTAGGCCTGGTGATACGGCTTGGCGCCTTTAAAACCGGGCAACAGGGAGTGATGGATGTTGATGGCTTTGCCGTCGAGCTTGCGGCACAGCTCCGGCGACAGCACTTGCATGTAGCGCGCAAGGATCACCAGTTCGGCGCCCGACTCTTCGATCACCTGCCACACCTGGCGCTCCTGGGACGGTTTGTCGTTGGGGTCCAGGGGGAAGTGGTAATACGGAATCTGGTGCCAGTCGGCCAGGGGCTTGAGGTCGGGATGGTTGGAGACCACGGCGACCACGTCCATCGACAGTTGGCCGATGCGCTGGCGGTAGAGCAAATCGTTGAGGCAGTGATCGGCCTTGGAGACCATGATCACCACTTTTGGCCGGTAATTCGGCGCAGTCAGCTCGAAGATCATGCCGAACGCCTCGCCGCGAGTGGCCAGGCCATCGCGGAAGGCTTGCTCGTCAAAACCGTCGGGCTGGCGGAATTCCACACGGATGAAGAACCGGCCCGAGAGCCGGTCATCGAAGGAGTGGTGTTCGGTGACGTAGCAGCCCTGCTCGAACAGATAGCGGGTCACCGCGTCCACCGTGCCGAGCACGCTGGGGCAGTCGGCGGTCAAAATCCATGTGTCGGGTACGCGGCTCATTGCGGGTAACTCCTCAAACAACTTCAGGCAACGCGCCCTCTGCAGGAGCCCGGCTTGCCGGCCATGACGATCTCACCGACGCCATCGCCGGCAAGTCGGGCTCCTACAGGGTAAGCGTCATATCAGGCTTCGACGGCCAGGCCATACTCAGCCGCCGCGTCCTGCAACCACAGCCACCAGTAATCCGAGAAGCTGCGACGGATCACCAGCTCCCAGGTGTCTTCAGCGGTATGGCGAATCACCAGTTGTGACTTGGCGAACACCGTGCCCACCGCCTTGCCCACCGGAAAGCTGTTGGGGTGCACGTCGTAGCTGGTGGATTTCATCAGCACGTCGCGCACGTTCGGGCCGCTGAGTTCAAGGATCTGCTGGCCGCCGCTGACGTTGACGACCTGGATATGCAACTCACCCAGCGCCTCGCGCAAACTTTGCTCGGCGGCGAATTCTTCACCGCTCGGCACCACCAGCAACCACTCATCCGGGCCGAGCCATTGCAGGCTGGTTTCACCCTTGACGATGACTTGCAACGCGCCGGGCAACTCGATGCCCAGGGCCTTGTGCACGCCGGCAGCGAAGGCTGCGTCGTGGCCGTCGCCTCGAAGGGTCAGGTGGCCCAGCAATTTCTTTTCACGCACGGTCACGCCGGCGTTCTTGCGGCCCTTGCCCACCAGGCTGGCGAGGTCGGCATGGTGCAGCGACGACTCGGCCTTGGCGCCGGAGGTGGGGCGTTGTTGGTAAACATTGGCTGCTGTCATAAAGCACCTGTTTGAATTCTGTAGGTCTTGCAGTGACTGTTCCGGCCTCATCGCGGGCAAGCCCGGCTCCCACATTTTGCGGGGTGAACCCATTCAAAATGTGGGAGCTGGCTTGCCTGCGATGCAGGCGACTCGGTCTGTCAGATATTTTGACGCTCGCCTTTCGGGTCAAAGAACACCGAAGACACAATCTCCGCCTCGATCACGCTGCCATCTGCCAGCGGTGCAAACACCCGCTCGCCGATGCGCTTCAAGCCGCCCTTCACCACGCCCATGGCAAACGAATAACCCAGGGAGTTGTGGGCATAACTGGAGGTGACGTGGCCGACCATCTTCATCGGGATCGTCTGCTTGGCGTCGAACACCAGCTGCGCGCCTTCCGGCAGCCACACGTTCGGGTCAATCGGCTTCAAGCCCACCAGTTGCTTGCGGTCTTCACGCACGCAATCTTCGCGATTCATCCCGCGCCAGCCGATCCACGAGAACGGCTTGGTGCGGCCTACACACCAGCCCATGTTCAGGTCGTCCGGGGTCATCGAGCCGTCGGTGTCCTGGCCGACGATGATGAAACCCTTCTCGGCCCGCAGCACGTGCATGGTCTCGGTGCCGTAAGGGGTCAGGTTGTACTTTTTGCCGGCCTCGACGATTTTTTCGAGTACGCCCATGGCGTAGTCGGCCTGCACGTTGACTTCGTACGACAGCTCACCGGTAAACGAAATCCGGAACACCCGCGCCGGCACGCCGCCCACCAAACCTTCTTTCCAGGTCATGAACGGGAAGCCGTCCTTGTCCAAATCGATGTCGGTGACTTCGCTCAGCAGCTTGCGGCTGTTGGGGCCGGACAGGGTCATGGTCGCCCAGTGGTCGGTGACCGAGGTGAAGTACACCTTGAGGTCTGGCCATTCGGTCTGCTGGTAGATTTCCAGCCACTGAAGTACGCGCGCCGCGCCGCCGGTGGTGGTGGTCATCAGGAAGTGGTTGTCGGCGAGGCAAGCGGTGACGCCGTCGTCGAAGACCATGCCGTCTTCCTTGCACATCAGGCCGTAGCGGGCCTTGCCCACGTCGAGCTTGGTCCAGGCGTTGCTGTAGATGCGGTTGAGGAATTCGCGGGCATCCGGGCCTTGAATGTCGATCTTGCCGAGGGTGGACGCATCCAGCAGGCCGACGCTGTCGCGCACGGCCAGGCATTCGCGTTTGACCGCGGCGTGCAGGTCTTCACCGTTGCGCGGGAAGTACCACGGGCGTTTCCACTGGCCGACGTCTTCAAACTCGGCACCGTTTTTCACGTGCCAGGCGTGCAGCGCGGTGTAGCGCACCGGCTCGAAGATGTGCCCACAGTGGCGGCCCGCTACCGCGCCGAAGGTCACCGGCGTGTAGTTGGGACGGAACATGGTGGTGCCCATCTGCGGGATGGTCACGTTCAGCGAGCGGGCCGCGATGGCCAGGCCGTTGACGTTGCCGAGCTTGCCCTGATCGGTGCCGAAGCCCAGTGCGGTGTAGCGTTTGACGTGCTCCACCGACTCGAAACCTTCGCGGGTGGCGAGTTCGATGGCGGCGGCGGTGACGTCGTTTTGCAGGTCGACAAATTGCTTCGGCGCCCGTGCAGTGGCTTTTTCGTGGGGCACCTGGAACAGCGCAAGGGTCGGCTCTTCCAGACGGCTCAAGGCTTTTGGCAGCGTACCTTCCACCGGTGCAAAACCGGCTTCGCTGGCCGCGCGCACGCCGCCTTCAAAACCGTCTGCCAGGGAGTCGCCCAGGCCGTAGACGCCGTTGATACCACCAACGCACACGCGTTTCTGCGGTGCTTCGCCCGGTACAAAACCGAGGATGTCTTCACGCCAGGTCGGCTTGCCGCCCAGGTGCGAGGCCAGGTGAACCACCGGGCTGTAGCCACCGGAGCTGGCCACCAGGTCGCACTCCAGCCATTCTCCGGGGCTGGTGACTTTGTGGGCCTTGACGTCGATGGCGGCCACGCGCGCGCCGGTGACGTGCTTGCTGCCACGGGCTTCGATCACGGCGCTGCCGGTGAGGATGCGAATACCCTTGGCACGGGCCTCTTCAACCAGCGCGCCCCGTGGGTTGTGGCGAGCATCGGCTACGGCAACAACGGTAAGACCGGCGTCGAACCAGTCCAGCGCAACGCGGTAGGCATGATCGTTGTTGGTCGACAGCACCAGCTTCTTGCCCGGTGCCACGCCGTAGCGACGCACGTAAGTCGAGACCGCACCGGCCAGCATGTTGCCCGGCACGTCGTTGTTGCCGTACACCAGCGGACGCTCGCACGCACCGGTGGCCAACACGACACGCTTGGCACGCACACGGTGGATACGCTGACGCACCTGGCCGATCGGCGCGCGGTCACCGAGGTGATCGGTAAGGCGCTCGTGAATGGTCAGGAAGTTATGGTCGTGGTAGCCGTTGACGGTGGCGCGAGGCAGCAGCACTACATCGTGCAGGGCTTTCAATTCCGCGATCACGCTGGCAACCCATTCGGCGGCCGGCTTGCCGTCGAGGCTTTCACGGGAATCCAGCAAGGAGCCGCCGAATTCTTCCTGCTCGTCCGCGATGATCACCCGCGCGCCGCTGCGAGCAGCGGCCAGGGCCGCCGACAGACCGGCAGGGCCGGCGCCCACAATCAGCACGTCGCAGTGACGGTTCATGTAGTCGTAGGTGTCCGGGTCGTTCTCGGTCGGCGAGCGGCCTAAACCTGCAGCCTTACGGATGTACTTCTCGTACGTCATCCAGAACGATTGCGGGTACATGAAGGTTTTGTAGTAGAAACCCGGCGGCATCAGCTTGCCGCCGACCTTGCCGAGAATGCCCATCATGTCGTTGTTCACGCTCGGCCAGCCGTTGGTGCTGGTGGCGACCAAACCCTGGTACAGCGCCTGTTGCGTGGCGCGCACGTTGGGGATCTGCGTGGCTTCGGTGGCGCCAATCTGCAGCACCGCGTTCGGCTCTTCGGCACCGGCGGCGAAGATGCCGCGCGGGCGGGAATACTTGAAGCTGCGGCCGATGATGTCGACGCCGTTGGCCAGCAGTGCAGCGGCCAGGGTGTCGCCTTCAAAGCCTTTGTAGCTCTGGCCGTTGAAGCTGAAGCTGAGGACTTTGTTGCGGTCGATCCGGCCACCGTTGGACAGGCGATTGATCTGGCTCATACCTTCTCTCCAGAGGCCTTGGCGGTGAATTGTGGCTTCTCACCGATCTTGTAAGTTTCAAGAATTTCGTAGGTCACGGTGTCGCGGGTCGCGTTGAAATACTGGCGGCAACCGGCGGCGTGAATCCACAGCTCGTGGTGCAGGCCGCGCGGGTTGTCGCGGAAGAACATGTAGTCGCCCCACTGCTCGTCGGTGCAGGTATTCGGGTCCAGCGGGCGCGGGATGTGCGCTTGGCCGGACGCGTGGAATTCCTCTTCGGAGCGCAGTTCGCCACAGTGAGGACAGAAGATATGCAACATAGGAAATTTCTCCTGTTAGTGGGCGACGGCCGCAGCGCCGTGTTCGTCGATCAGCGCACCGTTGTGGAAACGGTCGATGGAGAAAGGAGCGGCCAACGGGTGCATTTCACCCTTGGCAAGGCTGGCGGCAAATACGTTGCCTGAGCCTGGAGTCGCTTTAAAACCACCGGTGCCCCAACCGCAGTTGAAGAACATGTTCGGGACCGGGGTCTTGGAGATGATCGGGCAGGCATCCGGCGTGGTGTCGACGATCCCGCCCCACTGGCGGTTCATGCGCACACGGGACAGCACCGGGAACATCTCGACGATGGCCTGGATGGTGTGTTCAATCACCGGGTAGGAGCCGCGCTGGCCGTAGCCGTTGTAGCCGTCAATGCCGGCGCCGATCACCAGGTCGCCCTTGTCGGACTGGCTGATGTAGCCGTGCACGGCGTTGGACATGATCACGCTGTCGATGATCGGCTTGATCGGCTCCGACACCAACGCTTGCAGCGGGTGGGATTCGATCGGCAGGCGGAAGCCCGCCAGCGACGCCATGTGCCCGGAGTTACCCGCCGTGACCACACCGACGCGCTTGGCGCCGATAAAGCCCTTGTTGGTTTCGACGCCGATGCACACGCCGTTTTCCTTGCGGAAACCGATGACTTCGGTCTGCTGGATCAGGTCCACGCCCAGTGCGTCGGCGGCGCGGGCAAAGCCCCAGGCCACGGCATCGTGACGGGCCACGCCGCCGCGACGTTGCACGGTGGCGCCCATGACCGGGTAGCGGGTGTTCTTTGAGCAGTCGAGGTACGGGATCTCGTCGGCCACTTGTTTGGCGTTGAGCAGTTCGCCGTCCACACCGTTGAGGCGGTTGGCGCTGACGCGACGCTCGGAATCACGGATGTCTTGCAGGGTGTGGCACAGGTTGTAGACACCACGCTGGGAGAACATCACGTTGTAGTTCAGGTCCTGGGACAAGCCTTCCCAGAGTTTCATCGCGTGTTCGTACAGGTGCGCCGACTCATCCCACAGGTAGTTGGAGCGCACGATGGTGGTGTTGCGCGCGGTGTTACCGCCGCCCAGCCAGCCTTTCTCGACCACGGCCACGTTGGTGATGCCGTGCTCTTTGGCCAAATAGTAAGCCGTCGCCAGACCATGCCCGCCGCCGCCGACGATGACCACGTCGTAGACCTTTTTGGGGGTCGGCGTGCGCCACATCTTCTGCCAGTTTTCGTGGTGGCTGAGTGAGTGCTTGAAGAGGCCGAAGCCCGAGTAGCGTTGCATAGTCATTACTCCAAAACCGCGCTCAGCGATAAACCGGGAAATCAGCGCACAGGGCGGCCACATGCTTGGCGACGTTGGCCTCCACATCGGCGTCGCCGAGGTTGTCGAGGATGTCGCAGATCCAGCCGGCCAACTCCAGGCATTGGGTCACTTTGAAGCCGCGTGTGGTCACCGCCGGGGTGCCGATACGCAGGCCCGAAGTCACGAACGGCGACTGCGGGTCGTTGGGCACGGCGTTCTTGTTGACGGTGATGTGGGCGCGGCCCAGGGCAGCGTCCGCGTCTTTGCCGGTGAGGCCCTGACGGATCAGGCTGACCAGGAACAGGTGGTTATCGGTGCCGCCGGACACGACATCGTAGCCGCGTTTGATAAACACGCCGGCCATGGCCTGGGCGTTGTCGATCACTTGCTGTTGATAAGCCTTGAAACCCGGTTCCTGGGCTTCCTTGAAGCACACCGCCTTGCCGGCGATCACGTGCATCAGCGGGCCGCCCTGGGCACCGGGGAACACCGCGGAGTTGAGTTTCTTTTCAATTTCTTCGTTGGCACGGGCCAGGATCAGGCCGCCACGTGGACCGCGCAGGGTCTTGTGGGTCGTGGTGGTGACCACATCGGCGTAGGGCAGCGGGTTCGGGTACAAGCCGGCGGCCACCAGGCCGGCGACGTGGGCCATGTCGACGAACAGCAGCGCACCGACCTTGTCGGCAATCTGGCGGAAGCGCGGGAAATCCAGGGTCTTGGAGTAGGCGGAGAAACCGGCCACGACCATCTTCGGCTTGTGCTCCACGGCCAGGCGCTCGACTTCGTCGTAGTCGATCAGGCCGGTGGCGGTGTCGATGCCGTATTGCACCGCGTTGTACAGCTTGCCCGAGGACGACACCTTGGCGCCGTGGGTCAGGTGGCCACCGTGGGCCAGGCTCATGCCGAGGATGGTGTCACCGGCGTTCAACAGCGCCAGGTACACCGCGCTGTTGGCGGACGAACCGGAGTGCGGCTGCACGTTGGCGTAGTCGGCGCCGAACAGTTGCTTGGCGCGCTCGATGGCCAGCGCTTCCACCTTATCGACGTGCTCGCAGCCACCGTAGTAGCGCTTGCCCGGATACCCTTCGGCGTATTTGTTGGTGAGGCCGCTGCCCTGGGCTTCCATGACGCGCTTGCTGGTGTAGTTCTCTGACGCGATCAGCTCGATATGATCTTCCTGGCGCTGCTCCTCGGCATTCATCGCCGCCAGCAGTGCATCGTCATAACCCTGGATCTGGTCTTGCTTGCTGAACATCGCGTCTCTCCCAGCATTTCGTCTTGTTGAGGCACGTGCACGCGGCAGCGCCCTTTGATGCGATGGTAGGGCTGGTACAGATAGACCAAATGCCTACGGACGCCACGCAAAGGTGCGTTTACGACATCGGATGAACGACGCAGAACAAATGTGGGAGCGGGCTTGTGTGGGAGCTGGCTTGCCTGCGATAGCATCCCCTCGGTGCAACGGGTACACCGAGGCGTCTGCATCGCAGGCAAGCCAGCTGCCACAAGGGTTAGGCGATGATCTTGCGGACCAGTAGCAGCAGCAGGAAATGCGCCGGATAGAGCGCATACGCCCAGCGCCGCATAGCCGGTGGCGACACCTGTCTGGCCTGTCGCAACAAGACCAATCCGGCCAGTGGCGCAATCAGGCATGTGGCCAATCCCAGCATGGCCACGAGCGTGCCGCTGTTGAGCAGAATCTGCCATTGATTGGCCGCCAGGCACACCACACCCGGTAACACGCTGAAATACCACGGCCGGCGAAACACCAGCAGCATCGCCAGCGGCAGCAGCACGCCAAAGAAACCGAACATCAGCTGCGCCGAAAACAACCCCGCCACAACCAGCGCGATCAACGCCAAACCTCGATCAATAGCCGCCTTCTGCTGCCATCCCCGGGCAACCAGCAAACCCAGCGCCAGGGTCGGCAGCACGTTCAGCGTGTCGGCGTCGTCAATGAACATCCGGTACGGCACTTCACTGATCACGCTGAACAGCAGCAACCAGCCCAGATAGCGCCACTGGCCGGTAACGGGCGCATCCTTGACCCGGTGCAGATTTGCCGCAATCGCCAGGCAAAACCACGGGAACGCCAGACGCCCCGGCACATACAGCCCGTCCAGGCTCAAACCGACATAGCGCAGGTGGTCCAGCACCATACTCAGCAGCGCCAGCCACTTGAGCAGATCCAGGGCGCCATCGCGGACGCGGCTTACAGGAAGGCGTTCAGAACCGTGCATAATTCCCCACTGACTTTGCATTAACAGTGCGTGCGCCCGCCCGACAATCTTCGGTAAAGTGCGCACCAACATCGACCACAGGACTGGGCCATGACCGACAAGAGCCAACAATTCGCCAGCGACAACTATTCCGGCATCTGCCCGGAAGCCTGGGCCGCCATGGAACTCGCCAACCAGGGCCATCAACGTGCCTATGGCGATGATGAATGGACCCACCGCGCCGCCGACGGTTTCCGCAAACTGTTCGAAACCGACTGCGAAGTGTTCTTCGCCTTCAACGGCACGGCCGCCAACTCCCTGGCCCTGTCTTCACTGTGCCAGAGCTACCATAGCGTGATTTGCTCGGAAACCGCCCACGTCGAAACCGACGAATGCGGCGCGCCGGAGTTTTTCTCCAACGGCTCCAAGCTGCTCACCGCGCGCACCGAAAACGGCAAGCTGACCCCGGAGTCGATCCGCGAGATCGCCCTCAAGCGCCAGGACATCCACTACCCGAAACCGCGCGTGGTCACCCTGACCCAGGCCACCGAAGTGGGCAGCGTGTACACCCCGGAAGAAATCCGCGCCATCAGCGTCACCTGCAAGGAACTGGGGCTGAACCTGCACATGGACGGCGCACGCTTCTCCAACGCCTGCGCATTCCTCGGCTGCTCGCCTGCCGACCTGACCTGGAAAGCCGGGGTCGACGTGCTGTGCTTTGGCGGCACCAAGAACGGCATGGCCGTGGGCGAGGCGATCCTGTTCTTCAACCACAAGCTGGCCGAAGACTTCGACTACCGCTGCAAACAGGCCGGGCAGCTTGCATCAAAGATGCGCTTCCTGTCCGCACCGTGGGTAGGCCTGCTGGAAAACGACGCGTGGCTCAAGCACGCCCGTCACGCCAACCACTGCGCACAATTGCTCAGCAGCCTGGTGGCGGACATTCCGGGGGTTGAGCTGATGTTCCCGGTGCAGGCCAACGGCGTGTTCCTGCAACTCTCGGAACCGGCCATTGCCGCGCTGACGGCCAAGGGCTGGCGGTTCTACACCTTCATCGGCAAAGGCGGCGCGCGCTTCATGTGTGCGTGGGATACCGAGGAAGAGCGCGTCAGAGAACTGGCCGCTGATATTCGGGAAGTGATGAGCGCCTGATGTAGGAATCAAGCCAACAGATACTGGCGGAATGCCGAGACTGTTTTTTGATATTTCTGACAGCAACCAACCCCACTTTCATTGACTAGCCTCTTGGAACCCGAAAGGAAACGGCAGATACATCTGCCACCTTTCGGGAACACCCGCCTGCCGAACCATCGGCCGGAAACGGAAATCCAGCAGAGGGCAACACCATGGAAGTCAATCGCTACGACAACAAACTGCAAGGCGACGGCACGATCCAGACCACAGTCATCGACTGGGACGAGTTCAGAAAAACCGTGAAAGTCGGTGACACCATCAGCGAACAGACGCGGACATTGACCGTCACCGACAAAGTCTATGAATTGACAGCATCAGGCCAGCATTTCGTCATCCACATCTACGCCCAATAACCCCTGACTGATCGTTCCCACGCTCTGCGTGGGAATGATCGCCGGAGTTAAAACTCGATACGCACATCCCCCTTCGGCACGCTGCAGCACGACAGGATGTAACCCTCGGCTTCATCTTCCTCGGTGATCCCGCCGTTGTGGTCCATCTCGACCTCCCCGCCCAGTTTCATCACCTTGCACGTCCCGCAGATCCCCATGCCGCAGGCTTTCGGAATCAGCAGGCCAAGCTTGGCCGCCGCTGCGTGGACGGTCTCGCCCGGTGCCACGCGGATGCTTTTGCCCGATGCAATGAATTCCACCTGGTGCAGATCCGCCAGGTCGATTTCCGGGGCGTCCGCCGCTTGCTCGGCTTGCTCCACCGCGTCGGCACGGGCTTCCGGTGGCGTGGCGCCGAAGGATTCCTCGTGATAGCGCGCCATGTCGAAACCGGAGGCTTCCAGCAGGCGTTTCACCGCGTTCATGTACGGCGTGGGGCCGCAGCAGAAGACTTCCCGCTCAAGGAAGTCCGGCACCATCAGTTCGAGCATCTTGTGGTTCAGGTAGCCGCGATAACCGGCCCATGGCTCGCCAAGGCCATGCTTCTCGCAGATCAGGTGCAGGCTGAAGTTATCGATCCGCGACGCCATGTGCTCGAGTTCGCGGTGGTAGATGATGTCTTTCGGCGAGCGGGCGCTGTGGATAAACGTCATGTCGACGTTGGCGTTGGTGTCGTAGAACCAGCGCGCCATGGACATCACCGGGGTGATACCGACACCGCCGCTGAGGTACAGCACTTTCGGGCTCGGGAAGTCGATGGCGTTGAACAGGCCCACCGGCCCGTGCACCGCCAGTTCCTGGCCTTCGTGCAGTGTGTCATGCAGCCAGTTGGACACCCTGCCGCCCGGCACGCGCTTGATGGTCACCGAGAAGCTGTACGGCACCGAGGGCGAGCTGGAAATGGTGTAGGAACGCATGATCGGCTGGCCTTCGATTTCCAGCTCCAGGGTGACGAACTGCCCGGGCTTGAAAAAGAACAGGATCGGCTGGTCGGCCATGAAGCAGAAAGTGCGCACGTCCCAGGTTTCCTGGATGACTTTGACGCAACGGACGATGTGCCGACCATTGGCCCAGGTCTGGGTAGTTACCGGATTCAGGAAGCTGTTGGACATGCTGTTCTCCACTGCCGTAGTTCGGCTTTATGGTGGCGATTCTGCGTAACGCGAGAACCACCCATTTACCTATCTGCGACATTCACATACTTATCGCGACCAGCCCCCATACCACGGGGGTTGCGCGTCGGGAACAGAGTGGGCCATGTCGCTCATGGATAAGGTTCTGGCCTGCGCCGGCCCCACACTCGCTCCCAACAACGACGCTTTCTTTACGCCTTGCTGCAAAACCTGATTAGCCACTTTTCGCCGGCCACACAGAATGGCCATGAGGACACACACGATGGACGTCACCGCAACCTTAAGCTTGGGCGATCCGCTGGAACCCGCACGCAAGGCCACCGCGCAAATGCTGCAAGAACGCGAGCGCACCTTTTCGCTGCCGCAGCCGTTTTACTCTGATGAGCGGCTGTTCGATATCGACATGCAGGAAATTTTCCAGAAAGAGTGGTTGATCGCCGGCATGACCTGCGAGATCCCCGCCAAGGGCAACTACATCACCCTGCAAGTGGGCAAGAACCCGATCATCGTGATCCGCGGCGCCGACGGCGTGGTGCATGCGTTCCATAACGTGTGCCGCCATCGCGGTTCGCGCTTGTGCACCAGCGACAAGGGCAAGGTCGCCAAGCTGGTCTGCCATTACCACCAATGGACGTACGAGCTGGACGGCCGCCTGCTGTTCGCCGGCACCGAGATGGGCGCCGACTTCGACATGAAGCAGTACGGCTTGAAGCCTGTGAACGTGAAGACCGCCGGTGGCTATATCTTCATCAGCCTGTCGGAGAACCCGCCGGCCATCGACGACTTCCTGTCGACGCTGAGCCACTACATGGAACCCTACGACATGGAGAACACCAAGGTGGCGATCCAGACCACCTTGTTCGAAAAAGCCAACTGGAAGCTGGTACTGGAAAACAACCGCGAGTGCTACCACTGCAACGCGTCGCACCCGGAACTGTTGAAAACCCTGCTGGAATGGGACGATGTCACAGACCCACGGGCCGACCAGGCCTTCAAGGATCACGTGGCCGCCTCCGCCGCCGCGTGGGACGCCGAGAAGATCCCTTACGCCCACGCCAGTTTCGGCCTGCGCAACCGCATCGTGCGCATGCCGCTGCTCAAGGGCACCGTGTCGATGACCCTCGACGGCAAGCAAGGCTGCAACAAGCTGATGGGCCGCATCAAGAACCCGGACCTGGGCTCGATGCGCATCCTGCACCTGCCACACTCGTGGAACCACTGCATGGGCGACCACATCATCGTGTTCACCGTGTGGCCGATCAGCGCCCAGGAAACCATGGTCACCACCAAATGGATCGTGCACAAGGACGCCGTGGAAGGCGTGGACTACGACGTCGAGCGCATGCGCAAAGTGTGGGACGCCACCAATGACCAGGACCGGCGCCTGGCCGAAGAAAACCAGCGCGGCATCAACTCCACGGCGTACCAGCCGGGGCCGTATTCCAAGACCTATGAGTTTGGCGTGGTCAACTTTGTGGATTGGTACAGCGAGCGGATGCTGAGCAACCTGGGGGCGGCACCGGCGCCGTATCTGAAAGGCGTTGCCGTACATGAGTAACCAGCTGACACGCTGCTGATCAAAATGTGGGAGCCGGGCTTGCCCGCGATAGCGATTTAACATTCAACCCCTCTGTTGGCTGTTACTCCGTCATCGCGGGCAAGCCCGGCTCCCACAATAATTTATGGCTGTACATAATTCATCCAACACCCTGACAGACCAATGGCGCCCTGGCTTCCAGCCATTGCCCAACAACTTATCCACAAAGCCACCCACAGCAATTGTGGGCAACTGCGCTTTCCTATCGAAATAAAATCAAGAAAATCCGTGACTTATTCAAAGAGACGGGTTTTATCCCGCATTGATCGTTTTTTGATCTAAAGCCTGAAAGCCACGCTCCGTATGGGCTACAGAGGAACGCAAACACCTTATCCACAGAAGCGCCAACAGACTTTGGGGGCAACTTTGGCCTGTCTGTGGAAAACCGCCTGTGACTGAGTGAAATCGCGGCTTTGAGAGGGAAAACCCGTCGAAAAGCCAATATTGATCATATTTTGATCAGACCACTGAAAGCCACGTTCTGCATGGCCTACAGCGGATAGCGAACATCTTATCCACAGAAGCACCAACAGACTTTGGGGGCAAGTGTGCGCCGCTGGTTTTCCTTATCCACAGAAAAACCCAAGGAAAAACCGTCAGTTAGGTTGATTGTTTTTCGTACAACGGGCTGGAGGGCTTGATTTGCATGGGGTGTGGACAGCCGCGAACAGGTTATCCACAGGCGGGTTAACAGGGATTGTGGGTAAAGCCACAATCCCTGGATAAGGTCAGCGAACCACGCCTTCTTCTATGAGCAACTTGAGAATGGCCTGGGCACCGTCTTGCGGGCTGACACCCTTGAGCACCTGCCCGCCACCGCCGCTGGCCTTGGCCGTGGCCGCTTTCATACGGTCGGCACCACTCTTGGCCTTGATCACCTTGAGGCGCTTGGGCCGTGGTTTGGCCGGTTGCAACACAGCGCCTGTGAATAACTCATCCTCCAACACCTCGACGTCATGGGCTTCCAGCACGCCGCGCTGAGCCGGCCCGTAGGCGCTTTGCCGGGGCTTGGGCGCCGCGTTATCCACCGTGGCCAGGAACGGCAAGCGCACCTTCAAGCGCCGCCGCTGGCCACGTGGCAGCGCTTGGAGTACATGGGCCACGCCGCCGTCGATGGATTCCACCTGGGCCAGGCCGACAATCAGCGGCCAGCCCAACTGCTCGGCCAGCAGGAACGGCAACATTCCCGAGCCTTCGCCGGTTTCCGCCTGGCTGCCGGTGAGTACCACGTGGGCGCCCGCGTCCCGCAGATAGTCACTGAGCGCCGGCAAAGCATCCGTCCCGGCCGGTTGTTCAAGCACATGCAACTGCGGCAAACCCATGCCCAGGTAAGCGCGCAGGGTCGGTTCGGCGATGTCGCCGGCGTGCAGCACTTGCAGGTTATCCCCAGCCAGTTGCAGGCCCAGTTCCACCGCACGGGCATCTTGCTCGGCACGGCGAGGCCGGCCGGAAGTCGGGTGGGCGCCGATGGACACCAGGCTGATTACGTTCGTCGTCATGGCCATTTCCTTAAGCCGCATCGCGCTTGGCGCCATTGCGGTAGGCCTCGACCGCAACGATCAAGGCTTGCAGAATCGCGGCGCTTTCGCCGATCACCGACAGGTCGGCACGCTTGATCATGTCGCAGCCCGGGTCGAGGTTGATCGCCACCACCTTGTCGCAGGCACCAATGCCTTGCAGGTGCTGGATCGCCCCGGAAATCCCCACCGCCACGTAGACCCGTGCGGTGACCCAGGTGCCGCTGGCGCCGACCTGCCGATCACGCGCCATAAAGCCATCGTCCACCGCCACCCGAGAGGCGCCTTCTGTTGCGCCCAACGCGGCGGCAGTCTGGTGGAACAGTGCCCAGTCCTTGACCCCGTTGCCGCCAGAGAAAATAAACTCCGCTTCGGCCATGGGAATCGCTGCCGGGTCCACGGCCACCGCGCCCAAATCTTCGATGCGCGGCAAGCTGCGGGCCAGGCTGGTGGATAACTCCACCGTCAGTACTTCATGACGGGTTTCACTGACGGGCTCCGCGCACTCCGCCGCGGCCAGGATCATTCGTGGCAGTGGCCGGGCCAAATCCTGCTGGCCAGCACCTGCGCGGCCAATACATTCCTGGCCCTTGATCTGCCAGACCCGCGTGGCCGGGCGTTCCTTGAGGCTGGCGGCAAAGCGCCGGCCCAATTCGCCGCCACCGCTGCGGCTGTCCGGCAGCAGCCAGTGGCGCGGGTTGAACTGGTTATCCACAGCCCGCAGGCCATGCACCCGTTGCTCCGGTGAATAACCGTCGAACTCGTGGCCGTCCAGCACCAGCAGCCGATCCACACCAGCAGTGGCAAAGGCGTTTTCCTTGTGCTCGCCGAATACCACGGCCAGCACGGCACCGTCGTTGCCGGCCAACTGCCGGGCCAGGCCCAGCAGGTCGCGGTCGTGGCTGCTCAGACGGCCGCCGACCATGTCCGGCACCACGTTGATGTAAAACGCCGGCGCGGCCACCTGATGCAACGGCAACTGCACTTCCACTGCCGCAGAACGCTTGACCGCGCCACCCTGTTGAGCACCGCTGCGGTCGATACGCTTGATGCCGTTGGGGCCGATAAAACCGACACCATGCACATTTTTGCGGATGACGCCGTTCGGTCCCATCCAGCTGTGTTGCACCGGCTGCATCGCCGCGTGCAGCGGGTGCAGGCGGTTGCGGGCGATCCATTCGGCCCGTGGGTCGCGGCGGATAATATCGCTCATATATGCACCTGCGCAGGTTCGCGTTTCGGGGTCTTGGCCGGGGCTGCGTCTTCGAGCAAGGCGTCGGCCACCAACTCGGCGATGTCCTTGATCAGCGGACGCGGCTCGACCACACCTTCAAGCATCGCTGTGCACTGTGGACACCCCACGGCCACCAGCTCGGCGCCGGTCTCGCGGATGTCTTCCATGCGCATGTCGGGAATCCGTTGCTTGCCGGGAATGTCGGTGATCGGCGCCCCGCCACCGCCGCCGCAGCAGCGTGAGCGGAAGCCGGAACGTTGCATCTCCTTGACCTCGATCCCCAGCGCCCGCAGCACGTGGCGCGGCGCTTCGTATTCGCCGTTGTAGCGGCCCAGGTAGCACGGGTCGTGATAGGTCACGCTGCTGCCTTTGTGCTGGCCCAGGTTCAGGGCGCCGGCGTCGATCAGTTCGGCCATGTAGGTGCTGTGGTGCTGCACGACGTAGTTGCCGTCAAAGGCGCCGTATTCGTTTTTCAGCACATGGAAACTATGAGGGTCGCAGGTGACGATGCGCTTGAAGCTGTACTTGGCCAGGGTCTGGATATTGCGTGAGGCCAACATCTGGAACGTTGCCTCATCGCCAAGGCGGCGGGCGACGTCACCGCTGTCACGCTCTTCAAGGCCCAGTACCGCGAAGTCGACCTTGGCCGCTTTCAGCACTTTGACGAAGGCGCGCAGGGTGCGCTGGTTGCGCATGTCGAAGGCGCCGTCGCCGACCCAGAACAGAACGTCGACGGTTTTTTTGTCGCTGAGCAATGGCAGGTTCAAGTCCGCCGCCCAGTTCATCCGCCCGCCCGGTGCGAAACCGCCCGGGTTGTCGGTGGCGATCAGGTTTTCCAGGACTTCGGCGCCCTTGTTCGGGGTCGCGCCTTTCTCCAGGGTGAGGTGGCGGCGCATGTCGACGATGGCGTCCACGTGCTCGATCATCATCGGGCACTCTTCCACGCAGGCGCGGCAGGTGGTGCACGACCACAGGGTCTCGGCGTCCACCAGGCCGTTGACGATTGGCTGGTGCGGGCTACCGGCATGTTCGCCAATGGCTTTGCCCGGATAGGGACTGCCAGCGAACTTGGCATCGGTGCCACCGGCCAGGCCGACGACCATGTCCTGAATCAGTTTTTTCGGGTTCAGCGGCTGGCCGGCGGCGAACGCCGGGCACGCGGCTTCGCACTTGCCGCACTGCACGCAGGCGTCGAAGCCGAGCAGTTGGTTCCAGGTGAAATCCACCGGCTTTTCCACGCCGAGGGGCGCGGTCTTATCGGCGAGATTCAGGGGCTTCAAACCGGTGGAACGGCCACCACCGAAGCGTTCGGCGCGGCGGTGCCAGGCCAGGTGCAAGGCACCCGCGAAGGCGTGCTTCATCGGGCCGCCCCAGGTCATGCCGAAGAACATTTCGGACACGCCCCACAGCACGCCCAGGCTGAGCAAGGCGGCGAGCAGCCAGCCGCCGAAGTCGGCAGGCAGAATCCCGGCCACCGGCAAGGTCACCAGGAAGAAGCTCACCGAGAACGCCATCAGGCTTTTCGGCAGGCGCATCCACGGGCCTTTCGACAGGCGCGCAGGCGGGTTGCGACGACGCAGGTAAACGAAGGTGGCGCCGACAAACATCAATACCGAGGCCAGCAGCAACGCGTAGCCGAGGATGCGGTTATGCAGGCCGAAACCATGCACCAGGATCGCCAGCAGCGCCGAAAGCACAAAGCCCAGGGCGGTGGCGACGTGGGTGTTGGCGATGTATTTGTCGCGGGCGACCACGTGGTGCAAGTCGACCATGTAGCGCTTGGGCATGGCCAAAAGGCCGCCGAGCAGGTCGACCTTGGAGGACCGGCCGCGGCGCCACATGTTCACCCGGCGCAGCGCGCCGAGGACCGCAAGGCCCAAGGCAGCAAAGAGCAGGATGGGAAGCAGGGTGTTCAACATGGTGAAGCTCCCAAAGACCACACAGGTCTTGTATGGAAACCGGCTCAATGTGGGAGCTGGCTTGCCTGCGATGGCAACAACTCGGTTTCACTTGAAACCGAGCCGCCTGCATCGCGGGCAAGCCCGGCTCCCACAGAAAAGCCGGCTCCCACATTGATCGGTTTCCACATTGGTTCGGTGTTGGGTCAGAAATCCTTGCACAGGCGCAGGGCGTCGTAGATGGCGGCGTGGGTATTACGCTGGGCCACACAGTCACCAATGCGGAACAGCAAGTACCCCTCGCCCGGCTCGCTCAGGCACGGTTGCGGCTTGATCGCGAACAGGGCTTCGATGTCCATCTGGCCCTTGTTGCGCGAGCCTTCCTTGAGCCCGTAATAGATCTCTTCGTCAGGACGCACGCCGTTCTCGACCACCACTTGATCGACCACCCGTTCCTCTTTGGCCCCGGTGTATTCGTTCTCCAGCACCGCCACCAGCTTGTCGCCCTCGCGGTAGACCTTTTCCAGCATCATGTCGCCGGTCATGATCACTTCCTTGGGGTACATGCTGCGGTAGTACGTCGGGAACGATGTACCGCCGATGGCCACGCCCGGCTTGATGTCGTCGGTGACGATCTCGACCTGGCTGCCCTTGTCCGCGAGGAAGTCCGCCACCGACATGCCGGTGAACTCGCAAATGGTGTCGTACACCAGCACGTTCTTGCCCGGTGCAACCTTGCCGTCGAGCACATCCCAGCTGCTGACCACCAGGCCTTCCGCCGCGCCCCAGTGTTCGTTCTGCTCCAGGAACGGATGACCGCCCACCGCCAGCACCACCACGTCCGGACGCAGGTCGAGGATGGTCGCCGCGTCCGCCGCCACGCCCAGGCGCAGGTCGACGTTCAGGCGTGCCAGTTCCAGCTGGAACCAGCGGGTGATCCCGGCAATCTGGTCGCGCTGCGGGGCCTTGGAAGCGGTGGTAATTTGGCCGCCGATAAATTCTTTCTTCTCGAACAGCGTCACGTCGTGGCCCCGTTCGGCGGCCACCCGTGCCGCTTCCATCCCGGCCGGGCCGGCACCCACCACCACGACTTTGCGTTTAGGCCCGGCGGATTTCTCGATGATGTGCGGCACGCCCATGTATTCACGGGAGGTGGCGGCGTTCTGGATGCACAGCACGTCCAGGCCCTGGTACTGCCGGTCGATGCAGTAGTTGGCGCCGACGCACTGTTTGATCTGGTCGATCTGGCCCATCTTGATCTTGGCGATCAGGTGCGGGTCGGCGATGTGGGCGCGGGTCATGCCGACCATGTCCACGTAGCCGCCTTCCAGAATACGGGTCGCCTGGTTCGGGTCCTTGATGTTCTGCGCGTGCAGCACCGGGGCCTTGACCACTTCCTTGATCCCGGCCGCCAAGTGCAGGAAGGGCTCCGGTGGATAACTCATGTTCGGGATGACGTTGGCCAGGGTGTTGTGGGTATCACAGCCCGAGCCGACCACGCCGATAAAGTCCAGCATGCCGGTGTCGTCGTAGTACTTGGCGATCTGTTTCATGTCCTCGTGGGACAAGCCGTCCGGGTGGAATTCATCGCCGCACAAACGGATGCCCACGCAGAAATCCGGGCCGACTTCCTTGCGCACCGCCTTCAATACTTCAAGGCCGAAACGCATGCGGTTTTCGAAGCTGCCGCCCCACTCGTCAGTACGTTTGTTAACCCGTGGGCTCCAGAACTGGTCGATCATGTGCTGGTGCACCGCCGACAGTTCCACGCCGTCCAGGCCACCGGCCTTGGCGCGTGCCGCCGCAGTGGCGTAGTTGCCGATCACCCGCCAGATTTCCTCCGGCTCGATGGTTTTGCAGGTCGCACGGTGCACCGGCTCGCGGATGCCCGACGGCGACAGCAACGTGGGCCAATGCTCGCCATCCCAGCGCGAACGACGGCCCATGTGGGTAATCTGGATCATGATCTTGGCGCCATGCTTGTGCATGGCATCGGCCAGGTTCTGGAAGTGCGGGATGATCCGGTCATCCGCCAGGTTCACCGATTTCCACCAGCCTTGGGGGCTGTCGATGGCGACACTGGAAGAACCGCCGCAGATCGCCAGGCCGATCCCGCCCTTGGCTTTCTCTTCGTAATACTTCACATAGCGGTCGGTGGTCATGCCGCCGTCGGTGGCATACACCTCGGCGTGGGCGGTACTGAGCACGCGGTTGCGGATGGTCAGTTTGCCGATCTGGATCGGCGCAAACATTGCTTCGAAAGCCATGGCAGGGTCCTCGACTTACAACGGCTTGACGGTGAACAGGCCGTCGTCGTGGCCCTCTTCGGAGCCGCCGTAGACTTGCTCGGCCACGGTGCGGATTTTGCTGCCGCGGGCTTCGAGGATCTGATCCATCGCGCCGGCAAACCAGCCGGTGAACATGTAGTCGACCTTGCGCCCGACCTTGCCGTACACATACACGAATGCCGAGTGTTCGAGCTTGACGCTGGCGGTGCCTTTGTCGAGGTCGATGTCCTGGATCTTGAACAGGCCCCAGCCGCGTTGCGACAGGCGCTTCATGTAGTGCTCGAACACCGCGACGCCTTCCAGGCCGTGGCATTCAGCTTCTTTTTCACACCAGTGCCAGGCGGATTTGTAACCGGCCTTGTAGAGGATTTCGGCGTAGGCGTCGGCCCCCAGGACTTCTTCGATACCCATGTGGTTGTTGACGAAGAAATGGCGCGGCACGTACAGCATCGGCAGGGCGTCGGAGGTCCAGACACCGGTTTCGCTGTCGACTTCGATAGGCAATTGAGGGGCGATCTTGGCCATGGAAACTTAACTCCAAACAATTCGGTTTATTGCCCGCTGCGCGGACGGCAGCGGGAAAGGATTCAGAAGATGCGGTGGCTTATTCGCCCCAGACGTCCTTCAGGACGTTGACCCAGTTTTCGCCCATGATCTTGCGCACCACGCGCTCAGGATGGCCGCGCTTGAGCAGGGTCTCGGTGAGGTTGGGGAACTCGCCCACGGTGCGGATGCCCAGCGGGTTGATGATCTTGCCGAAGCTGGTCAGGCGGCGGGCGTAGCCCTTGTCGTGGGTCAGCATTTCAAAGAAATCCTGGCCATGGCCCTGGGTGAAGTCGGTGCCGATGCCGATGGCGTCTTCGCCCACGATGTTCATGGTGTATTCGATGGCTTCGGCGTAGTCGTCGATGGTCGAATCGATGCCCTTGGCCAGGAACGGCGCGAACATGGTCACGCCGACAAAACCACCGTGGTCGGCGATGAACTTCAGTTCTTCATCGGACTTGTTGCGCGGGTGCTCTTTGAGACCCGACGGCAGGCAGTGGGAGTAGCACACCGGTTTTTTCGATTCGAGGATGACTTCTTCGGAGGTCTTGGAGCCCACGTGGGACAGGTCGCACATGATGCCGACGCGGTTCATCTCGGCGACGATCTCGCGACCGAAGCCCGACAGGCCGCCGTCGCGCTCGTAGCAGCCGGTGCCCACCAGGTTCTGGGTGTTGTAGCACATCTGCACCACGCCAACCCCGAGCTGCTTGAAGATCTCGACGTAGCCGAGCTGGTCTTCAAACGCATGGGCGTTCTGGAAGCCGAAAATGATACCGGTCTTGCCCTGCTCCTTGGCGCGACGGATATCGGCGGTGGTTTTCACCGGGATCACCAGGTCGCTGTTCTCGCGGATCAGGGTCTGGCTGGCCACGATGTTGTTAATGGTGGCCTGGAACCCTTCCCATACCGACACGGTGCAGTTGGCAGCGGTAAGGCCACCCTTGCGCATGTCTTCGAACAGGTCGCGGTTCCACTTGGCAATGATCAGCCCGTCGATAACGATGCTGTCGGCGTGCAATTCGGCTGGGCTCATCAGGCGTCCCCTTATTGGCGATTCATGCGCCGAATCGTCTGCCGGCGCTTTGGGGCCAGCATATGCCCCGGGGCAGAAGGAGCCGGGTGCAAAAACGACAAGGGAATTGCCGAAAGCGTCAATCCGCGACAAAGGCCAACATGACATCTCCGACGGGTATCTGTTCTTTGTCTTACGCTTGAGCCAGAATTTGCTCATCAACTGATATGAGACGGCGCAATGAAATCGATTTTCCTGGCTTTGGCACTCATCGCAACCGGCGTGCACGCGGCCGAAGACACCGACAACACGCCTTGCGATGGCATCGAGAACGACAAACAAACCCTGGAATGCGCTACCTATAACAAAACCACCGCCGAACAGCTGCTCAAGGATAACTACCAGGGGCTGCTGGAACGCATGGGGTCGACCTATGGCAGCAACAAGACGCAGCTGGCGGACATTACCGCTCGTCTGAAGGATGCCCAGCAGAAGTGGGAAAAGTTACGTGACGCGGATTGCGCCGTGGATACGTTCCCGGCGGTGGCGGGCAGCAAGGAGTATGCGATCCAGCAGAATGACTGTTTGGCGCGGATGAGTGATGAGCGGTCGGAGTTTTTGGAGTCGATTGGGCAGGAATAAGCGACAATCCCCTCCACTCTTTACTCAGAATCAAGGCTATTCATGACAATCTGCGGCATCGAAATCAAAGGCAGCGAAGCCATTATTGCTGTCGCCTCGCTCGACGGTCAGGCATTGAGCCATGCAGCCCTGACCACCAAGAAAATCGCCCTTGAAGACGATGATGAGGCGGCCAACGTCAAGGCCTTCGCCGCTCAGGTCAGCGCGTTTGTGCGGGAAAACGGCATCAGCCGCATCGCCATCAAGAAGCGCAGCAAGAAAGGCGAATTCGCCGGTGGCCCGACTACGTTCAAGATTGAAGGTGTGTTTCAGTTGCTGGAGGGCGTTGAAGTGACGCTGCTGTCGCCGCAGACCATCAATGCGCAGAACAAGAAACACGACTTTGCCCTGCCGGCGACGCTGAACAAGTATCAGCATGAGGCTTACAAGGCGGCATGTGCGGCGTTGGTGAAGAAGTAAGAGGCGTTTTATGCCCAATTATAGTCATCGGTATAACTGGCATAAATCAACCCTGCTCCCTCAGACATTTGGCAAACCTCGTCAGCTGCGGGTGAAAATATGACGCGATTCAATCCCACAGGCGATGATTACTGCCGGCACGCTGATCTCGGTCTAGCGTAATAACGGCCTAACCTTATCTAGACGCAATCCTAGGTAAAGTTGAGGGCTCTGGGTGAATCCGAAATACCAGCCCCATCTACAGTCATACGCCTTGCGTCCCCGAGTGGACATTCACGTCTCCGTATCCGCGCATCAAAAACGCCCCAACAACACGCCGCAGCTCCCTAAGTCGTCCGTCTAATACCACACCATTCATATAGAACCGCACGTTGATGCTGGCAAAATGACTTTATCGAGATTACTCTCAAAGATGCCGCGCATTGACATGCGAGGTCAACTCTATCTAAGACGCAGAGGGATTACTGTGACTGGACAGATATACAGCAGAATAAATGTGCTTCATCTTCCAAGATGCCTGTCATTTATTCAGTTAAAAAACTATTTCTATAGTCCGACTCTACCCACTTCCAGCATTGCGAAACCAAGGTATAAAAAACATGCATGCTACGATTCAAAGTTGTCCATCTCGATAACAGAACTATTAATCATCGTAAAAACACGATATATCCTTCGCACAAATCAAACCCTAAATACAGACCTATCCGCGTGTAAAAGCCAGCACTATTTCAAGCAACCAAAATAATTAAAATTAGAGACCTATTAATGAGTAAGACAGAAAAAACCATCTGGATTGACAGCATTCAACTCAAACAGATCAATGGTGAAACTTACATTCCCACAGTCATCACGTACAAAAGTGATGACAAGGTGCATATTGGAACTGAAGCAGAAGAAGAGGAAGCTAAAGGGCATATAGCCAACAAAAATTTCAAGGTCGATTTAGGCGATATTACTGCAGGATCGGCGCTACTAGAACGGAAAAAGTTTCAAACCAACATTGACGTAGAGAAAAGTGCATTTGAATTAACAAAAAATTTCTTTGACACCGTTCTAGCATATACAACGGCATTCAAAGCAAAAGATGATTATCACCGAATCAACGCAAAGATCATAGTTGCCGAACCTTTATCATTTCAGATTGAAACACCTGGGAAAAACTGGATAAAAAACTATCGAGACAATATCAAGCGGATACTTCATAACTTTGAATCCATTGACTTCTTACCGGAACCTTTCGCCGTATATCAGTATTATAGATACGGACTTCGCACGCCTCAGTTATCAGACAATATAAAGCATATTGCGTTGATAATTGACTTCGGAGGGGGAACATTTGATGCATGCATAATTGAGTCTACAAACAATGGCGATATTAGCCAAAGTGGAAAACATGCGAAACCTCTAGCCGCCGCTTCCATACCGATTGGTGGATTCTATATAAATACTATTTTGGCAGAGTATTTAATAAAACGAGACTTTGACGACCCCACAACAAAAAGCAAAATTGCGCAGCACATCACCACTGCCCAAAGATATCGTAAGGGCGAATTAAAATTCGACCAATTGAATGATGAAAAAAAATCTTTCATTCGAAATATTGAGCAAATAGAAAAAGAAATAGAAACGACGAAAAAAAACCTGACAAATCAAATAACCAACTGGTCAATTGGAAATACTGTATGTTATGAAAAGTCTCCTATAAAGCTTCCAAAAAACCCTTTCTCAAGTGAAACTCTATGGTATGAGTCCGAACTAATCGGCCATCAATTTAAAACAGTATTTGAACGTGAGGTCTGGGACAAGCAGATCAAAAAAACAATTGCACAAGTTATATCACGAGGTAGAGAAGCACTTCGAGGTCGACCTATCACCTCAACACTAATTTCCGGGGGATCATCAAATATTAGGATTCTAGAAAAGCTGCTAGAACGAGACTTTTCAGAAGAGTTAGGCCATGCAAGACCTTTACCTCTAAGCTCCTCATTTCAAGAGGTGGTAGCAAAAGGATTGGCAATTGAGTGCGCACGCCGCTATTTTGACCACGACAGCGAATTCATATCTGTAACTTACAACCCCATAAAATTAATACTGAATCCGGACGAAAAAGGTTTAGAGAGCAAGCGATTCACATCCATCCAAGATAAAATTGACATGACAAACACTAAAGAAGGGGATCTTATTCCATCCGCGCAATCATTGAAAAATTTTATTGATGAACCTTTATCTTGGAAAGTAAAGCTATCGTCCCCACCAAAGCGTATCTTGGAATACTACTTCTTGAGACCTCAAGCAGAGTCAAGTGAAATATCAATTGAGGAACGATACAACATAGAAAGCAGTAAAATTCATACTCGCGGCGATGCTTTTTTCGAAAGCAAAACTAAAGTAGAGCTTACAATCAAAGGCGACGGAACAACGACTCCAAGATTTATTTATTCCTCAGGAAATCCAGAAAAGCAGATACCGGAAGTATCATTTGAAGGAAAACCGTTTGTTATTGATATGACATCAGACTCTTCAAATGTCCAAAACAACCAATTCTTTATAGGCTTCGACTTCGGCACAAGCAACTCCTCTATATGTGAACTTACCGATCAAAATATAGTAACTATTACTAAAAGATCAAACGACGCTAGCTGGTCAGACCTTCGAAAAATTCTTCCAAATCTCCCATACCCGATTGCAATACCACTACGAAAATACTTGCAAGTTAACCATGAGAAAAATGCAATTGATTTAGCACGTGACGCATTTGAAGCAGCTCTCAGCTTCGCAGCATATACCGCAGCATCTGAAGCAAACGCTCATAACGTATTGGGTCGCGCTTTTAACGCATTTGCACATAGATCGATGGGCCCCCTGAAGGCGCTTCTAGAGTGCAGTCTTATCAATTTGAAATCAAAGTCTCACTTTTCAAAAGAATATGAAAAACTCTTCAGCGAACTTAAACCCGAGTTCGAATTAGCTATCAATCAATTCACAGACCACAAACACGCAAAATTAGAAAGCAGCAAAGTAGAGGCGCATCGTCATCTGACGTTAATAATGAATATCTGCAATCTTGCGCTACAAGATAAAATCTTCGGTTTTTTCGAGCGAATTTCGTCCTCAGGGATAAAAAGAAACCAATTTTCGGGTTTATTTAGATCGGCAATTGACAACCAACCTTTTGTAGATACGTTAATTTACAATGGAACCATTCCATTTAGCCAAAGCGAATGTCACATCTATGACACTGAAACTGGAAATTGCTTAACGCTATCCCCTCTTATCGTTTTTAGCGAACAAGCCAACACCACACACCAATATCAATGCAATATTTTTGACAAGCAAGAAGGCTACAACTATCTATTCAAACCAGTAGACACCGAGAATGTCTTCGACTCAGAATCTATTTGCATAGGATTAAAGGAGCAGATTGTGGAGCAACTGTATTCAGTAGAAAGTTCAATAGAAAACATAGTAAATATTCAACTTTCGAGCACTCCTGATTAGGCTCTTCATAAAGGTGCCTATTTAAATAATTAGGCACCTATTTAGGTTCTGCTGATACCAACGTCTCATGTGCAATTTGCACGCTAGCCCCAAGTCCTCTCCGATCTTCCCTTGGGCACTTGGCAAACCTCGCCCGGTAACTGCGTGTGAAATACGACGGCGACTCAAACCCGCAGGCGATGCTCACCTCCAGCACACTCATGTCGCTCTGGCGCAACAATTGCCGCGCCTTCTCCAGCCGCAAGCCGAGGTAGAAATTGCTCGGTGTGTCGTTCAGGTGCAGCCGAAACAGCCGCTCCAATTGCCGCCGCGTCACCTTGATCGTCTCCGCCAGTGCCAGTGTGCTCAGCGGCGGTTCGGTGTGCTGCTCCATCTCGCCAATCACCTGCACCAGCTTCTTGTTGTTGATGCCGTAGCGCGTGGCGATCTGCATGCGTTGGTGGTCTTTGCGCGGGCGGATGCGGCCGAGCACAAACTGTTCGGACACCTGGATCGCCAACTCCGGCCCATGGGCCTGGCTGATCAGGTCGAGCATCAGGTCGATGGACGCGGTGCCGCCCGCCGAGGTGATGCGCCGTCGATCGATCTCGAACAGCTCCTGGGTCACCGTCAGCTGTGGATAAGATTCCTTGAAGGCGTCGATGGCTTCCCAGTGCAGGGTCAGGCGGTGGCCGTCGAGCAGGCCCGCTTCGGCGAGCACGCAGGCGCCGGTGTCGATGGCGCCCAGGGTCACCCCGTCGTGGTCAAGGCGGCGCAGCCAGTGTTCCAGGGCCGGCGTGGCGAACTTTAGCGGTTCGAAGCCGGCCACCACCAATAGGGTCGCGCCCTTCTTCAATGGCTCCAGGGCGGCGTCGGCGTTGACCGACATGCCGTTGCTCGCCAGCACCGCGCCGCCGTCGGCGCTCAAGACGTGCCAGCGGTACAGTTCGCCACGAAAGCGATTGGCAACCCGCAGCGGTTCGATCGCGGAGATAAAGCCAATGGCGGAGAAACCCGGCATCAGCAGAAAGTAGAAATCCTGGGACATGGAGCGCTCTCGTAGGACGGACAGCGTGGTCACTGTGATACGCCAGTTCAATCGGTCATTCAAGGGGGCAGGTCGCTGCAGTGCAAGAGCTGGTCGCCGCCGTGCGTTTTGTCGCCTCTGAAGCTGCGTAACTTGGCTGCACGGCGCACAAAGACGCCGGAACCCACAATAACAACCTGCCGAGGGAACCACCATGAACCGACTGATCAGCCGCTGCGTGCTCGCACTCAGCGCCAGCGCCATTTTGAGCACTAACGTCATGGCAGCCGATGCGGCTTCTTGCCAGAACGTGCGCATGGGCGTGGTGAACTGGACCGACGTAATCGCGACCAGCGCCATGACTCAAGTGTTGCTCGACGGCCTCGGCTACAAGACCAAACAAACCAGCGCCTCCCAGCAAATCATCTTTGCCGGGATCCGCGACCAGCGCCTGGACCTGTTCCTGGGCTACTGGAACCCGTTGATGACCCAGACCATCACCCCGTTTGTCGACGCCAAGCAGGTCAAGGTGCTCGACAAGCCGTCGCTGGAAGACGCCCGCGCGACCTTGGCGGTGCCGACTTACCTGGCTGACAAGGGCCTGAAAACCTTCGCCGACATCGCCAGGTTTGAAAAGGAACTGGGTGGCAAGATCTACGGCATCGAACCGGGCTCGGGAGCCAACACCCAGATCAAGGCGATGATCGCCAAGAATCAATTTGGCCTCGGCAAATTCCAGCTGGTGGAATCCAGCGAGGCCGGCATGCTCGCCGCCGTCGACCGCGCCGTGCGCCGCAAGGAAGCCGTGGTGTTCTTCGGCTGGGCGCCGCACCCGATGAACGTCAATGTGGCCATGACTTACCTCACCGGCAGCGATGACGCCCTGGGCCCGAACGAAGGCATGGCCACCGTGTGGTCGGTCACTTCGCCGACCTACGCCGAGCAATGCCCCAACGTGCACAAGCTGCTCAGCAACCTGACCTTCACCGCCGCCGACGAGAGCCGAATGATGCAGCCGCTGCTGGATCACAAGGACGCTCTCGAATCGGCCAAGCAATGGCTCAAGGATCACCCGCAAGACCAGCAGCGCTGGCTGGAAGGCGTGACCACCTTTGACGGCAAACCGGCCGCCGCCAACCTGCAATTGACCAGCAAATAACCTTTTCTGAATCACCGTTTCGCAGCCGCTCCCGGCTGCGAACGGCATCACCACGCCTGTAAGGAACCTGCCTCATGAACCACGACGTCATCATCACCTGCGCACTCACCGGTGCTGGCGACACGACCGCCAGAAGCCCTCACGTGCCGGTCACTCCCAAACAAATCGCTGCCGCTGCGGTGGAAGCAGCCAAGGCCGGTGCCACCGTGGTGCATTGCCACGTACGTGACCCCCAAACCGGCAAGTTCAGCCGCGACGTGGCGCTGTACCGCGAAGTGATGGAGCGCATCCGCGAGGCGGACGTCGACATCATCGTCAACCTCACCGCCGGCATGGGTGGCGACCTGGAAATCGGTGGCGGCGAGAACCCCATGGAGTTCGGCCCCAACACCGATCTGGTCGGCCCGTTGACCCGCCTGGCCCATGTGGAAGAACTGTTGCCGGAAATCTGCACCCTCGATTGCGGCACCCTGAACTTCGGCGATGGCGACACCATTTACGTCTCCACCCCGGCCCAGCTGCGGGCGGGCGCCAAGCGTATCCAGGAGCTGGGCGTTAAAGCCGAGCTGGAAATTTTCGACACGGGTCACCTGTGGTTCGCCAAGCAGATGATCAAGGAAGGCTTGCTCGACAACCCGCTGTTCCAGCTGTGCCTGGGCATCCCATGGGGCGCGCCGGCCGACACCACCACCATGAAGGCCATGGTCGACAACCTGCCGGCTGATGCGGTGTGGGCCGGCTTCGGGATTGGGCGCATGCAGATGCCAATGGCGGCGCAAGCGGTGCTGCTGGGCGGCAACGTGCGGGTCGGCCTGGAAGACAACCTGTGGCTGGACAAGGGCGTACTGGCCACCAACGGCCAACTGGTGGAACGCGCCAGCGAAATCCTCAGCCGCCTCGGTGCACGGGTCATGACCCCTGCCGAAGGCCGCGTGAAGATGGGTTTGACCAAACGCGGCTGACTGTTCCGAACAGCACCGAACCTTGTGGGAGCCGGGCTTGCCCGCGATTGCGGCACACCTGCACCGAATACAGCTGCTGACACACCGCTATCGCAGGCAAGCCAGCTCCCACATTGATCACCGAACTCTTTAGGAATTTGCCATGAGCTTTATCACTGAAATCAAAACCTTCGCAGCGCTGGGCAGCGGTGTTATCGGCAGCGGCTGGGTGTCCCGCGCCCTGGCCCACGGCCTGGATGTGGTGGCCTGGGACCCGGCGCCCGGCGCCGAAGGGGCCCTGCGCAAACGTGTCGCCAATGCCTGGGGCGCCCTGGAAAAACAAGGCCTGGCACCCGGCGCATCGCAAGACCGTCTGCGCTTTGTGGCCACAATTGAAGAGTGCGTGAAAGACGCCGACTTCATCCAGGAAAGCGCCCCGGAACGCCTGGAGTTGAAGCTGGAATTGCACAGTAAGATCAGCGCGGCAGCCAAGCCGAATGCGTTGATTGGTTCGAGTACGTCGGGGCTGTTGCCGAGTGAGTTTTATGAAGGCTCCACGCACCCGGAACGCTGCGTGGTGGGTCACCCGTTCAACCCGGTTTACCTGTTGCCGCTGGTGGAAGTGGTAGGCGGTAAAAACACTGCACCCGAAGCCATTCAGGCGGCGATCAAGGTGTACGAATCCCTCGGCATGCGCCCTTTGCACGTGCGCAAAGAGGTGCCCGGTTTTATCGCCGATCGCTTGCTGGAAGCCTTGTGGCGTGAGGCGTTGCACCTGGTCAACGACGGGGTGGCAACCACCGGCGAGATCGACGATGCGATTCGCTTTGGCGCCGGTCTGCGCTGGTCATTCATGGGCACGTTCTTGACCTATACGCTGGCAGGCGGCGATGCCGGCATGCGGCACTTCATGGCGCAGTTCGGCCCGGCCTTGCAGTTGCCGTGGACCTATTTGCCGGCACCGGAATTGACCGACAAGTTGATCGACGATGTGGTGGACGGCACCAGCGATCAGTTGGGCAAACACAGCATTTCGGCGCTGGAGCGCTATCGTGATGATTGCCTGCTGGCGGTGCTGGAGGCGGTGAAGACCACCAAGGAAAAACACGGCATGACTTTCGCCGAATAACGGCTGTTGATTTCCTGTGGGAGCTGGCTTGCCTGCGATGGCGGTGGCGAATCTTGCACCGTCATCGCAGGCAAGCCAGCTCCCACATTTGACCGAGTACATACCCGGAACCCATGACATGCCCGCACTCACCACCTACACCACCAAAGTCCTCCCCGAGTGGGTCGACTACAACGGCCACCTGCGCGATGCGTTCTACCTGCTGATCTTCAGCTACGCCACCGATGCGCTGATGGACACCCTGGGCCTGGACAGCGAAAACCGCGAAGCCAGCGGTAACTCGCTGTTCACCCTGGAACTGCACCTCAACTACTTGCACGAAGTGAAGCTGGGCGCCGACGTCGAGGTGCACACCCAGCTCATCGCCCACGACCGCAAACGCCTGCACCTCTATCACAGCCTGCATCGGGTGGGCGACGAGAAGGAGTTGGCCGGCAACGAGCAAATGCTGCTCCACGTCGACCTCGCCGGCCCGCACTCGGCGCCATTCAGTGACGCGGTGCTGGGCAAACTTGCAAGCATCAGCGCCGAACAAACCGACCTGCCGAAGCCCGCCCTGCTCGGCCGCGTGATTGGACTGCCATCCCAAAAATAAGGAATCGCCATGCAAACCGCCGCCGCTGTTGCCGACTTCCGTACTTACCCGCTGATCAGTGACCTGGCCGACGTGCAGGTGCACGGCGATCACCTCAGCGTGCGATGGGCCGATGGGCGGGTCAGTCCGTTCCATCACCCGTGGCTGCGGGACAACTGCCCGTGCCCTGTTTGCGTCTACAGCGTGACCCGTGAACAAGTGCTGGAAATCGTCGATGTGGACGAAAACCTCACGGCCCTCAGTGCGTGTATCGACCAGGGTTTTCTGACGGTGGAATGGAGCGGCGGGCATCGCAGCCAATACGATCCCGGGTGGTTGCGGGCGCACGCCTACGACGATGAGTCCCGCGCCGAACGCCGGGCTGCCAAACCGAAATCCCTGCTGTGGGACCGTACGTTCGAGCTGCCCGTATTCGACTACTCGGCGCTGATGGAAGACCCGAAAGCCCTGCTGCAATGGCTGCTGGCTTTGCGTGACAGCGGCCTCACCCAAGTGCGCGGCGTGCCCACCGAACCTGGCTCACTGGCGCTGATCGCCAAGCGCATTTCGTTCATCCGCGAGAGCAATTTCGGCGTGCTGTTCAACGTGCAATCCAAGGCCGATGCCGACAGCAACGCCTACACCGCATTCAACCTGCCGCTGCACAGTGATTTGCCGACGCGAGAGCTGCAACCCGGGCTGCAATTCTTGCACTGCCTGGTGAACGACGCCGACGGTGGCGAGAGTATTTTTGTCGACGGTTTCGCCATTGCCCGAGCCTTGCGCGATGAAGACCCCGAAGCCTTTCACGCGCTGTGCGAGATCCCGGTAGAGTTCCGCAACAAGGACCGTCACAGCGACTATCGCCGGCTGGCGCCGATTATCGCGCTGGATACCTTGGGTGAAGTCGCCGAGATTCGCATGGCCAACTTTCTGCGCGGGCCGTTTGAAGCGCCAGCCGCGCAGATGCCGTTGCTGTATCGCGCCTATCGCCGGTTTATTGCGATGACCCGGGAAGAGCGTTTTCGGTTGGTCAAGCGTCTGAATCCGGGCGAGCTGTGGTGCTTTGATAATCGCCGGACGCTGCATGCGCGCAATGCGTTTGATCCGGCGTCCGGCGCGCGGCATTTCCAGGGCTGCTATATCGATCGGGATGAGTTGTTGTCCCGGATATTAGTGTTGCAAAGGTAGACCGCCATCGCAGGCAAGCCAGCTCCCACATTTGAAGGTATTCACAAATCAAAATGTGGGAGCTGGCTTGCCTGCGATGAGGCCAGTTGCAACCCCACAAATCCCAGCCAAAAAAAGCCCCGATCCAGCCGTGACAGGATCGGGGCAGAGTGCTTTGTGTGAGCGGTGCATCCCGAGGGTGACCAAACCTTCAAGCTGCTTGCTGGGTTCCAGTGTGCACATTCCGCGCGTTCATAAATGGCCCGAAAACGACCTGTTCATAGGTGTCCCGGACATTCGCGCATTCAGGCCTTGCCGACTCGGTGATGGCCTACCAGAATCGAACTCAATCCCCCGCTCCCCTAACAAGGATAAACGTCATGATGCACGCGGATTTGATTGACCAGGATGACCTGCTGGGCCAGCTGCGGTCGTTGGGTTTCGAAGTGTCCAGCGGCGCGACCGCCGAGCAGGCTTGTGAATGCGCGGTACGCGGTTTGAGTGCGGCGCGGGCCAAGGCACTCAAGGGTATGGTTGAGCAGATGTACACCGGCAGCGCGACGATTTTGCCGGCGGTGAGGCAAGCGATCGACAAGCAGTTGTTGCCGGCGTTGGTGCAGTTCAGGCAGAACTCTGGCGCCTGACAGACCTACTTTGTGGCGAGGGAGCTTGCTCCCGCTGGGCTGCGAAGCGGCCCCAAAATCCTGGGAGCGCTACGCACTGGAGCGCCAGCCCGGTCCAACGGGAGCAAGCTCCCTCGCCACAAAAGCCAGTTGGGGTTAGAGCCTTACACTCGCAAACGTCGACTCATTGCGCGCCTGGCTCAACGCCGACAACGGCCCGGACAACGGTGACAACACCAGCGCCTGGGGAATCGGCATCATCGCAACCTGTTGCGTGGTGTTGGAACCCACGCGCTCATCCCGCGGCGGAATGCCGAAGTATTCGCGATAGCACTTGGAGAAGTGCGGCGTGGAGACAAACCCGCACACCGACGCCACTTCGATGATCGACATCGGCGTTTGCTTGAGCAACTGCCGCGCACGAATCAAGCGCAACTTGAGGTAGTAGCGCGACGGCGAACAGTGCAGGTATTTCTGGAACAACCGCTCCAGCTGACGCCGGGAAACCGCGACGTACACCGCCAGCTCATCAAGGTCGATCGGCTCTTCCAGGTTGGCCTCCATCAGCGCGACGATTTCCTGCAGTTTCGGCTGGTTGGTGCCGAGCATGTGCTTGAGCGGCACACGCTGGTGATCCTGTTCGTTGCGGATGCGCTCGTACACAAACATCTCGGAGATCGCCGCCGACAATTCACGGCCGTGGTCGCGGCTGATCAGGTGCAGCATCATGTCCAGCGGCGCGGTGCCGCCCGAACTGGTGAAGCGGTTGCGGTCGAGGGTGAACAGGCGTGTGCTCATCGCCACGCGGGGGAAAGCCTCCTGCATCGACGCCAGGCATTCCCAGTGCACGCTGCAATCAAAGCCGTCCAGCAGGCCGGCGCAAGCCAGGGCCCAACTGCCGGTGCACACCGCGCCGAGGCGACGGGACTGGCGCGCCTGGCTTTGCAGCCACGACACATGTTCACGGGTCACGGTGCGCTGGATGCCCACGCCGCCGCAGACAATCACAGTGTCCAGGGCCGGGGCTTTGTGCATGGAAGCATCGGGGGTGATTTGCAGACCGTCGCTGGCCCACACCTGGTTTCCGTCGACACTCAACGTCGTCCAGCGATACAGCTCGCGGCCGGAAAGTTGGTTGGCCATACGCAGCGGTTCGACTGCGGAGGCCAGGGAAATCAGCGTGAAATTGTCCAGCAGCAAAAAGCCGATGGATTGAGGCGCACGGTTCTGGGGTTGAGCCCCTGAGTTGAACGACGTCATCGCGGTATCTCCTCACACAAAGCGGGTGATGGCCTCAGGCGAGGCTCTTGTTATTGCGCTCATCACCTTAAGGAAACTCCTGTGGCGAGAGGCTTTGTATTGATAGAGCAAATGCCATGCCTAAAGTTGAATGCGCATTCAATAACTCCTGAAAACGACCTCATGACGCGTCTATATAAGCCCGCGCATGGAGTGGGGGATATGACCCGGAAAAGACGTGAGAGAACGCAGGCTCAAGGGGTGTGAGCAGATCGGTAGCACTTGTGGGAAGGGAGAGAAACGACGTGGGAAAAGTCTGTCACCACAAGCACGGGTGACAGGTGGTCACGAGGGGAAATCGTTCGGGAGCTACTTATCTAATTGCGACGCGCTAAAAGGTGGCGCTTTTGGTTCGGGTGTTCACTTTATGAGCAGGCTGTTCTTCTGTGGCGAGGGAGCTTGCTCCCGCTGGAGTGCGAAGCGCTCCCAAGATTTTGGGGCTGCTGCGCAGCCCAGCGGGAGCAAGCTCCCTCGCCACAGCAAGCTCCCTCGTCACATAAAAGCTGGATCAACACTCGACAGCACTCACCGCCAACCCGCCCCGCGACGTTTCCTTGTACTTGTCATGCATATCCGCCCCGGTATCGCGCATGGTGCGGATCACCCGGTCCAGCGAGATAAAGTGTTGGCCATCACCCCGCAGCGCCATCTGCGCCGCGTTGATCGCCTTCACGGCGGCAATTGCATTGCGCTCGATGCACGGCACCTGCACCAGCCCGCCTACCGGGTCGCAGGTCAGGCCAAGGTTGTGTTCCAGGCCAATCTCCGCCGCGTTGCATAACTGCTCCGGCGTCGCACCGAGGATCTCCGCCAGCCCCGCCGCCGCCATGGCGCACGCCGAGCCGACTTCACCCTGGCAGCCGACTTCGGCACCCGAGATCGACGCGTTCTTTTTACACAGGATGCCCACCGCCGCCGCGCCGAGGAAATAGTCGACCACGTTGGCCTCGGTCACCTCTTCGCTGAATTTCATAAAGTAGTGCAGCACCGCCGGGATGATCCCCGCCGCGCCATTGGTGGGTGCCGTGACCATGCGCCCGCCGGCGGCGTTTTCTTCATTCACCGCCAGGGCAAACAGGTTGACCCACTCCATCGCGCTCAAGGTTGAGCCGATCACATTCGGCTTGCCCAACTCCTGCAAGCTGCGGTGCAACTTGGCCGCACGCCGCCGTACATTGAGCCCGCCGGGAAGAATGCCTTCGTGCTTGAGGCCCTGCTCCACACAATCCTGCATGGCACGCCAAAGCTTCATCAGGCCGCTGCGGATCTCGTCTTCCGAGCGCCAGGTTTTTTCATTCGCCAACATCAGTTCAGCGACCCGCAGGTTGTGGGTTTTGCACAGCTGGAGCAATTCCACCGCGCTGGAAAAGTCATAGGGCAACTCGGTACGGTCCATGTCTGCCACACCGCTGGCGGCCTGGGCTGCATCCACTACAAATCCACCGCCTACGGAGTAGTAGGTGTCGCGGTGCAACTCACCGTTATCACCAAACACCACCAGGGTCATGGCATTGGGGTGGAAGGGCAGGTTCTCGTCGATCAGGCGCATGTCTCGCGCCCATATGAAAGGCACCGGCAAACGTGCGTCCAGCAGCAGCGTATTGGTCTCGCGCAGGGTTTCGATGCGGATGCCGATTTGCGACGGATCAATCGCGTCCGGCCACTCACCCATCAGGCCCATGATCACCGCGTTATCGCTGCCATGCCCGATGCCGGTGGCCGACAAGGAGCCATACAGCTGAACTTCGACGCGCCTGACTTGTTCCAATACATCACGTTCACGCAGTCCTTGAACGAACAACGCCGCAGCGCGCATGGGGCCGACGGTGTGAGAACTCGAAGGCCCAATGCCGATCTTGAACAGGTCGAAAACGCTGATAGCCATTGCCGTGAAACTCCTCGATGAGCACAGGCCAGGCGTGAAAAAGCGCCTGGTGACGGAGCTGCTACGCTCATGTCGCAATCCGCCGAGATGCGGCCATCATCAAGCTTTTGCTGGTGCTCACGGCGTCTCACACCGACGTACCCATGCTCATCAGCGCCGCTGTTGTGGAAGGCGACGTTTTGGCCGTTTTTTGCGGTGCAGATCGGTAAAAAGTGCAGTTTTGCCGTGGAAAAAATCTGTAAGCGACGTCACCGACACTGGATACGACCATCCCTGTACTGGATACGACGCCCCCTGTAGGCGTCAGATTTTCACTGGTACATGATCAGTCTCGACTCGTTTGCACAGTTGCGTGGCAGAGCTGTGCCGCACGCCCAACCGCAACACCTATAAGCGCGGTGTGATCGCCGCCAGAAAAACACCAGGAGTCCACCCCCATGAAAGGTTCCCCGTCGTTGTTGTTGGCCGCCATGCTGAGTCTGCCAGCCCTGGCTCACGCTGCAGAACCGGCGCAATGCCAGACCGTCAACTTCTCCGATGTCGGCTGGACCGACATCACCGTCACCACCGCCACCACCAGCGAAGTCCTCAAGGGCCTCGGCTACAAACCCCGCACCACGATGATTTCCGTTCCGGTGACCTACAAGTCCCTGGCTGACGGCAAGAACATGGACATCTTCCTCGGCAACTGGATGCCGACCATGGAAAACGACATCAAGCAGTACCGTGATGCCGGCACCGTGGAAACCGTGCGCGCCAACCTGGAAAACGCCAAGTACACCCTGGCCGTACCGGAAGCGCTGTACAACAAGGGCCTGAAAGACTTCGCCGACATCGTCAAATTCAAGGATGAACTGGGCGGCAAGATCTACGGGATCGAGCCGGGCAACGACGGTAACCGCACCATCCAGACCCTCATCGACAAAGACGCCTTCGGCCTGAAAACCGCAGGCTTCAAAGTGGTCGAATCCAGCGAAGCCGGGATGCTCTCGCAGGTGGAACGCGCCACCAAACGCGACCAGGCCATCGTGTTCCTCGGCTGGGAACCGCACCCGATGAACACCCGCTTCAAGATGAAGTACCTGACCGGGGGTGATGATTCATTCGGCCCCAACTACGGCCAGGCCACCATCTACACCAACGTTCGCAAGGGCTACACCCAGGAATGCAGCAACGTGGGCCAGTTGCTGAAAAACCTGTCGTTCACCCTGAACATGGAAAGCACCCTGATGGGTAACGTCCTGGACGACAAGATGAAGCCTGACGCAGCCGCCAAGGCGTGGCTGAAGAAGAACCCGCAAGTGCTCGACACCTGGCTGGCCGGTGTGACCACTGTCGATGGCAAACCAGGACTGGAGGCCGTCAAAGCTTACCTCGCCAAGTAAACCGCTGACCCCGGGCCGGTACGCTGGCCCGGGATGTTTTTCCTCTTCGCATGTGGACATTCACTACCATGCTGACTGAACATAAAATCCCGCTAGGCCAGTACATCGCTGCCTTCGTTGAATGGTTGACCCAACACGGGGCCAGCTACTTCGACGCAATCGCATCGACCCTGGAAACGATGATCCACGGCGTGACGTTCGCGCTGACCTGGTTCAATCCGCTGGCATTGATCGGTCTGATTGCGCTGCTCGCTCATTTCATTCAACGCAAATGGGGCCTGACCGTTTTTGTCATCGCCTCCTTCCTGCTGATCCTGAACCTGGGGTACTGGCAGGAAACCATGGAGACCCTGGCGCAGGTGCTGTTCGCCACCCTGGTCTGCGTGGTGATCGGTGTGCCGCTGGGCATTGTTGCCGCGCACAAACCGATGTTCTACACCCTGATGCGGCCGGTGCTCGATCTGATGCAGACCGTACCGACCTTCGTCTACCTCATCCCTACCCTGACCCTCTTCGGGCTGGGTGTGGTGCCCGGGCTGATTTCCACGGTGGTGTTTGCGATTGCCGCGCCTATCCGTCTGACTTACCTGGGTATCCGTGATGTGCCGCAAGAGTTGATGGACGCCGGCAAGGCCTTTGGCTGCTCGCGCCGTCAGTTGCTCTCGCGGATTGAACTGCCCCACGCCATGCCGAGCATCGCCGCCGGCATTACCCAATGCATCATGCTGTCGTTGTCGATGGTGGTGATCGCGGCCCTGGTGGGCGCCGACGGCCTCGGCAAACCGGTGGTCAACGCGCTGAACACCGCCGACATCGCCCTGGGCTTTGAAGCGGGCCTGGCGATCGTATTGCTGGCCATCATGCTCGACCGCATCTGCAAACAACCCGACGCCAAAGTAGGGGGTGATGCATGAGCATTATCCGATTCGAAAATGTCGATGTGATCTTCTCCAAGGACCCTCGCGAGGCGCTCAAGCTGCTGGACCAGGGCATGACGCGCAACGAGATCCTGAAAAAGACCGGGCAGATCGTCGGCGTTGAAAACGCCAGCCTGGATGTGGAGAAAGGCGAGATCTGCGTGCTGATGGGCCTGTCCGGCTCGGGCAAGTCGAGCTTGCTGCGCTGCATCAACGGCTTGAACACCGTCAGCCGCGGCAAGCTGTTTGTGGAGCATGAAGGTCGGCAGATCGACATTGCTTCCTGCACCCCCGCCGAGCTGAAAATGATGCGCACCCAGCGCATCGCCATGGTGTTCCAGAAGTTCGCCCTGATGCCCTGGCTGACGGTGCGCGAAAACATCAGCTTCGGCCTGGAGATGCAGGGTCGTCCGGAAAAAGAACGGCGCAAGCTGGTGGACGACAAGCTGGAACTGGTGGGCCTGTCGCAGTGGCGCAACAAGAAGCCCGACGAGCTTTCCGGCGGCATGCAGCAGCGCGTCGGCCTGGCCCGCGCCTTGGCGATGGACGCCGATATCCTGCTGATGGACGAACCCTTCTCCGCACTCGACCCGCTGATCCGCCAGGGCTTGCAGGATGAGTTGCTGGAACTGCAACGCAAGCTGAGCAAGACCATCGTATTTGTGAGCCACGACCTGGATGAGGCGCTGAAACTCGGTAGCCGCATCGCGATCATGAAAGACGGCCGGATCATCCAGTACAGCGTGCCGGAAGAGATCGTGCTGAACCCGGCGGACGACTATGTGCGGACCTTCGTGGCCCACACCAATCCGCTGAATGTGTTGTGTGGCCGCAGCCTGATGCGCACGGTAGACAACTGCACCCACGTCAACGGTTCCATCAGCCTGGACCCGGGTGGCGACTCGTGGCTGGACCTTGCAGAAGGCAACACCATCAAGGGCGCGCGACAGAACGGCGCAGTGCTGAACTTGCAGAACTGGGCACCGGGGCAATCGGTGGAAGGTTTGGGCCGGATGCCGACGTTGGTGGATTCCAATATCGGGATGCGTGAAGCGTTGCAGATTCGCTATCAGACCGGGAACAAGCTGGTGCTGCAGGACAACAACAAGGTGGTGGGGATCCTGGGTGACAGCGAGCTCTACCACGCTCTCTTGGGCAAAAACCTGGGGTAAATCCTCCTGAAGGAACGGGGTCAATGTGGGAGCTGGCTTGCCTGCGATAGCTGCAGTGAATTCACCACTGCAATCGCAGGCAAGCCAGCTCCCACATTTGACCCCATTCCAACCCTGGAACAGCGGCGCCAGTGAAGGCACCGCTCCTTTCAACACTCAGCTATAGACACGGCCAAGGAGCTGCCGATGGCTTTCAAACTGATCGAGCACGTCCCGGGTGATCTGCTCCTGGGTGAAGCCCATCAGGTCGTATTCCTGAGGCCCGTTGTGCAGGTAAACCTCGGCGCGGTAGTAACGCGTGCGCTCTTCTTCGGGCAAATCGTTCGGTGCCGACGAATAAGCATCCAGGCTCACCTCGTAGACAAACGGATTCCCCTCTTCCATCTCGATGCGCACACCAATGCAGCGCTTGGATTTGCCCAGCAAGGTTTGCACTTCCAGCCCCTGATCACGCAACGCAGTCGCCGCTTCTTCCAGCGCCGGCGTGACGTGCTTGTCCATAAAGCGCTGCACGGTACCCTGGCTCGGTTGCAGGTCCAGGGCGGTCAGGCGCTCGCTGAAACCACGACGGCCTCGTTCGGCCAGTTGCGCCTGTTCCAGCTCGATGGCCACGTCCTGGCGCATCGCCTTGTGCAGGCCGAACATGAAGAAAATCAGCACCACCGAGAACGGCAGGCCCGCCAGCACCACCATGGTTTGCATGGCTTCAAAGTTACCGGCGAACAACAGGCCGATGGTCACCAGGGTGATCACGGCGGACCAGAAAATCCGCAGCCAGTGCGGCGCATCTTCGTCAACGTTGCCGCCCTTGCAGGAAAGGTTCGCCATCATCACCGCGCCGGAATCCGCCGGGGTCAGGAACAGCACGAAGCCCACAAAGATCGACACACCGATCACGATCTTCGACGCCGGGTAATGCTCCAGCAGTTGGTAGATCGCCATGGACGGCTGTTCCAGTGCCGTCTTGCCCAACTCCACCGCACCATGGTTGACCACCAGGTCCAGGGCCGAGTTGCCGAAGATCGACAGCCACGCCAGGGTGAAGCCCAGCGGAATCAGCAGCACGCCGGCCACCAGTTCACGCACCGTGCGACCACGGGAAATACGCGCGATGAACATGCCCACGAATGGCGCCCAGGAAATCCACCAGGCCCAGTAGAACAGAGTCCACAGGCCCATCCAGCGCTCGGTCTTGTCGGCGTCGCCTTCGTACACATACAGGTCGAAGGTTTTCAGCACGATGCCGTTCATGTAGTCGCCGATGTTCTGCACGAAGCCGTTGAGCAAGTGCAGGGTCGGGCCAAACAGCAGCACGAAAATCAGCAGGCCGCTGAACAGCACGATGTTCAGGTTGGACAGGCGGCGAATCCCGTTTTCCACACCCGACACGGCAGCGATGGTCGCCACGGTGCTCATCACGATGATCACAATCAGCAGGTTGGTGTTGCTGTGCTGCATGCCGAACAGGTTTTCCAACCCGGACGACACCTGCATCGAACCAATCCCCAGGTTTGTCACCAGGCCCAGCAGGGTCACGAACATGCCGAAGCCGTCCACTGCGTGACCGGCTGCGCCTTTCACCCAACGCTCGCCCACCAGCGGGTACAGCGCCGAGCGCAAGGCCAGCGGCTGGTTATGACGGTAGGCAAAGTACGCCACGGCCAGGCCCACCAGAGCGTAGATCGCCCAGCCGTGCAGGCCCCAGTGCAGGAACGTCAGCTGCAGCGCCTGGCGCGCGGCTTCGCCGGTGGCCGACGCGCCTTCCGGCGGGTTGAAGTAGTGGTCCAGCGGCTCGGACGCGCCGAAGTACAGCAGCGAGATGCCGATGCCCGACGAGAAGAGCATGCCGGCCCATGCGCCGTAGCTGAAGTCCGGGGTGTCGTCCTTGCTGCCCAGTTTCAATTTACCGTAGGACGAAAACGCCAGGCCCACCACAAACACCAGGTAGGCGGCGATCACGACCATGTAGTACCAGCCAAAGCTTTTCGACAACCAGGCTTGGGCTACACCGAGCATCCTGCCGGCTTCCTGCGGGGCGATGATCAGAATCGCGGTCAACAACAGAATCAGCGCGGTGGAGGTGTAGAACACCCAACCGTTGACCCGCACCTTTTCTGGCGGGGTCTTTATAAGAGAGGCAGAACTCATGGCACAGATGCTCCGGGCAGTGCAGAGAAACACAAGGCAACGCATGACCCGAGCCATCGATTTTTCGGCAGTCGACGGACGGGTGTATAAAGACACCCCGAAAAACCATGAACCCACGGCGAACCGCTGTGCCGGGCTGTTTCATGGGTTTTCCCGATGTCAGGTGGCGCCACATACACGTAGGAAATACCTGTAGGCAGCGACCATTTGTCGCAGATCTTATTCTTTGTTGATTGAACGTTCAATCAAAACAAAATAGACTGGCCCACAAGCCGACGGACGTTTATCGCCCGTTGGCAGGCCTAAGGAGAGGTGCACGATGCCCAAGGTCGGTATGCAACCCATACGCCGCCAGCAGTTGATCGAAGCCACATTGACTGCGGTCGATCAGGTCGGAATGGGGGATGCCAGCATTGCGCTGATCGCCCGTCTGGCCGGTGTCTCGAATGGCATCATCAGTCACTATTTTCAGGACAAGAATGGCCTGATCGCCGCCACGATGCGGTACCTGATGAACGTCCTGATCGAGAACGTCACCGAGCGCCGGTTGGCGCTGAAAGATGACAGCCCGCGGGCTCATCTTCAGGTGATCATCGAAGGCAACTTCGACGCCAGCCAGGTCAACGGCCCGGCTATGAAAACCTGGCTGGCCTTCTGGGCCACCAGCATGCACCACCCGTCATTGCACAGGCTGCAGCGGATCAACGATCACCGTCTGTATTCCAACCTGTGCTGCCAGTTCCGCCGAGCGTTGCCGTTGTCCGAGGCACGCAGCGCAGCCCGAGGCCTGGCGGCCCTGATCGACGGTTTGTGGTTGCGCGGCGCCCTGTCGGGAGACGCTTTCGACACGGAGCAGGCGCAACGGATCGCTTACGAATACATGGATTTCCAATTGGCCAAGCAGGTGAGTTAGAGCACACATAAACGCTCAACCCCTGAACGGCTGCCGGCCGGTGTTGCCAGAACCTTATGGCCCACCTTCGGCGGTTAACGCCAACCACTTATGCACTTGCGAGGACTTTATGGCCCGTTTCGAACTGCAAAAACTCTACATTGACGGCGGCTACTCCGACGCTGGCAGCGATGCCACTTTCGAAGCCATCAACCCGGCTAACGGTGAAGTTCTCGCCAACGTGCAACGCGCCACTAAAGAAGACGTTGAGCGCGCTGTGGTCAGCGCTGAAAAGGGCCAGAAAATCTGGGCCGCCATGACCGCCATGGAGCGTTCGCGCATCCTGCGTCGCGCCGTTGAAATCCTGCGTGAGCGCAACGACGAACTGGCCGCCCTGGAAACCCTGGACACCGGCAAGCCGTACTCCGAAACCCAATACGTCGACATCGTCACCGGCGCCGACGTGCTGGAATACTACGCAGGCCTGGTGCCCGCCATCGAAGGCGAGCAGATCCCACTGCGCACGACTTCGTTCGTCTACACCCGTCGCGAGCCGCTGGGCGTCGTCGCCGGTATCGGTGCGTGGAACTACCCGATCCAGATCGCCCTGTGGAAATCCGCACCGGCCCTGGCCGCGGGTAATGCGATGATCTTCAAGCCAAGTGAAGTCACCTCGCTGACCACCCTGAAACTGGCTGAAATCTACACCGCCGCCGGCGTTCCGGATGGCGTGTTCAACGTCCTGACCGGCAGCGGCCGTGAAGTCGGCACCTGGCTGACCGAGCACCCGCGCATCGAGAAAGTCTCCTTCACCGGCGGCACCGACACCGGCAAGAAAGTCATGGCCAGCGCTTCGAGCTCTTCGCTCAAAGAAGTCACCATGGAACTGGGCGGCAAGTCCCCGCTGATCATTTTCGACGACGCCGACCTCGATCGCGCCGCCGACATCGCGATGATGGCCAACTTCTACAGCTCGGGCCAGGTCTGCACCAACGGCACGCGCGTGTTCGTTCCGACCGCCCTCAAAGGCGCGTTCGAAGCCAAGATCGCCGAGCGCGTTGCGCGCATCCGCGTCGGCAACCCGGAAGATGAAAACACCAACTTCGGCCCGCTGGTCAGCTTCGCCCACATGGAAAGCGTGCTCGGCTACATCGCCAAGGGCAAGGAAGAAGGCGCCCGCCTGCTGTGCGGCGGCGACCGTCTGACCGACGGCGAATACGCCAAGGGTGCTTACGTTGCGCCGACCGTGTTCACCGACTGCACCGACGACATGACCATCGTCCGTGAAGAAATCTTCGGCCCTGTGATGAGCATCCTCACCTACGACACCGAAGAAGAAGTGATCCGCCGCGCCAACGACACCGACTTCGGCCTGGCTGCTGGCCTGGTGACCAAGGACCTGAACCGCGCTCACCGCGTGATTCATCAGTTGGAAGCCGGTATCTGCTGGATCAACGCCTGGGGCGAGTCCGACGCGAAGATGCCGGTTGGCGGCTACAAGCAGTCGGGTGTGGGCCGTGAGAACGGCATCAGCTCGCTGAACAACTTCACTCGCATCAAATCGGTACAGGTTGAGCTGGGCGACTACGCCTCGGTGTTCTAAGGCTGATACCGCCAATCGCCCGCAAGCGGGCTCCTACAAGGACTGCGCATGACCTGTAGGAGCCGGCTTGCCGGCGATCGAGTGCGACGCACTCGCCTGACCTGACCATATCTAAATGAGGGTGCATTTAATGTCCCAAGAATACGACTACATCATTGTGGGTGCCGGCTCCGCCGGTAATACCCTGGCGACCCGTCTGACCGAAGACGAAGGCGTCACCGTCCTGCTGCTGGAAGCCGGCGGCCCGGACTACCGTTTCGATTTCCGTACCCAGATGCCAGCCGCCCTGGCGTTCCCGCTGCAAGGCCGTCGCTATAACTGGGCCTACGAAACCGACCCAGAGCCACACATGGACGGCCGCCGGATGGAATGCGGTCGCGGCAAGGGCCTCGGCGGCTCCTCGCTGATCAACGGCATGTGCTATATCCGCGGCAACGCGATGGACTACGACAACTGGTCGAAACTGCCAGGCCTGGAAGACTGGACCTACCTGGACTGCCTGCCGTATTTCCGTAAAGCCGAAACCCGCGACATCGGCCCGAACGACTACCACGGTGGCGAAGGCCCGGTCAGCGTGACCACGCCAAAAGCCGGCAACAACCCGCTGTTCCATGCGATGGTTGAAGCAGGCGTACAGGCCGGTTACCCGCGCACAGAAGACTTGAACGGCTACCAGCAGGAAGGCTTCGGCCCGATGGACCGTACCGTGACGCCGAACGGCCGTCGCGCCAGCACCGCTCGCGGTTACCTGGACACGGCCAAGAAGCGCTCGACGCTGACCATCGTCACCCACGCACTGACCGACAAAGTACTGTTCGAAGGCAAGCGTGCCGTTGGCGTTCGCTACCTGATCGGTGCTGCCGAAGAACGCGTTGAAGCCCGCGCCCGCAAGGAAGTCCTGGTGTGCAGCGGCGCAATCGCTTCGCCGCAACTGCTGCAACGCTCCGGCGTTGGCCCGGCGAAACTGCTGGAAAGCCTCGACATCCCGGTGGTCCACGACCTGCCTGGCGTCGGCGAAAACCTGCAGGACCACCTTGAGCTGTACCTGCAATACGCCTGCACCCAACCGGTCTCGCTGTACCCGTCGTTGCTCTGGTACAACCAGCCGGCTATCGGTGCCGAGTGGCTGTTCAACGGTACCGGGATCGGCGCCAGCAACCAGTTCGAAGCGGGCGGTTTCATCCGTACCCGTGAAGAATTCGATTGGCCGAACATCCAGTACCACTTCCTGCCGGTAGCGATTAACTACAACGGCAGCAACGGTGTGAAAGAGCACGGTTTCCAGGCGCACATGGGCTCCATGCGTTCGCCGAGCCGTGGCCGTATCCAGCTGAAGTCGAAGAACCCGCGGGACTACCCGAGCATCCTCTTCAACTACATGGCCACCGAGCAGGACTGGCAGGAATTCCGCGACGGCATCCGCCTGACCCGTGAAATCATGCAACAGCCGGCACTCGACCAGTACCGTGGCCGCGAAATCAGCCCGGGCATCGACGTACAGACCGACGAGCAACTGGATAAATTTATCCGTGAGCACGCCGAGACCGCGTTCCACCCGTCCTGCTCGTGCAAGATGGGCACCGACGAGATGGCCGTGGTTGACGCTGAAGGCCGTGTGCATGGCATGCAGGGTCTGCGTGTGGTGGATGCGTCGATCATGCCGATCATCACTACCGGTAACCTGAACGCGCCGACGATCATGATCGCCGAGAAAATCGCCGACAAGATCCGTGGTCGTAAGCCACTGCCGCGCAGCACTGCGGATTACTACGTAGCCGGCGATGCGCCGGTGCGTGGCAAGCCGATGCGTGAAGTGGGTCCGACTGCGCAGTAACTGATAACACTGTGGCGAGGGAGCTTGCTCCCGCTGGAGTGCGAAGCGCTCCCAAGATTTTGGGGCTGCTACGCAGCCCAGCGGGAGCAAGCTCCCTCGCCACAGGTAATCACCTTTCCTTGATCAGCTCCCCGCCCCGGGCCTACTCTGTTTGCCTGCCCGCGCCGAGCCGCCCACAAGGAAGGCCCCATGTTCGACCACCACGCCACACTCAAAAAGCAGTTCAGTGCCCTGCGCACCACTGCCGAATTCTTCTCCCTGCGCTACGTCCGCGAGTCCGGCCGGTACCTGTCGGTACGCAAGAACGTCGCCGAGCCGCCGCACCTGAGCCAGGACGAAGGCGCGATGCTCACCGTGCGCCTCAACGGCGTCGAAGCCTACGCCGCCACCCACGACATTTCCCTGCCCGGCCTGCAAGCCGCCCTTGAGCGAGCCGAACAGCAAGCCCGGTTGATCAAGCCCCACGCCCTGCTCGACCTGCGTGACCAGCCGGTGTCCAGCGACATCGCCGATTACCTGTCGCCGAACCTCGACCAACCCTTCCCGTCCCTGAGCGACTGCTACCAACTGCTGGGCGCCGAATCGGCCGCCGTGCCCAAGGACGAGCGCCTGGTGAACTGGGAAGTCAGCCTGGGCACCACCCACGTCGAACAGATCTACCTCAACAGCGCCGGTGCCGAGCTGCGCCAGGCCCAGCGCTTTGTGTTCCCGGGCGTGAACGTCACGGCCTACGACGGCAACGACAGCCAGACCCGCACCCTGGGCGGCACCAACTTTGGCCAGCAAGGCGGGTTTGACGTGATCAGCCGCTTTGGCCTGGTAGGCGCCGCACCGCAGATTGCCGATCAAGCGCTGCAACTGTTACTGGCACCGAATACGCCGCAAGGGCCGCGTGACCTGCTGCTGATGCCTGACCAGATGATCCTGCAGATCCACGAATCCATTGGCCATCCGCTGGAACTGGACCGCATCCTCGGTGATGAACGCAATTACGCCGGCACCAGCTTCGTCAAGGCCAGCGACTTCGGCCACCTGCAATACGGCTCCAACCTGCTCAACGTGACCTTCGACCCGGACATTCCCGAGCAACTCGCCAGCTACGGGCACGACGACGACGGCACCCGCGCCAGCAAACAATTCCTGATCCGCGAAGGCCTGCTGCTCAAGCCATTGGGCGGTGCGTTGTCGCAATACCGCTCCGGCCTGGGCGGCGTCGCCAACAGCCGCGCTTGCAGCTGGAACCGCGCGCCCATCGACCGCATGGCCAACCTGAACATCGAGGCCGGCGACCAGAACATGGCGCAACTGATTGGCGGTATCGAGAACGGCATCCTGATGTCCACCAACCGTTCGTGGTCGATTGACGACGCGCGCAACAAATTCCAGTTCGGCTGCGAGTGGGGCCAGTTGATTGAAAACGGCGAACTCAAAGGCGTGGTGAAGAACCCCAACTACCGGGCGATCTCCGCACAGTTCTGGCGCAACCTCAGCGCCGTTGGCGACGCCAGTACCTTCAAGGTGCTGGGCACGCCGAACTGCGGCAAGGGCGAACCCAACCAGGTGATCCGCGTCGGCCATGCGTCGCCGGCCTGTGTGTTCAGCAACGTGGATGTATTCGGGGGAGACGCCTGATGAACAATTTCAAAACCCTGGTGGACTGGCTCAAACAGGCCATCACCGACAGCGAACAATTCCACCTCGGCTACGCCGACGAGTCTTCCGAGTTCGTGCGCTTCAACCACGGCAAAGTGCGCCAGGCCGGCCAGGTGCAACAGGCCAGCCTGAACCTGAAGCTGATCGATGACGGGCGCCACGCCGACCTCGGCATCACCCTGGCAGGCGAGCCTGAGCTGGACCGCCAGCGCCTGGCCGACGGCCTGCAACAACTGCGCGAGACCCTGCCGTTGTTGCCGCAGGACCCGTACCTGCTGCTCAATCACAACGCCTGGCAGAACAAGGATCAGCAAGACCGACCACTGCCGGACCTGGCTCAGGTACTGGAAGCAATCAGCCTGGCGGCTGAAGGCGTGGACATGGTTGGCTTTTACGCCGCCGGCCCTATCAGCCGTGGCTTTGCCAGTTCATCAGGCGCTTTCGGCTGGCACCAGGCCAACAGTTTCAACTTCGACTTCAGCCTGTTCCACACGAACGGTGAAGCGGTGAAAGCCAGCTACGCCGGTAACGATTGGGACAGCGCGGCCTTCGCCCAACGCTTCCAGCAGGCCCGCGAGCAACTGGAGTTCCTCGGTCGCCCGCTGCACCCACTGGCACCGGGGCAATACCGCGCCTACCTGGCCCCGGCGGCCATGGAAGAAATCATCAGCATGCTGACCTGGGGCGGTTTCTCCGCCCAAGCCATCGCCAGCAAGGGCAGCCCGTTGCAGCGCCTGTATGCCGGCGATCAAGCCTTGAGCCCGCTGGTGGCCGTGGACGAACAGGTCAGTGGCTCCCTGAGTTCGGCGTTTTCCCGCGATGGCTATCCACGCAGCGACGTGAAGCTGATCAGCGGCGGCAAGGCCGAAGGCCAACTGGTGAACTCCCGCAGCGCCGCCGAGTACGGCCTGAGCACCAACGGCGCCAGCAGCGATGAGTCCCCCAGCGCGTTGCAGATGGCGGCGGGCAGCCTGGCCCAGGCCGATATCCTCAAGCAATTGGGCACCGGCTTGTACATCAGCAACCTGTGGTACCTGAACTACTCCGACCAGCCCGCCGCGCGCCTGACCGGCATGACCCGCTTCGCCACGTTCTGGGTCGAAAACGGCGAGATCAAGGCGCCGGTCAGCACCATGCGTTTTGATGACAGCGTGTACAGCCTGCTGGGCTCGCAACTGGAAGCGTTGACCGCTGATCGGGAATTGCTGCTGTCGGCGAGTACGTACAGCCAGCGCAACACCTCGTCCAACCTATTACCGGGCGCATTGGTAAAACGGCTGACCCTGACCTTGTAAACAACGCAAAACCCATGTGGGAGCGGGCTTGCCCGCGATAACGGTGTATCAGTACCAGATGTGCTAAATGACACTGCGCTATCGCAGGCAAGCCCGCTCCCACATTTGATTGCGTTCCACATCTAGATTCGCTTCAGCCTCAAAAACCCACTCCAGACACCTGGCCGTCCGGCCAGTTGTCGCTCGCGAGAAACCTCGTTATAAAGGTTGGTGGCACCTAGCCACGTCCGCGCGGTAAAAAAACTCAAACAACACCCCGCCGTCCTCAACCCACTTGTACGCAAGTGATGCACGACCTTGCCCGGGATAGGGCAAGCTGGAGCGTTGACATGAACCATGGAAGTTTTGTCATTGAGAAGCTGTTCAAGCACTACAACGTTCACGTAGAGCAACTTGGTAACAACCCAGAGAAAAAAACCGTGCTGTTGGTCAATGGCGCGCTGTCCACCACCCGCTCGTTTGCCCGCACCAGCAAGTGCCTGTCCGAGCACTTCAATGTGCTGATGTTCGACTTGCCGTTCTCCGGCTATTCGCGCCCGCACAACACCGACCTCGACCTTGTGACCAAGGACGATGAAGTGCAGATCCTGCGGGCACTGGTAGAGCGCTTTCAGGTCAACCACCTGGTGTCTGCCTCGTGGGGCGGGATTTCCACGCTGCTGACCCTGGCCCATAACCCGCCGTCCATTGAAAGCTCGGTGGTGATGGCACTGGCGCCCAACCTCAACCAGGCGATGCTCGAATACGTAGAGCGGGTGCGGGTGCTGATCGAGGCCGATGACAAGTCCGCCGTCGGCCATCTACTGAATGAAACCGTGGGCAAATATCTGTCGCCGCGGCTCAAGCGCAACAACCACCGGCACCTCTCTACCATGGCCACCACCGAGTATCGCCAGGCGCGCTTCCATATCCATCAGGTGCTGGCGCTGGGTGACGGCAACTACCTGCCGCAATTGACCCGGATCGAGACCCCCGTGCACTTCCTCAACGGCGTCCTGGACGAGTACACCCCGGCAGACGAAGCCCAACTGTTCAAAAAATACGTGGGGCGCAGCAGCTTCGCCACCGCCGAACACACCGGCCATTTGCTCGATCTGGAATCCCGCGAGGCGGCACTGGCAGTGCACCGTGCGCTGCTCGATTTCCTGGTGGGCAAGCACGTGGCGTTGTCAGATATAGACGAAGCGCCAGTGGGAAAAGGAGCTGCCGATAGCGCATAATCGCCAACACATAGGCTGCTAACAAAAAAGGTAACTCATGCCGAATCGCGCCCCTCTCGATGCCAAGACCGCCCGCTGGCTACCCTGGGTGGTAGCGATTGCCTTCTTCATGCAGTCGCTGGATGGGACGATTCTCAACACCGCCTTGCCGGCCATGGCCCGGGACCTGGCGGAGAACCCCTTGCGCATGCAAGGCGTAGTGATCGCCTACATGCTCACGGTGGCCTTGCTGATTCCCGCCTCGGGTTGGGTGGCCGACCGCTTCGGCACCAAGAAGATTTTCTTCGGCGCGATCATGCTGTTCAGCATCGGTTCGTTGCTTTGCGCACTCTCCAGCACGCTGACCATGCTGGTGGGCGCGCGGGTGATCCAGGGCCTCGGTGGTGCCTTGATGTTGCCGGTGGGCAGGCTGGTGGTGCTGCGCGCCTACCCGCGTTCGGAGCTGGTGCGGATCATGGGCTTCATCACCATTCCCGGGCTGCTCGGCCCGTTGCTCGGCCCGACCATGGGCGGCTGGATGGTGCAATACCTGACCTGGCACTGGATCTTCCTGATCAACCTGCCGGTGGGCATCATCGGCTGCTACGCCGTGTGGAAATTCATTCCCGACCTGCGCGGCAGCGAACGCACGCGGTTCGACGGCGTGGGTTTCCTGCTGTTCGGCGCGGCGATGGTGCTGATCACCATCGCCATGGAAGGCCTCGGCGAATTGCACCTGCCGCACCTGCGGGTGATGTTGCTGCTGTTCGGCGGCCTCGCGTGCCTGGCGGCCTATTGGCTGCGGGCCGGGCATATCGACAATCCACTGTTTTCCCCAGTGCTGTTCAAGACCCGGACCTTCGCCGTGGGCATCCTCGGCAACCTGTTCGCCCGCCTAGGCAGCGGTGCGTTGCCATTCCTGGTGCCGCTGCTGTTGCAGGTGGCGTTGGGTTACTCACCGTCCGAAGCCGGGATGAGCATGCTGCCCCTGGCGGCGGCGGCGATGTTTGCCAAGTCCATCGCCCGGCCACTGATCGAGCGCCTGGGCTACCGCGTGGTGCTGACCGGCAACACCCTGGCGCTGGGCATCATGCTGGCAAGCATGGGCCTGGTCAGCGAACACACGCCCTACCCGCTGCTGCTGAGCATGCTGGCGATCCTCGGGGCGATCAACTCGCTGCAATTCACCGCGATGAACACCGTGACCCTGATCGACCTCGACGACGCCCAGGCCAGCAGCGGCAACAGTTTGCTGTCGGTGGTGGCGCAGTTGTCCCTGAGCCTCGGGGTGGCCTGCGCCGGTGCGCTGCTGGGTGGTTTCACCGCAGAAGTGGGCAACGACGGGGTCGACACCGTGCTCGGCGCGTTCCAGCTGACCTTCGTCACCGTGGGCATCATGGCGATGCTGGCGGCGGCGATCTTCCTGCAACTGTCGCCAAAAGACGGCAAACGCGTGGTCAGCCGCGAGCACGACATCGAGCATTAACAGGCTTCTCGTCTAGAACTTGCAGGGAAAATCCTTCGGGACTGGTACACTGCGCGACATTTTGTTTTGCAGAGCCAGTCCCGTGACTACCATCGCCACCGCTTTTAATACTTTGCCGCTCTCCGCCGCCATGCTGGCTAACCTCGACTCTCTGGGTTATGTCGAGATGACGCAGATCCAGGCGCAAAGCTTGCCGGTGATCCTCAAAGGGCTGGACCTGATCGCCCAGGCCAAGACCGGCAGCGGCAAGACCGCGGCCTTCGGCATCGGCCTGCTGAACCCGATCAACCCACGCTACTTCGGCTGCCAGGCCCTGGTGATGTGCCCGACCCGCGAACTGGCTGACCAGGTTGCCAAGGAAATCCGTCGCCTGGCCCGCGCCGAAGACAACATCAAGGTGCTGACCCTGTGCGGCGGCGTGTCCCTCGGCCCACAGATCGCTTCCCTGGAGCACGGCGCACACGTCATCGTCGGCACCCCGGGCCGCATCCAGCAGCACCTGCGCAAGGGTTCGCTGGTGCTGGACGGCTTGAACACGCTGATCCTCGATGAAGCCGACCGCATGCTCGACATGGGCTTCTACGACGCCATCGAAGACATCATCAGCAAGACCCCGGCCCGCCGCCAGACCCTGCTGTTCTCGGCCACCTACCCGGTGAGCATCAAGCAGTTGGCCTCGAAATTCATGCGCGCGCCGCAGCAGGTCAAGGCCGAAGCGTTCCACTCGGACGACCAGATCGAGCAGCGTTTCTACGAGATTTCCCCGGAAGAGCGCATGGACGCGGTGACCAAGGTCCTGGCGCATTTCCGTCCGGCGTCTTGCGTAGCGTTCTGCTTTACCAAGCAGCAAGTGCAGGAAACCGTCGACCACCTAACCGCCAAAGGCATTTCCGCCGTCGGCCTGCATGGCGACCTGGAACAGCGCGACCGTGACCAGGTGCTGGCGATGTTCGCCAACCGCAGTACTTCGGTACTGGTCGCCACCGACGTTGCCGCCCGTGGCCTGGACATTGATGCGCTGGACATGGTGATCAACGTCGAACTGGCCCGCGACTCGGAAATCCACATTCACCGCGTAGGCCGTACCGGCCGTGCCGGTGAGACCGGGATCGCGATCAGCCTGGTTGCACCGTCCGAAGCCCACCGCGCCCAGGCCATCGAGCAGTTGCAGAAGTCGCCGCTGAACTGGGACCAACTGGACAACCTCAAGCCTCAGAGCGGCGGCCCATTGCTGCCGGTGATGAGCACCCTGTGCATTGCCGCCGGCCGTAAAGACAAGGTCCGCCCGGGTGACATCCTTGGCGCATTGACCGGTGACGCCGGGATTCCCGGTGCCCAGGTTGGCAAGATCGCGATCTTTGATTTCCAGGCGTTCGTGGCCGTGGAACGCGGGATCGCCAAGCAGGCGCTGCAGCGCTTGAATGACGGCAAGATCAAAGGCCGTTCGTTGCGCGTGCGCATCCTGTAAAAACACCGCGTTCCTGTTGAAGGAACCGAATCAATGTGGGAGCTGGCTTGCCTGCGATAGCATCAACTCGATCTGACAGACAGACCGAGTCGGCTGCATCGCAGGCAAGCCAGCTCCCACATTTGATTGCATTTCAGATCAATATTTTTGTGAGGACATTGCTGTGCGCTCGACCGAAGTTGTGATCATTGGCGCCGGCGCCGCAGGCTTGATGTGTGCGCTGACCGCCGCCGGGCGTGGGCGCAAGGTGATGTTGATCGACCACGCGAACAAGGCCGGCAAAAAGATCCTGATGTCCGGCGGTGGCCGCTGCAATTTCACCAATATGTACACCGAGCCGGCCAACTTCCTGTCCCACAACGCGCACTTCTGCAAGTCCGCCCTGGCCCGCTACACCCAGTGGGATTTCATCGGGCTGGTGGCCAAGCACGGCGTGCCGTACCACGAGAAAAAACTCGGCCAACTGTTTTGCGACAACAAGTCCAGCGACATCCTCGGGATGCTGCTGGATGAGTGCATCCAGGTGGGCGTGAGCATGCACCTGGACACCTCGGTGCAGGAAATTGCCAAGGTCGACAGCGGCTATCAGTTGCAAACCACCCTCGGTGAGCTGCGTTGCGAGTCGCTGGTGATCGCCACCGGAGGGCTGTCGATTCCGACCCTGGGCGCCACCGGTTTTGGTTACCAGGTGGCCAGGCAGTTCGGCCACGAACTGCTGCCAACCCGCGCCGGGCTGGTACCGTTCACTATCACCGACCAGCTCAAGGAGTTGTGCGGCGAGCTGTCCGGTACTTCCGTGGACTGCCTGGTGAGCTGCAACGACCAGAGCTTTCGCGAGAACATCCTGTTTACCCACCGCGGCCTGAGCGGGCCGGCGATCCTGCAGATTTCCTCGTACTGGGAACCCGGCGACACCGTGGAAATCAACCTGCTGCCCGACCACGACGCCCACGCCTGGCTGCGGGAGCAACAGGTGGAGCGCCCGAACAGCGAGTTGAAAACCCTGCTGGGTGAGATCTTCACCAAGAAAATGGCCAACCTGCTGGCCGAAACCTGGTTCGTTTCCAAGCCGATGAAGCAGTACACCCATGCCGAGATTGCCGACATCGCCGGCAAACTGGGGAGCTGGCAGCTGGTACCGGCGGGCACTGAAGGCTATCGCACCGCCGAGGTCACCCTGGGTGGAGTAGACACGCGGGAAGTCTCGTCCAAGACCATGGAGTCCCTGAAAAGCCCCGGTTTGTACTTCATCGGGGAAGTGTTGGATGTGACCGGTCACCTGGGCGGGTTCAACTTCCAGTGGGCGTGGGCTTCCGGGTATGCAGCCGCTCAATTTGCCTGATTCAGGGATGTACTCGGTCAAACGGTGGGAGCTGGCTTGAGGTGTTCTTGAGAGAATGCCTGTAATAAATTTTGCTGTTGGATGTGATCGCCACGCTTGCCGTGGCGTCCTTGATAGCTCAATTTAGCGGCATCGTCCCGGAAGACCCCAGACTTCATGTCATCGACCTCCTTCAAGCAGTCCATGCGGCGCCTTTGGGCACTGGACAAGTTCAGTTACAGCGTACGGGTATTCATCGCCCTGACCGGTAGCATGGCGCTGTGCTGGTACCAAAATGAAATGGCGCTGCTGATCCCGTTGTTCCTGGGAATTATCGCCAGCGCCCTGGCCGAGACCGATGACAACTGGCAAGGCCGGCTCAACGCCCTGGCCGTGACACTGGTGTGCTTCAGCACCGCCGCACTCTCCGTCGAACTGCTGTTTCCCTATCCCTGGATCTTCGCGATTTTCCTCGCGCTCTCCAGCTTCGGCCTGACCATGCTCGGTGCGCTGGGCGAGCGTTATGGGGCAATTGCGTCGGCCACCCTGATTCTCTCGGTCTACACCATGATCGGGGTGGACCAGCGCGGTGGCGCGGTCACTGACTTCTGGCATGAGCCCTTGCTGCTGGTGGCCGGTGCCGCGTGGTACGGCGTGCTGTCGGTGTTGTGGCAGCTGCTGTTTTCCAACCAGCCGGTGCAGCAGAGCCTGGCTCGGCTGTTTCGCGAGCTGGGGCGCTACCTCAAGCTCAAGTCGTCGCTGTTCGAGCCGATCCGCCAGCTGGATGTGGAAGCGCGGCGCCTGGAACTGGCGCAGCAAAATGGCCGGGTGGTGGCGGCGCTGAACGCCGCCAAGGAAATCATCCTGCACCGGGTCGGCAACGGTCGCCCGGGCTCCAAGGTCAGCCGCTACCTCAAGCTGTACTTCCTGGCCCAGGACATCCACGAACGCGCCAGTTCCTCGCATTACCCTTACAACGCCCTCGCCGAAGCCTTCTTCCACAGCGACGTGCTGTTCCGCTGCCAGCGCCTGCTGCGCCAGCAAGGCAAGGCCTGCCAGACCCTCGCCGAATCGATCCAGATGCGCCAGCCCTTCGTCTATGACGACAGCTTCGCCGAAGCCCTGGGCGACCTGAATGCCTCCCTGGAACACCTGCGCATCCAGAGCAACCCGGCCTGGCGCGGCCTGCTGCGCTCCCTGCGCGCCCTGGCGGCCAACCTGTCGACCCTGGACCGCCTGCTGGGCGATGCCGCCAACCCCGACAGCCTGGCGGATGCCACCGACAGCAGCCTGCTGGACCGTGCACCGCGCAACCTCAAGGAAATGTGGACACGCCTGCGCACACAGCTGACGCCGACGTCTCTGCTGTTCCGCCACGCCCTGCGCCTGCCCCTGGCGCTGAGTATCGGCTACTGGATGGTGCACTTGATTCACCCGTCCCAGGGCTACTGGATCATCCTCACCACCTTGTTCGTGTGCCAGCCGAACTACGGCGCCACCCGTCGCAAGCTGGGCCAGCGGATCATCGGCACCGCCATCGGCCTGACCATCGCCTGGGCGCTGTTCGACCTGTTCCCCAACCCGCTGATCCAGTCGATGTTCGCCATCGCCGCCGGCCTGGTGTTCTTTATCAACCGCACCACCCGCTACACCCTGGCGACCGCGGCGATCACGCTGATGGTGCTGTTCTGCTTCAACCAGGTGGGCGACGGCTACGGGCTGTTCCTGCCGCGCTTGTTCGATACGTTGCTCGGCAGCCTGATCGCCGGGCTGGCGGTGTTCCTGTTCCTGCCGGACTGGCAGGGCCGACGCCTGAACAAGGTGCTGGCCAACACCCTGACCTGCAACAGCATCTACCTGCGCCAGATCATGCAGCAATACGCCGCCGGCAAAAGCGACGACCTGGCTTACCGCCTGGCCCGGCGCAACGCCCACAACGCCGACGCGGCGCTGTCCACCACCCTGGCCAACATGCTGATGGAGCCGGGGCATTTCCGTAAGGAAGCGGATGTGGGGTTCAGGTTCCTGGTGCTGTCCCACACCCTGCTCAGCTACCTCTCGGGCCTCGGTGCACACCGTGAAACCCAACTGCCGGCCGAAGTTCGCGAGCACCTGATCGACGGCGCCGGGAAGACGCTGGCTGCGAGCATTGACGAGATCGCCACGGGGCTGGCCAACAAGCAGCCGATCGCGATCCAGAGTGATGCGGAAGAAGCGTTGGCGGTGGACCTGGAGCAGATGCCGGATGAGATCGACGAGGGGCAGCGGCTGGTGCAGACGCAATTGGCGCTGATCTGCCGGCAACTGGGGCCGTTGCGTACGTTGGCGGCTCACCTGATCAAAGATACCGGCGCGGATTAAACCGCTATCGCGGGCAAGCCCGGCTCCCACAGTTGACCGAGTACTCCTGTGGGAGCCGGGCTTGCCCGCGATGGGGCCCTCCAAAACACTACATCCCGTGCTGCTTCATCAACCGCGCATAACTGCCATCCGCTTTCATTTTCGCGATCTCCCGATCAAACCCTGCGACGATCTGCTCGTGTTGCGGGTTTTTCAGGCTGACCAGAATGTGCAGGCTGTTTTCGCTCAGCGGCACCGGCAAAAACTCCACCGCGTTGCGTACGGTGGCGGACTCCCGGGCCAGGTAGTAACGGGCGACAAATTCATCCTCCACCGTCAGCCGTACCCGCTGTGCCGCCAGCATACGCACCGCCATGGCAAAGCTATGCACGGGGACTTTCTGCAACTGCGGATCGGCGTCGAACGCGGCCGAATAGGCATACCCGCGCACCACTGCGATGGGATAGTCGTGGAGTTGTTGCAGGTTCTGGAACTCGATGGGATCGTCACGCCGCTTTAGAAACAACACCCGATTGAGCAGGTATTCACCGGAAAACTGCCCCAACTGGGTACGCGCGTCGTCGTACCAGGCGTTGACCAGCACATCGTAACGCCCGTCACCCACGCCCATCAGCGCCCGGGCCCAGGGCACCTGTTCAAACTGACTGGCGTAGCCTGCACGGGCCAGGGCGGTGGTCACGATATCGGTGGCCAACCCGCCATTGATCAGGGTGGCGTCGGTAAACGGCGGCCAGGCATCCGCCACCAGGCGCAAACGCTCTGCCGCCGCCGTCTGGGCCAGCAACAACAAACCGATCAAAGCAACGGCACGAGAAAATCGCGGCATGCTCAAGTCCTTGGCGGGCGTTCTATGGCCTGACCTCAGGGGCAAACCCGAGGGTTTAACAGTAGCTCATCAATGAGCCTGTACTGCAGATTACACAAAGACGGCAGCCACGCCTGCACAGAATGATGGCAAATTGATCTCACTCACAAAAAATCCGCAATTTAGACACTCGCCTCCCGCGCGCTTACTATCCTGACCAGACAATTAGCCGAGAGAACACCATGACAGTCGAATGGGTCTGCAAACACCACAATGACCTGGGCAAAGAACAGCTGTACGCCGTCTTGCGCCTGCGTTCGGAGGTCTTCGTTGTCGAGCAGAAATGCGTATACCAGGACATCGATGGCCAGGACCTGGACGGTGATACCCATCACCTGATGGCCTGGGACGACGGTCAATTGCAGGCCTACCTGCGCCTGCTTGATCCTGAATCACAGGGCGGCGATGTGGTGATTGGCCGGGTGATCGTGGCGCCAGGCGCACGGGGCACCGGGTTGGGCCACCAAATGATGGATGAAGCCCTCAGGCAGGCAGAGAAACACTGGCCTGAGGTGCCGATCTATCTGTCGGCCCAGGCGCATTTGCAGGGGTATTACGGGCGGTATGGGTTCGTGGTGGCGGGCGAGGAATACCTTGAGGATGATATTCCACATATAGGCATGCGTCGGGCCTGAGCACTGGGCTTTTGTGGTGAGGGGGCTTGTCCTGTGGTGAGGGGGCTTGTCCCCCGTTGGAGTGCGCAGCGCTCCCGCTTTTTTGGGGCCGCTTCGCAGCCCAATGGGGGACAAGCCCACTCCACAGGGTCAGGGATAATCCAGTACGCGCTTGATCTGGCTTAGGTTCGCCTCGATCCAGCGCCGATCAATTGCGCCCCAATCACGAATCCGATAGCGCCCGGCATGGTTGCGGGCGCCGTCCTCCTGTTCAAACTCACACACAATGTCCAGGTCCGCCAAGGCCGCGATCGTGTCCTGGGCAGTGCGCCGGGGCATGCCCGTGACCTCGGTCAGCGCCGGGACGCTGCTGGCCCGTTGGCTGTCGATCAGATACGCCACGTAGAGGCGCCGGTAGAAGCTGCTTTTGGTCTTGCTCACATCCATGCTCGATCGCCTTTGAAGGTTAGGGCTTGCCTTGCAGGTCCCGCCAGGTCAGGTACACCCGCAGGTCGAATTCCACCTGATGGTAGCCCGGCAGCATGTACTCACAGAGTTTGTAGAACGCCTTGTTGTGGTCCGATTCCTTGAAGTGCGCCAGTTCGTGTACCACGATCATGCGCAGAAACTCCGGCGCGGCTTCCTTGAAGAGCGAAGCGATGCGGATTTCTTTCTTCGATTTGAGGTTGCCCCCCTGCACCCGGGAGATGGTGGTGTGCAGGCCAAGAGCGCGGTGGGTCAGGTCCAGGCGGTTATCGAACAACACTTTGTCGATGGCCGGCGCGTTGCGCAGGTGCTCCTGCTTCAGGGCCTGGGCGTAGCTGTACAGGGCTTTGTCGCTCTGCACGCCGTGGCGCTCGGGATAACGCTGGGTCAGGTAGTCGCCCAGTTGGTCCTTGGCAATCAACTGGCGCACTTGCTCCTGCAATGCTGCGGGGTAGGCCTGGAGGTATTTCAGCGCGGTCATGGGGTCAACAACGGGTATTTGAATGGCCGCCAGTGTAGCGAATTCAGTGGGGCGCTGCGCGCAGGTGCCAGTCGGCAATTTCATCGGCGATCAATGGCGGCGCTACCTGCGGCCCCTGGGCGAACTGGCAGCCGTTGGCCTTGAGCCACTCAACTTGCTCCTGAGTCTCGACGCCCTCAGCGATCACCAGCAGGTCGAAATGGCGGCACAGCTCGATAATGCTCCGGGCCATCGCCGCATCCCGGGATGAACCCGGAACACGGGCGACCAGCTTGGGGTCGAGCTTGAGGGTGTCGAATTCCAGGTCCCGCAGGTGCGCCAGGGAGCAGTTGCCTGCGCCGAAATCATCCAGAGCAATCCGCACACCCGCCCCGCGCAACAGCTTGAGTTGCTTGGTGGACTCTTCCAGGTTGTGCATCAGGCTTTCCTCACTGATCTCCACCTCCAGCTGCCGGCCTTGCAGCCCATGTCGCTCCAGCACCTGCTGCAGCTGGCTGGCCAGGTTCGGCATATTGAACTGGCTGCTGCTCAAGCTCACGCTCAGCACCAACTCATCGCTGAGCACCGCTGTCCAGGCCTGCCGCTGGGCGGCCACCTGTTGATAGATCCAGGTGCTCAACTGGCTGATCAGCCGTGCCTCTTCCAGCAACGGCAAGAACAGCCCCGGCGGCACATCGCCGACGCTCGGATGCTGCCAGCGCAGCAAGGCCTCGACACCGCGCAGGTGGCCGTCGTGCAGCGACACCTGCGGCTGGTACACCAGGGTGAAATCCTTACTCTCGATGGCGCTGCGCACGCTGTCTTCGAGCATCAGGCGCGAGCGGGCCCGGCCGTTCATTTCCTGGTCGTAGTAGCGATACTGCTGACGCCCGGCGCGCTTGGCTTCGTACATAGCGACGTCCGCCGCGCGCAGCAGGCCGTTAAGGTCCGAGCCGCAGTCCGGGAAGGTCGCGATGCCGATACTGACGCCGAGCATCACGTCCAGGCCGTCGACCTGCTGACAGATCGACACCCGTTCGATCAGTTTTTCCGCAATCTTGGCCGCCTGTTCCGGAAATTCCAGCTCCAGCAACGCGGTGAATTCGTCACCGCCCATGCGGCCAAGAATGTCGTAGGAGCGCAGGCACGCCTTCAACTGCTCCGAAACCCAGCGCAGCACCCGGTCGCCGGCGTCGTGCCCCAGGGAATCATTCACCCGCTTGAACCCGTCGAGGTCCAGGTACAGCAGCACCAGCGATTGCTCGTTACGCTCACTGCGCAACAGCACATTCTCCACCGACTGGTGAAACCCGCGCCGGTTAAGCAGGCCGGTCAGCGGGTCGGTGACAGCCTGGAACTCCAGTTGCTGATGCAAGTGGCGCACCTCGGACATGTCCAGCACCGTGACCACCATGGCTTTCTGCTCGGCCGGCAGCGGCGCGCACGACATGGCCACCGGCAGTTGCTGGCCCGGCGCGGTGCGCAGGATTGCATCGTGCAGGCGCCAGGTTTCGCCACGTTTGTAGCCTTCATACAAGGCAGAGTCAGACCAGCCAGGCACATGGGGCTTCTGCAAAAAACCGAGGAACTCGGCGCCCTGGATCTCGGCGACCGGCGCATTCAGCAACCGCGAAATCGCCGGGTTGGCGTAGCTGATCACCCCGTCTTCGCCCACCACCAGGATGCCTTCGGCGGCGTTGTCCAGCACCGAGGCATTGAAGGCCCGCGCCGACTCCAGGTCATGGCTCAGCCGCTGCAAGGCACGGCGGTTGCGCTGGTGCTCCAGCAGGGCATGGACCTTGGGCTTGAGGATATTCGGGTCGAAAGGTTTGAGCAGATAGTCAATGGCGCCACTGGCGTACCCTTCCAGCATTGCCGCCGGCGACTGGGCGTGGGCACTGAGAAAGATGATCGGGGTCATTTGCGTGCGCTGGCTGCCGCGCATCAGCCGGGCCACCTCGAACCCGTCCATGCCGGGCATCATCACGTCCAGCAGCACCAGGTCGACGTCATGTTCGAGCAGCAATCCCAAGGCTTCAACCCCGGACGCCGCCGTCACCACACACCAGTCGTCACGCTGCAATAGCGCACGCATGCTGATCAGGTTTTCGGGATAGTCATCGACCACCAAAAGCACTGAACAACCATCGCGGGGCTTGATTGGAGCGCATTCCATTGCTGCTTCTCTTCCGTCGGAGTCGTTCCGGTCATTTTTGCGAAAAACCCGGATAAACAATAAGGACTCACTCTAGACCTGGATCCCCCAAAGCAGAAGCCATGACGGTGCCATCATTGAGCCAAAGTCCGGACAACCGACTAACGGTCAGTGTCTACAGCCCCCGGTTTACGGGAAACATGGCTTTTTGACATTTAGCTGACGCCAATAAACCGCCACAAAATCATTAACAATCCATTTCCAGCCACCTATAAAGAAAGCGCCAGCTCTCGAGCCGCAACCTTCTCCCCCTGTTAAAGGCGCTTTCAATGATTGATCTGTCCACCTGGAACCTGAGCATCCCCGTCGGCTCCCCGCCCTCGACCATCGACACCCCGAAACTGCTCAGCGGGTTCAAGGACCAGTACTTCCAGGCCGAAGGCAGCAGCGTGCAATTCTGGACCCCGGTCACCGGCACACGCACCGAGAACGCTGTTTACCCCCGCAGCGAACTGCGGGAAACCTACGCCGATGGTCGCCTGCGCAACTGGCTGTATGGCGATGCCGACAACTTCCTGCGGGCCACGTTGGCGGTCAACCAGGTGCCGTCTTCCGGCAAGGTCGTCATCGGCCAAATCCACGCCTACGACAGCCAGAAGCCGCTGATCAAGGTCGAGTACCAGTACAAGGAAAAAACCCAGACCGGCAACATCGTCGCCAAGGTGCGCATGCGCCCCAATGAAGATGAAGGCCGGGTGATCATCGTTGCCGAAAACGTGCCGCTGGACCGCAACTTCACCTACGTCATCCACCTGAATAAAGCCGGCCTGTTGAGTGTCGACGCGGCCAGCGGGCAGTGGAACGAACGCATTGGCGCGGCGTGGGGCAAACAACCGCTGTACTTCAAGGCCGGCGCCTACGTGCAGGACAACAGTGGCAACAGCAAGGAAGGCGCCCGGGTGACCTTTGCCAAGCTGGACATTGACCACGACTGACGCTGATTCGCTTCAGCGACCGGTCCCACGACGCTTTAGGACAGAACCGCGACCCAGGGTCTCGACTTTCTTGTAGGACAATCCGAGTATGGCGCCGCACACGCGCACTACCCCCTATAAGAAAGTCATGGAGACTGCTCAATGCCCTTTTCCCGCACCCTGCTCGCCCTCTCCCTGGGCATGGCTCTGCTGCAAAACCCGGCCTTCGCCGCCCCGCCCCTCTCGATGGCCGACGGGGTGGCCCAGGTCAATATCCAGGACAGCAACGCCTGGGTCGAAATCAACAAAGTCGCCTTCGAAAACAACATCCGCACCCTGCAAGCCAGCCTCGCCGACAAATCGAAAATCTGCGCCGTGCTCAAGGCAGATGCCTACGGCCACGGCATCGGCTTGCTGATGCCGTCGGTGATCAAACTGGGCGTGCCCTGTGTCGGCATTGCCAGCAACGAAGAAGCCCGCGTGGTCCGTGAAAGCGGCTTCAAGGGCCAACTGATCCGCGTACGCACCGCCGCCCTGAGCGAGCTGGAGGCTGCGTTGCCGTATAACGTCGAAGAGCTGGTGGGCAATCTGGACTTCGCCGTGCGCGCCAGCCTGATCGCCGAAAACCACGGCCGCCCGCTGGTCGTGCACCTGGGTCTGAACTCCAGCGGCATGAGCCGCAACGGCGTGGAAATGACCACCGCCCAGGGCCGCCGCGACGCCGTAGCCATTACCAAGGTGCCGAACCTGCAGGTGAAGGCGATCATGACCCACTTCGCCGTCGAAGACGCCGCCGACGTACGCACCGGGCTCAAGGCGTTCAATGAACAGGCCAACTGGCTGATCAACGTCGCCCAGCTCGACCGCAGTAAAATCACCCTGCACGCCGCCAACTCCTTCGCCACCCTGGAAGTGCCCGAGTCGCGGCTGGACATGGTTCGTCCGGGCGGCCTGCTGTTTGGTGATACCGTGCCGGCGTTTACCGAATACAAGCGCGTGATGCAGTTCAAATCCCACGTGGCGTCGGTCAACAGCTACCCGAAGGGCAACACCGTGGGCTACGACCGCACCTACACCCTGGCGCGGGATTCGAAACTGGCGAACATCACCGTCGGCTATTCCGACGGCTACCGCCGGGCGTTTACCAACAAAGGCGTAGTGCTGATCAACGGCCATCGCGTGCCGGTGGTGGGCAAGGTGTCGATGAACACCCTGATGGTGGATGTCACCGACGTGCCGACCGTGAAGAGCGGCGACGAGGTGGTGTTGTTCGGCAAGCAGGGCGCGGTGGAGACCAGCCAGGCCGAAGTCGAAGACATTAACGGGGCGTTGCTGGCGGATCTGTATACGGTGTGGGGCAACTCGAATCCGAAGGTGTTGGTGGACAGGTAAATCACGGCCACAAAAAAGCCCGCATCGCTGCGGGCTTTTTCATTAACGCGTAGGGCTTAGTTGACCTTGGCGTTCAACTCACCTTTCAGGTAACGCTGGTACATCGCTTCCAGGGAGATCGGCTTGATCTTCGAAGCGTTGCCCGCCGTACCGAAGGCTTCGTAACGCGCGATGCACACGTCACGCATGGCAGTCACGGTAGCGCCGAAGAATTTACGTGGGTCAAATTCGCTCGGGTTGGTGGCCATCAGGCGACGCATCGCACCGGTGGACGCCAGACGCAGGTCGGTGTCGATGTTGACCTTGCGCACGCCGTACTTGATGCCTTCAACGATTTCTTCAACCGGCACGCCGTAGGTTTCTTTGATGTCGCCGCCGTACTGGTTGATGATCGCCAGCCACTCTTGCGGTACCGAGGAAGAACCGTGCATCACCAGGTGGGTGTTGGGGATGCGTTTGTGGATTTCCTTGATGCGGTCGATGGCCAGCACGTCGCCGGTAGGCGGCTTGGTGAACTTGTAGGCGCCGTGGCTGGTGCCGATGGCGATGGCCAGGGCATCAACCTGGGTCTTCTTGACGAAGTCGGCAGCTTCTTCCGGGTCGGTCAGCATTTGGCTGTGATCCAGTACGCCTTCGGCGCCGATACCGTCTTCTTCACCGGCCATGCCGGTTTCCAGGGAACCCAGGCAACCCAGCTCGCCTTCAACCGAAACGCCGCAGGCGTGAGCCATGGCGACGGTTTGTTGGGTAACGCGTACGTTGTATTCGTAGTCGGTCGGGGTCTTGCCGTCTTCACCCAGGGAACCGTCCATCATCACCGAGCTGAAGCCCAGCTGAATGGAGCGCTGGCACACGTCAGGGCTGGTGCCGTGATCCTGGTGCATGCACACCGGGATGTGCGGGAATTCTTCGATCGCGGCGAGGATCAGGTGACGCAGGAACGGGGCGCCGGCGTATTTACGCGCACCGGCCGAAGCCTGGACGATCACTGGAGAGTCAGTCTTGTCAGCGGCTTCCATGATGGCGCGCATCTGCTCAAGGTTGTTGACGTTGAAGGCTGGAACGCCATAGCCGAATTCGGCTGCGTGGTCCAACATCTGGCGCATGCTGATAAGTGCCATTGTGAGTCTCTCTCCCGGTCGAGGGTCGTTAATCGTGCAAGCCTGCCGTAGCGGCGGCTGCTATTCAAGTTATTGAAGGTCAGGCTTTCAATGCCTGCCCTGCTTAATCGTTAAACCTGTCTGTAGGAGCCGGCTTGCCGGCGATGGCGGCTGACGCTATCGCCAGCAAGCCGGCTCCTACAGGTGATCGCGGCGCGCTATTGAGCTTTACAGCCGCGCCCGATCAAATCATCGGTGGCAACCCAGTAAACCAGGCCTTCCTCACCTTTTGTGTGAAACGCCAACTGGCCGTCGCTGTACAGCACGCCCGACGCCGCCACGTCCTGCTTGAGGCGGTAAACCTGGTCCGAACCACCCAGGCGTACATCCACCTGGGTGTGGGCCTGGTCGGCGAAGCGCCAGTTGACTTGCGCCTGGCTGTCACACGTCCAGGTGGTCCACTTGTCTACCGGCTCTGCCTTCTTGTCGAACATGTTCAGGTTGGTGCATCCGGCCAATAAAGCCAGTGCTGCCAGGGCGAAAACGCCTTTCATTGCCAATCCTCAAGCGGCGACCTGCGGCCACCGCTGCTGTCGGTTATTGAATCAGACCCGTCAAGGGCAACCCTGTTCCTGACCTTTGGGCGGGGAGTCGTATTTCTCCAATCCGTCCGGCCCGATGCGCTTGTTGATCACCGGCATGGTTTCGGCTTGCCAGTCGGCCTGGTAGCAACTCTTTCGCGGCGCAGCCCCGGCCTTTTCAGGCTCGGCCTCCGCGTTCGGGGTGCTCCCGCAGCCGGCCAACAGGCCCGCTGCGATCACCAGTGCCAACGACTTGATCATCGGAATGCTCCTTTTCCTCAGCAAGTGCCTCAGCCCTTCGCCCGGCTTTCCAGCACTTCAACGGCCGGCAGTACCTTGCCTTCGACGAATTCGAGGAACGCACCACCACCGGTAGAAATGTAGGAGATCTGGTCAGCAACGCCATATTTATCGATGGCCGCCAGGGTGTCGCCACCACCGGCAATCGAGAATGCCGAGCTTTCAGCGATAGCGTGGGCCAGCACTTTGGTGCCGTTGCCGAACTGATCGAACTCGAACACACCGACCGGACCGTTCCACAGGATGGTCTGGGACGATTTCAGCAGTTCGGCGAAATTGGCCGCCGTTTGCGGGCCGATATCCAGAATCATGTCGTCGGCGGCAACGTCAGCGATCAGCTTGACGGTGGCTTCGGCGCTTTCAGCGAACTCCTTGGCAACCACCACGTCAACCGGCAGCGGTACGCTGACCTTGGCGGCGATGGCGCGGGCGGTGTCCAGCAGGTCCGGCTCGTACAGCGACTTGCCCACCGGGTGACCGGCAGCGGCCAGGAAGGTGTTGGCAATGCCGCCGCCGACGATCAGTTGATTGCAGATCTGGCTCAGGCTGTTCAATACGTCGAGCTTGGTGGACACCTTGGAGCCGGCAACGATGGCGGCCATCGGTTGGGCCGGAGCGCCCAGTGCCTTGCCCAAGGCTTCCAGTTCAGCGGCCAGCAACGGGCCAGCTGCAGCGACCTTGGCGAACTTGGCCACGCCATGGGTCGAGCCCTCGGCACGGTGAGCAGTGCCGAAAGCGTCCATCACGAACACGTCGCACAAGGCGGCGTATTGCTGGGCCAGTTCGTCGCTGTTCTTTTTCTCGCCCTTGTTGAAGCGCACGTTTTCGAACAACACGATGTCGCCGGCCTTCACGTCCACGCCGTTCAGGTAGTCGGCTACCAGCGGCACGTCGCGGCCCAGGGCCTTGCTCAGGTATTCGGCCACAGGCTTGAGGCTGTTTTCTGCCGAGAATTCACCTTCGGTCGGGCGACCCAGGTGGGAGCAGACCATCACGGCCGCGCCTTTTTCCAGGGCCAGCTTGATGGTCGGCAGCGAGGCCAGGATTCGCGCATCGCTGGTGACAACACCGTCCTTGACTGGGACGTTGAGGTCTTCGCGGATCAGTACGCGCTTACCTTGCAGATCGAGGTCGGTCATCTTCAACACGGTCATGGGGGGCAATTCCTGAGAGCTAAAGTTGTGGAGAGGCTGTTTGCAGATAGTGTTCTGCAACGTCCAGCATACGGTTGGCAAAACCCCATTCGTTGTCGAACCACGCCAGGATGTTCACCAGCCGTGGGCCGGAAACGCGGGTCTGGCTGGCATCGACGATGGCCGAATGCGGGTCGTGGTTGAAATCACAGCTGGCGTGCGGCAACTCGGTGTACGCCAACAAGCCTTTGAGCGGGCCACTGGTGGCGGCGTCGCGCAGGATCCGGTTGACTTCACCGGCGTCGGTGTCGCTGACGGTTTGCAGGGTGATGTCCAGGCAAGACACATTCACCGTCGGTACCCGTACGGCTTTGGCCTGGATTCGCCCGGCAAGTTCCGGCAACAGTCGCTCGATACCCCGCGCGAGCCCGGTGGACACCGGAATCACTGACTGAAACGCCGAACGCGTACGACGCAGGTCTTCATGGTGGTAGGCATCGATCACCGGCTGATCGTTCATCGCCGAGTGAATGGTGGTGATCGACACGTATTCCAGGCCAATGGCCTGGTCCAGCAGGCGCAACAGCGGCACGCCGCAGTTGGTGGTGCAGGAGGCGTTGGACACCAGCAGTTCGGCGCCGGTCAGGCAATCCTGGTTCACGCCGTAGACGATGGTGGCGTCGACATCCGCCTCGCTGGCCATCGGCTGGGAGAACAATACCCGTGGCGCACCGGCGTCGAGAAAACGCTGGCCATCGGCACGGGTGTGATAGGCACCGGAGCATTCCAGCACCAGGTCGACGTCCAGCGCCGCCCAGTCGATGCCCTCGGGGGTGGCACTGCGCAATACCTTCACGCAGTGGCCATTAATATGCAGACAGTCGTCCTCGACCCGCACTTCGCCGGGGAACCGGCCGTGGGTGGAGTCAAAGCGTGTCAGGTATTCGATGCTGGCCATGTCCGCCAGATCGTTGATCGCAACAATTTCAAACCCGGCCGCCGCCCCTCGCTCGACCAGAGCACGCAAGACGCAACGACCAATCCGGCCGTAGCCGTTGAGTGCAACTTTGTAAGGACGCGGTTGAGGCATGGGGTTCTCGATCAATGTTCGTTCAGTGTTGAATGTTCCATCGCCATCGCGGGCAAGCCCGCTCCCACATTAGACCGAGATCAAATGTGGGAGCGGGCTTGCCCGCGATAGCAACAGCACAGACAACGCAGACTTACTTAGTCTTCCAGCAGCTCTTCAGCCTGACCCAGGATATTTTCCAGGGTGAAACCGAACTCTTCGAACAACGCTGGCGCCGGCGCCGACTCACCGTAGGTGGTCATGCCGATTACGCGGCCTTCCAGGCCCACGTACTTGTACCAGTAGTCGGCGTGAGCCGCTTCGATGGCGATACGCGCGCTGACCTGCAACGGCAGCACCGATTGCTTGTAGTCCGCATCCTGAGCCTCGAAGACGCTGGTGCACGGCATGGAAACCACACGCACGTTGCGACCAGCAGCGGTCAGCTTGTCATACGCCTGAACCGCCAGGCCCACTTCGGAACCGGTGGAGATCAGGATCAGCTCCGGCTCGCCGATGCAGTCTTTCAGCACATAGCCACCACGGCTGATGCCTTCGATCTGCGCCGCGTCGCGGGTTTGGTGCTGCAGGTTCTGACGGGAGAAGATCAGCGCCGAAGGGCCATCTTTACGCTCGATCGCGTGCTTCCAGGCCACAGCCGATTCGACCGCGTCCGATGGGCGCCAGGTGTCCAGGTTCGGCGTGGTGCGCAGGCTGGTCAATTGCTCGACCGGCTGGTGCGTCGGGCCGTCTTCGCCCAGGCCGATGGAGTCGTGGGTGTAGACGAAGATCACACGCTTCTTCATCAGCGACGCCATGCGTACCGCGTTGCGCGCGTATTCCATGAACATCAGGAAGGTCGCGCCGTAAGGCACCAGGCCGCCGTGCAGGGCGACGCCGTTCATGATGGCGCTCATGCCGAATTCGCGCACGCCGTAGTACATGTAGTTGCCGCTGGCGTCTTCAGCCGAGACACCTTTGCAACCTTTCCACAGGGTCAGGTTGGAACCGGCCAGGTCAGCCGAGCCGCCGAGGAACTCGGGCAGCAGCGGGCCGAATGCGTTCAGGGTGTTCTGGCTGGCTTTACGGCTGGCGATGGTTTCGCCCTTGGCAGCCACTTCGGCGATGTAGGCCGAGGCTTTTTCCGAGAAGTCGGCAGGCAGGTCACCGGCGAGGCGACGTACCAGCTCGTTGGCCAGTTCCGGGAATTCGGCGGAGTAGGCAGCGAAACGCCGGTCCCACTCGGCTTCGGCAGCCCTGCCTGCTTCCTTGGCGTCCCATTCGGCGTAGATGTCGGCCGGGATTTCGAACGGGCCGTGGTTCCATTTCAGCGCAGCGCGGGTCAGGGCGATTTCCGCGTCACCCAGTGGGGCGCCGTGGCAGTCTTCTTTACCTTGCTTGTTCGGCGAACCGAAGCCGATGGTGGTCTTGCAGCAGATCAGGGTCGGCTGCTCGCTCTTGCGGGCGGTGTCGATGGCAGTCTTGATCTCTTCAGGATCGTGGCCGTCGACGTTGCGGATCACCTGCCAGTTGTAGGCTTCGAAACGCTTTGGCGTGTCGTCGGTGAACCAGCCTTCGACTTCGCCGTCGATGGAGATCCCGTTGTCATCGTAGAAGGCGATCAGCTTGCCCAGGCCCAGGGTACCGGCCAGGGAAGCGACTTCGTGGGAAATGCCTTCCATCATGCAGCCATCACCCAGGAACACGTAGGTGTGGTGATCGACAACGTTGTGGTTTGGACGGTTGAACTGTGCGCCCAGGACTTTTTCAGCCAGGGCAAAACCCACGGCGTTGGCCAGGCCCTGGCCCAGTGGGCCGGTGGTGGTCTCGACGCCTGGGGTGTAGCCGTATTCCGGGTGGCCCGGAGTGCGGCTGTGGATTTGGCGGAAGTTCTTCAGGTCGTCGATGGTGACGTCGTAGCCGGTCAGGTGCAGCAACGAGTAGATCAGCATCGAGCCATGGCCGTTGGACAGCACGAAGCGGTCACGGTCGGCGAACGACGGGTTGCTCGGGTTGTGTTTCAGGTAGTCACGCCAAAGTACCTCGGCGATATCCGCCATGCCCATCGGGGCACCGGGATGGCCGCTGTTGGCTTTTTGCACGGCATCCATGCTGAGGGCACGAATGGCGTTGGCACGCTCACGACGGCTGGGCATCGCTGATCTCCTGGAGTTGAATAAAAGAAACGGAAAAAAGGATCGGCATTTTCCCTCAGCCACGGCCCTCGGGGCAATGACAGATAGTCACTTGAGGGTGTTTTTCCTGCGGATTGGCTGGAGAAACCGTTTACCGGTTCGTCCATAGGTTATAGCGACTGCTTATAACCACCGATTATCGACCAATATCAAAACTTTTTGATATTGCCCTTGCGGGGTTTTCCCACCGTCTCTAGACTGCTGGCCTTATGAACGTAAGCGCACCTTCCATTCGCCCCGACGACAGCGAAGAGCTGGCAGCCCTGTGCAAGGCCGGCGGTGATCCGCTGCGCCTGAATGTCCTGCGTGCGCTGACCAACGACTCGTTCGGGGTGCTGGAGTTGGCGCAAATCTTCGCCATTGGCCAGTCCGGCATGAGCCATCACTTGAAGGTCCTGGCCCAGGCCGACCTGGTGGCCACCCGCCGTGAAGGCAATGCGATTTTTTACCGGCGCGCCCTGCCTCACACCGAACAGTTGGGCGGCAAGCTGCACGCCGCGCTGCTCGAAGAAGTCGACAACCTGAGCCTGCCGGTGGATGTTCAATCGCGCATCGGCCAGGTGCACGGGCAACGCGCTGCGGCCAGCCAGGACTTTTTCTCACGGGTAGCCGAGAAGTTTCGCGCCCAGCAAGACTTGATCGCCGGCTTGGCGCAATACCGCGAAAGCGTGTTGGCACTTTTGGACAAGCTGAGCTTCAGTAATGAAGCGACGGCACTGGAAGTCGGGCCTGGCGATGGTGGTTTCCTGCCAGAACTGGCGCGGCGCTTTCATCAGGTCACGGCGCTGGACAACAGCCCGGCCATGCTGGAGCTGGCCCGCCAACTGTGTGAGCGCGAGGCACTGGGCAATGTTCGCCTGCAGTTGGCCGACGCCCTGAATGACACCCGCCTGCGGGCCGACTGCGTGGTGCTGAACATGGTCCTGCACCATTTCGCCGCCCCGGCAGAAGCCCTCAAGCAGATGGCGAATTTGCTGCAACCCGGCGGCAGTCTGCTGATTACGGATTTATGCAGCCACAACCAGAGTTGGGCCAGGGAGGCCTGCGGTGATCTCTGGCTGGGTTTTGAACAGGACGATTTGGCCCGTTGGGCCACCGCTGCGGGACTCGTTCCCGGGGAAAGCCTCTATGTAGGTTTACGTAATGGTTTCCAGATTCAGGTCCGCCATTTTCAGCGGCCGGCTGGCGACACTCACCATCGGTAAATATCAGGAAAACATCGAGATGAGCGAATACTCCCTTTTCACCTCCGAGTCCGTGTCTGAAGGGCATCCGGACAAAATCGCCGACCAGATTTCTGATGCGGTGCTGGACGCCATCATTGCTGAAGACAAGTTCGCCCGAGTGGCGTGCGAGACTCTGGTGAAAACGGGCGTGGCGATCATCGCCGGTGAAGTCACCACCTCTGCCTGGGTCGACCTGGAACAGATCGTTCGTGACGTGATCACCGACATTGGCTACACCAGCTCCGACGTCGGCTTCGACGGTGCGACCTGCGGCGTGATGAACATCATCGGCAAGCAGTCCCCTGACATCAACCAGGGTGTCGACCGTGCCAAGCCTGAAGATCAGGGTGCTGGCGACCAGGGCCTGATGTTCGGCTACGCCAGCAACGAAACCGACGTACTGATGCCAGCACCGATCACCTTCTCCCACCAACTGGTGAAGCGCCAGGCCGAAGCCCGTAAATCCGGTGCATTGCCATGGCTGCGCCCGGACGCCAAGTCCCAGGTGACCTGCCGTTATGAAGGCGGCAAAGTGGTCGGCATCGACGCGGTGGTACTGTCGACCCAGCACAATCCGGACGTTTCCTACGCCGACCTGCGCGAAGGCGTCATGGAGCTGATCGTCAAGCACGTGCTGCCTGCCGAACTGCTGACCAAAGACACCCAGTTCCACATCAACCCGACCGGCCAGTTCATCATCGGTGGCCCGGTAGGCGACTGCGGTCTGACCGGCCGCAAGATCATCGTCGACAGCTACGGCGGCATGGCCCGTCACGGCGGTGGCGCTTTCTCCGGCAAGGATCCATCCAAGGTTGACCGTTCCGCGGCCTACGCCGGTCGTTATGTGGCCAAGAACATCGTGGCGGCCGGCCTGGCCGAGCGTTGCGAGATTCAGGTGTCCTACGCCATCGGTGTGGCCCAGCCTACGTCGATCTCGCTGAACACCTTCGGTACCGGCAAGATCAGCGACGACAAGATCGTCAAGCTGGTGCGTGAAATCTTCGACCTGCGTCCGTACGCAATCACCACCATGCTCGACCTGCTGCACCCGATGTACCAGGAAACCGCGGCCTACGGCCACTTCGGCCGTACTCCGGAGCAGAAGACTGTCGGCAACGACACCTTCACCACGTTCACCTGGGAAAAGACCGACCGCGCCAACGACCTGCGTACTGCCGCCGGCCTGTAATCGCTTTACGGTGCACCCAAAACCCTGCCGGGTTCTCCCGGCAGGGTTTTTTATTGCCGGATGATTTGCGGGCGATGTTCACGTTTTTTGGATCCAATGCTTGCAGGCTAAATGATGGCCCACTAGAATCCGCGCCCTCCCGGGCCCTCACCTTTTATTGGATATTGCACTGCGCCTGCCCGGGAACCATAAGCGCGCAGGCAATCGAACATTGAGGTTTTTCATGCGCATTTCCACACTCGCCCCGGCCGCCCTTCTGCTCAGCCTGTTTGCCCTGCCGGCGCACGCCGACTTGAGCGCACTCAGCGGCCTGACGTCCCAACTGGGTGTGTCTTCCGGCGACTGCGAAAAACAGAGCAAAGACCTGCAAGCCAAAGTCGACGCCGCCAAGGCCAATGGCGAGGACCTGAAAGTGAAAGCCATGCAGGCCGCTCTGGATCAAGTAAACAAAGGTTGCAAAAAAGTCAGCGAGTCCCAGGACAAGCTCGACGCAGGCCAGCAAAAGCAGCAGGCCAAGGCCGACAGCAACGACACCGTGAAAGCCCTGGGCGGTCTGTTCAAGTAAGCAGAAACATCGGGTAAACAGCCTCGCGATTGCGGGGCTTTTTTATGCCCTCAGGGATGGCATAGGCTGGGCGCCCTTTCAGAGCAAGGATGCTCATGATGACGTTGCCTATGCGCCTGCTGATTTTCTTTTTACTCAGTTTCTCGCCGCTCATGGCGTGGGCACGGGAGTGCCCCGACTGGGACACCGATCACGCGCAAGCCCAGATCACCACCCTGGCGCAGCAGGTCCGCCAATGGGATGACAGTTACCACCGGCTGGGCCAGTCACCTATCAGCGATGAGCTCTATGACCAGGCCCGCCAGCGCCTGACCCAATGGCGCAGTTGTTTTGCCCCCGGCGCTGCAGTCACGGATAACCCGCTGGGCACTGCACGCGGCACAATCTCCCACCCGACGCCTCACACCGGACTGGAAAAACTGCTGGACGATAACGCCGTTCGAAGCTGGTTGAGCACTCGTCAGGACGTGTGGATTCAGCCCAAGGTCGATGGCGTCGCCGTGACACTGGTTTATCGCAAGGGCCGACTGAGCCGGCTCATCAGTCGCGGCGATGGCCAACTGGGCCAGGACTGGTCAGCGTCCGCTCGCAGGATCCCCGGAATCGTCCAGCAACTGCCCGAGCCTATAGACCTGCTGTTGCAAGGCGAACTCTATTGGCGACTGACGGATCATGTGCAAGCCGTCAAAGGCGGCATCGGCGCCCGCAGCAAGGTAGCCGGGCTGATGAACCGCCGGCAGTTGAGCGAAGCCGACGCCGCCAATATCGGTCTGTTTGTGTGGGCATGGCCCAAAGGCCCCGGGGACTTTTCCGAAGCGCTGAACCAGCTTGCGCAATGGGGCTTCACCGACAGCGGGCGCTACAGTCAACCGATCAAGGACATCACTGAAGCCGCGCACTGGCGCAGTTACTGGTACAGCCACCCACTGCCCTTCGCCAGCGACGGGGTGGTGCTGCACCAAAGCCAGCGCGCGCCGGCAGAACGATGGCGGGTCAGCGCGCCCTATTGGGCGGTTGCCTGGAAGTACCCGGTGGTCAAGGCGCTGGCCCATGTACACAAGGTGCACTTCAAGATTGGCCGTACCGGGCGCATCACCTCCATCCTGGAGTTGGAGCCGGTACTGCTCGACGACCGTAACATCAGCCGAGTCAGTGTTGGCTCACTGAAACGTTGGCAGGAACTGGATATCCGCCCTGGCGACCAGGTTTCCATCAGCCTCGCAGGCCAGGTTATCCCGCGTCTTGACCGCGTCATCCTGCGCAGTCAGCCGCGGGTCGAGTTGCAGGTCCCGCAGGCCAAGGACTTTCACCCGTTGAGTTGTTGGCAACTGGCCCCCGGTTGTGAAGAGCAACTGCTCGCGCGGTTGACCTGGCTGAGTGGCGCCCAGGGGCTGGCCCTGCCACACATCGGCCGCGAAACCTGGAACAGCTTGATTCAGGCCGGTCTGATCGTTGACCTGCTCGATTGGTTAACCCTGGATGAGGCAGAGCTTGCTAACATTGATGGATTCGGTGAACGCAGCAGTGCGCGTTTACTCGACAGCTTGCGCAGCGCCCGGCAGCGACCGTTCGCACAATGGCTGATGGCCCTGGGAGTACCGCCCACCGCCCGCAACAATCTACAAGGCGGCTGGCAAACCCTGGCCGCCAAAGACACTCAAGCCTGGCTGGCAGAAGACGGCATAGGCCCGGGCCGCGCGGCGCAACTGAGCGCTTTTTTTCGCGACCCGCAGGTGCTGGCCTTGAGTGAAACATTACGGGCTGCCGGAATAGATGGTTTTTAACCGTTGCCCGGCGGCATTAACCGGTGCCGGCAGAATTCATCCTGCCCACCTGATTGCGACCTTGTTCCCCTTGGAGCGTTTATGAAATTTCTTGCACCTTTTGCCCTGTTGACCGTCGCGACCCTGATGGCCACGCCGCTGCTGGCAGCCGAAGAAACCACGCCACTCACCGGCTGCGCCGCCAAGCGCCAGGCCATCAGCACCCAGATCGAACAAGCCAAGGCCCACGGCAACAGCGAGCAGCAAGCCGGCCTCGAAAAAGCCCTGAGTGAAGTCACTGCCAACTGCACCGACGCCTCCTTGAAAAAGGAGCGCGAAAACAAGGTGCTCGACGCCAAGCACGAAGTCAGCCGCCGTCAGGCCGACCTCGACAAGGCAATGAAGAAGGGTGATTCCGACAAGATCAACAAGCGCAAGGACAAGCTGGCCCAGTCACGCAAGGACTTGCAGGACGCCCTGGACGAACTGGACAAGTAAGACGCCTCAGTGATCGCGGAACTGTTTGTGGCACGCGGTGCAGGCATCTTCGACTTTCTGCACCGCAGGCCCGAGATTGCTCGCCTTGTAAGGCTGGACCTGACTGGCGATCACCAATTCACCGGTGGCCGTTTCAAGGTTTCGGGCCATTTCCTGGAAGCGTGCCTGTTGCTGCCACACGTCGTCCTTGGCGCTGGTGTGGTCTTCTTCACGCACGCTCGGGAAATGTTTCCACGGTTCATGGGACAACGTATCGAGCTTGACCGCGCCTTCGGCAAATTTTGCGCCGTCGAACGGAATGCGCCCACGCAACATGCCGCCCAGGTCTTCGCCGGTCTTGAGCATCTGCTTGAAAATGGCCTTGCGCTGGCCCAGGGGCGAATTCGGATCAACCCCGCCGCAGGCGGACAGTGTCAGGCAGGCCAGCAATACAACGGTCAGTCTTTTAAAAGTCATGATGGCTCAAGGTCACGGGAAACGGCGGCCAGTATCCTCGCCCCGCCCGCAAAGACCAATACCCCTATTAATAATAAGGGTTGCTCGAACGCCGACCGGCACGGGCAATCGCTTCAGGAATCATGTGCATGAATACCCGTTTTAAACCCTGGAGCCGCCGCCTGGCGTGGGCTCTGCCAATGATCGCGTTGCTGGCCGGTTGCGACACCGGCAAAGATGAAAAAGCCAAGCCCCACGCCATCGCGACCTACGTCGGCGCTACCTGGGAAAACCTGCCGGCGGTGTCAGACAGCGACCTGCAGGCCGGCTTCGAATCCTGGCGCAGTGCCTGCCAACGGCTCAAGGCCGACCCGGTGTGGGGCACGACGTGCGCGGCGTCGGCCAGCGTGCCGTCCACCGCGATGGCGATTCGTGATTTCCTCAAGGCCAACCTCGATGTCTACGGCCTGCGTTCGGCAGACAACAGCCCCAACGGCCTGATCACCGGCTACTACGAACCGGTTTACCCCGGCAGCCTCACCGAAACCGCCACCGCCCATGTGCCGGTGTTCGGCGTGCCGGATGACCTGATCATCGTCAACCTGGAAAGCATCTACCCGGAACTCAAGGGCAAGCGCCTGCGCGGTCGCCTGGAAGGTCGGGTGCTCAAACCTTATGACGATGCCAGCGCCATCAACCAGCAAGGCTCCACCGCCAAGCCGATCGCCTGGCTGACCAACCCGATGGACCTGCAATTCCTGCAGATCCAGGGTTCGGGCCGTATCCAACTGGCCGACGGCCGCCAATTGCGTGTCGGTTACGGCGATCAGAACGGCTACCCGTACCGCCCCATCGGCCGCTGGCTGGTGGAGCAAGGCGAGTTGAAAAAAGAAGACGTGACCATGGGCGCCATCAGCGCCTGGGCCAAGGCTCATCCCCAGCGGATTCCTGAATTGCTGGCGAGCAACCCCAGCTACGTATTCTTCAGCGCCCGCCCCGACAGCAACGAAGGCCCGCGTGGCTCGCTGAACGTACCGCTGACTGCAGGTTATAGCGTGGCGGTGGATCGCAAGGTGATTCCGCTGGGCAGCCTGTTGTGGCTGTCGACTACGCGACCGGATGGCGCACCGATTGCCCGCCCGGTAGCCGCGCAGGACACCGGTGGTGCAATTACCGGAGAAGTGCGCGCCGACCTGTTCTGGGGAACGGGTGATGCCGCAGGGGAACTGGCGGGCAACATGAAGCAGCAGGGCCAGATCTGGATGCTGTGGCCTAAAGGTGCGGCGCTGCCGAAAGTGCCGGACGCACCGACAGGAACCTGAATAACACCACTGACCTATGTGGAAGCGGGCTTGTGTGGGAGCGGCGGTGCGACGATTCGACTTGCTCGCTCCCACATTTGAACAGTGCCAGGCTTTAGATCGAGACGAAGAAGAAACTCGCAATCAACGCCATCCCCAGCGCCCACACCACCGACCGCAGCATCGCCCAGTCCGCCAGGTAGCAGATGATGTAGAGCAACCGGCTGGTGATAAACAGTACCGCCAGTACGTTGATGGTCACCAGCGAAGCGCCGCCTGCCAAATGGGCAATGATCACTGCCGCCGCAAAGGCCGGGGTCACTTCAAAGCTGTTGAGTTGTGCACTGTGGGCCCGCTTGGCGAACCCCTCCAGAGTATCCAGGAAGGCACGCGGGTCATGGTTCTGCCGGGGCCCGAACTTGCCGCCGCTAAACTTGGCTACACCCGTGCACAGGTACGGCAGAAAGATTGCGATCAACACACACCAGAAAGCGACTGTCATAACCCATTCCTTTTTTAGTTTTATCCGACGGTTAGAGTTTCATCACGAACATGCCGATCAGCACCAACCCACAGGCTATGAGCCGCGGGCGGCCGAAAGGTTCTTTCAGGTAACGCATGCCGAACAGCACCACCAGAATCACGCTGACTTCCCGCAGCGCGGCAGCCTCGGCAATCGAGCCCAGTTGCATGGCCCAAAGCACCAGAGCGTAGCTCAACAACACGCACAACCCGACGCTCAGCCCCAGCCGCCACTGCGTGCGCCAGAACAAACCGAACGCCGCCCGCTTGCGCACCATCGCCAGTAACGGAAACGGCCAGGCGCTGATCAGCGTCAGCCACACCAGGTAATCCAGCGGGTGCGACCAACGGCGCAACGCCTGGCCGTCGAGGAAGGTGTAGCAACCGATGCACAGGCCAATCAACGCCACCACCGGCAGCATCGACCAGGGCAACCGGTCACCGCCGCCGCCCTGCCACAGCAGGCACAACATGCCGAACGGAATCAGCAGAATGCCGAGGATCTGCTGGGTGCTCAGCACCTCACCGGCAAACACCAGCGTCAGCGCGAGCACCACCAGGGGCGACAGCCCGCGCATCAGCGGGTACACCAACCCCAGGTCACCCACGCGATAGGCCTGGATCAGCAGGTAGCGGTAGAGCAGTTCAAACAGCGCCGAAGCGATGATCCACGGCCAGATGTCCAGCGGCGGCAGCGACACGAACCCCACCGCCAGCAAGACAAACAGCAACGCTACGCTGTCCATGCACGCGATCACCAACAGGCGCTCGCCGCTGAATTTGATCAAGGTGTTCCACGTCGCGTGCAACAGCGCCGCTACCAGTACCAGAGCCGTTGCAATCACCGGTGACTCCCCAGTCAGAAAACATAGAATTGATTCGCCATATGTCATCAGCTGTTTATACTAAAGCCGACCACGCCGCACTCAGTTGCGCAAAGACCTATACCAATAAATGTTTGTTGCTGCCCGATCCCTCCCGATCAGGGAGCCGGCATGCGTATGCCTGATCAGAGCGTCACGATTACCGACAGGAGATCCTCGCATGCCGCTCGCCTTGCTTGCACTGGCCGTTGCCGCCTTTGGCATCGGCACCACCGAATTTGTCATCATGGGCTTGCTGCCCGACGTTGCCCGTGACCTGTCCGTGAGCATTCCAAACGCCGGCCTGCTGATCACCGGCTACGCCCTGGGCGTGGTGTTCGGCGCACCGATCCTGGCCATCGGCACCGCCAACATGCCACGCAAGGCCACGCTGCTGGGCATGACCGTGATGTTTATCCTCGGCAATGTGCTGTGCGCCCTGGCGCCGAACTACGCGACGCTGATGGCCGCCCGCGTGGTCACCGCGCTGTGCCATGGTGCGTTCTTCGGCATCGGCTCGGTAGTGGCCGCCGGCCTGGTGGCGCCGAACAAACGGGCACAGGCGATTGCAATGATGTTCACCGGCCTGACCCTGGCCAACGTGCTCGGCGTGCCATTGGGCACTGCGCTGGGCCAATACGCCGGTTGGCGCTCGACGTTCTGGGCGGTGTCGGTCATCGGCGTGATTGCCGCCGTGGCCCAATGGCTGTGGCTGCCCAAGCACATTGCGATGGACAAGGCCAACCTCGCCAGCGAGTTCAGGGTGCTGACCAAACCCAACGTGCTGCTGGCCTTGAGCATGAGCGTCCTGGCCTCCATCAGCCTGTTCAGCGTTTTCACCTACATCGCGCCGATTTTGCAAGACATCACCGGCGTCAGCCCCCACGGCATTACGCTGATGTTGCTGCTGTTCGGCGTCGGCCTCACCGCGGGCAGCATGCTCGGCGGGCGCCTGGCCGACAGCCGCCTGCTGCCCTCGCTGGTGGGCATGGCCCTGGCGGTGGTGCTGATTTTGGCCGTGTTCTCCCACACCAGCCATTCGGTGATCCCGGCGGCGATTACCTTGCTGCTGTGGGGCGTATTCGCCTTCGCGTTGTGCCCGATCCTGCAACTGCTGATCATCGACCAGGCCCACGAAGCGCCGAACCTCGGCTCGACCCTGAACCAGAGCGCCTTCAACCTGGGCAACGCCGCCGGCGCCTGGATCGGCGGGCTGGTAGTGGCCAGCGGCGCCGACCTGTCGGACCTGCCCTGGACCGGTGCACTGCTGGGCTGCCTGACGGTACTGGCGGCACTTTTCTTCATTTACCTGCAACGTCGCAGTACAACTGCGGTCAACGTACCCAACTGATAAATGTGTTCCGTGTGGGAGCTGTCGAGCTTTAGCGAGGCTGCGATGCCGGCGCTGCGGTCTTGCAAGCACACCGAGGTGATGCCATCGCAGCCTCGCCGGGGCTCGACAGTTCCCACATTTGATCTTCACTCCCCCCTCTGTCCAAGGACCCCGGATGCTTGAACTTGTCGCTGCGTTTATTTGCCTGACCACCCTGCTCACGTATGTGAACTACCGCTTCATCGGCCTGCCGCCCACCATCGGTGTGATGGTGACGGCGCTGATGTTTTCCCTGCTGCTGCAAGGCTTGAGCTTTATCGGCTACCCCGGCCTTGAAGAGCGCATCCAGCAGTTGATCGGCCAGATCGACTTCGGCGATTTGCTGATGAACTGGATGCTCTCGTTCCTGCTGTTCGCCGGCGCCCTGCACGTCAACCTGAGCGACTTGCGCAGCTACCGCTGGCCCATCGGCCTGCTCGCCACGTTCGGCGTATTGATCGCCACGGTGGTGATCGGCAGCCTGGCCTTCTACATCTTTGCCCTGTTCGGCTGGCACGTGAGCTTTCTGTACTGCCTGCTGTTCGGCGCGCTGATTTCCCCCACCGACCCGATTGCCGTGCTCGGGGTACTGCGGACCGCCAACGCGTCCAAGCCGCTGAAAACCACGATCGTCGGCGAATCACTGTTCAACGACGGCACGGCCGTGGTGGTGTTCACCGTGTTGCTGGGCATCGCGCAGTTGGGCGAGACGCCCACCGTCGGCGCTACAGCCATGCTGTTCGCCCATGAGGCGATTGGCGGCGTGGTATTCGGTGGGCTGATCGGCTACATCGTGTACCTGATGATCAAGAGCATCGAGCAGTATCAGATCGAAGTGATGCTGACCCTCGCCCTGGTGATCGGCGGCTCGGCGATGGCCACCGAACTGCACGTCTCGGCACCGATCGCGATGGTGGTCGCGGGCCTGATCATCGGCAACCTGGGCCGCAAGCTGGCGATGAACGACATGACCCGGCGCTACCTCGACGGCTTCTGGGAACTGCTCGATGACATGCTCAACGCGCTGCTGTTTGCGCTGATCGGCATGGAGCTTCTGCTGTTGCCGTTCAACTGGCTGCACGTGCTGGCCGCCAGTTTGCTGGCGGTGGCGATCCTGCTGTCACGCCTGCTGACGGTGGCCCCGGCGATCCTGCTGTTGCGACGCTGGCGCACAGTACCCCGCGGCACCATCCGCATCCTCACGTGGGGCGGCCTGCGCGGCGGGGTTTCCGTGGCATTGGCCCTGGCCTTGCCGCTGGGCCCGGAGCGTGACTTGCTGCTGAGCATCACCTACATCGTGGTGCTGTCGTCGATCCTGTTGCAGGGCTTGAGCATCGGCAAGCTGGTCAAGCATGTGACCAAGGATGAGCCGGCGCCAGCCGCGACGCCCGACACTCACTGATCCTTGTTGATCTGCTGCGGATGCCTCGGGTCCGCAGCGGCTTTCCCCGGCAAACTGCTTTCGCTGCGAATCTGCGCATGGCTGATCAGCGCAAAGATAAAGCTGCCGCCGATGATATTGCCCGCCAGCGTCGGCCCGGCAAAGATCAGCCAAAAGTCTTTCCACGGCAGTTCGCCGGCAAACACCAAATACGACACTTCCGCCGAACCCACCACGATGTGGGTGAAGTCTCCCAGCGCCATCAGGTAGGTGATCAGGATGATGATCCAGAGCTTGGCGCTTTCCATGGACGGGATCATCCAGACCATGGTGGCGATCATCCAACCGGACACGATGCCCTTGGCGAACATCTGGGAGGTGTCGTTCTCCATGACCTTGCGGCCGATTTCCAGGAAGGCCAGGTCGGTCTTGGTGTCGAAGATCGGCAGGTGCAGCATCACGTACGCCACCAGCAGGGTGCCGCACAGGTTGCCCACCAGCACCACCGTCCATAAGCGCAGCAGCCGGCCGGCATTGCCCAGGGTGGGCTTGCTCATCACCGGCAACACTGCCGTCAGGGTGTTTTCAGTAAACAACTGCTGGCGCGCGAGGATGACCGCAAGAAAGCCCGCGCAGTAACCAAAACTGGCAATCACCTTGAACCCTTCACCGTCCGGCAACCGCGAGTTGAGCAAGCCCATGCCCATCAGCGACAGGCCCATGGTCAGGCCGGCGGCCAGCGCCGACCACCATAGGGCAGCCACGGTACGCTCCAGTTCCTGGTCGCCCTGGGTGCGGATGATTTCGTGCAGAACCGCCGCACGAGGCGGCTGGTTCTTGTCGACGTCGTGTTGCTCTTCCTGCGACAGGTTGGGGGTCTTGCCGTCTTTTTCAGTGGCCATGGCGTTCCTGAATTCGTTGTGTGCTTTTAGCTACGACACGCGGCGTTCAGGACTGTTCAGCCACTAAACCGCCAGGCGCCATGCCTTGGCCATTTCCACTGTCGTGGAGCGCCCTGGCTGCGACCAGGGTTTATTACGTGCCACGTAGTTTTCAACGATGTCATCGAGCGCCTGGTTGACCTGGGCCGGCGTCGTTGCCCGGCCCAGGTTGTGTTCAACCCGACGCAGCAGGGCGACATTCGAATCCGGCTGGCCCGGGCGAAACAACGAGGGATAGAGAACCTCCCGAGTGAAGTTGTCGGCGATCACCGCGATATTGCGCTTTTTCATTTCGCTGATGGCACTTGCCAGGACCCTTGACGCGTTCTGATGCGGCGCTTGCAGCAGCTGCTGAAAATTGGGCTTGTCCGCATCATTGAGGCGAACTCCAAGCCACTCGACGTATTCCGGGCGGCTGGCCAGGGCGTCCAGGTTGCGCAACGCCGACGCCAATTCAGGCGTCATTTGCAGCCGATCGCCGGTGTTGGCCGACGCGACAGCCTTATCAAGCATGGCAAGCCCCTGCCGGGCTTCGTTTCGAAAACGCAGCACGTCACTGGACGCTTCGTCCTGATCAAGTGCGTCCTTTACGCTGGCAAGCATGGAATCGCTCATGGCCAAAACAGCACCTTCAATCGAGCCGAATAAATACTGCTCCCGCACTTCAGAGCGCTTTTCCACATGGGCATTCACCGCAGCCCGTGCGAGTTGCTGCAGGTGATTCTTGACCTCCAGCGGCATGGTGAAATTGATCGTGCCGTTGAGAAAGCCGCTGAAGTCACCCATCCCGGTCTTCAGTGGCATAACGACCGTCTGATCCTTCATGGCGTTAAGTTTCGAGGCCATCAGCTCATGATTGGCCGCGTTCGGGATCCCGAGAAACCCGTCCTTGAAACCGTCAAGGCGACTGCCGCGCACTGCCGCGGGCTCATCACCGTCGAACTTCAAGATCAGTTGTTCAGTATCGGCGATTGCACTGGCGGGAAACGTGCGCTGGAAAAAGTCAGTGGCAGGAGTGTTGAGCAGCAGGCCGCCATCCTGAAAGAAGGTTTTCTCGCCGTTTTCCTGAAACCCATGCCCTTGCTCCTGCGGCGCCTTGAACACCACCGGCGGCGCCCCCGAAATATGCGCGGCGCGCGCGATGTCCATGTCCGGCGCGAGACTGGCATTGAACACCACCAATTGCGGTCGGCCCTCGAACAAGCCGGTACCCGTGATATTGAGCTCTTTGATTGCCGGGATATGCCGGCTCAACACCTGCAAATCACCGAACGTCGTCGCGCCGCCCGCACTTAATTTGTCCGCAATCGCCAGGATTTGTGGTGTGCGCTGGTCCCTGGGCAAATCGGCAATGTGCGCCAGCACCGTTTTTCGCGACTCGTCGCGCACCAATGCCTCGAGGGGTTCGGCCTTGGAGCCAAGGCGTGGCAACACGTTAAACAAAACCTCTGCCAGGCTGCTGACCTTGCCCGCCACCTTCCCGACACTCGAACTCGCGTCCTGCAGCCATGCAGGAATGGCGTGTTTGCTGTTCAGCAGCTTGGGCAATTCAAGGCGGTCCGACAGCGTGTCGAAGTCCTTGGCCCCCATCCCACTGGCAATCAGGGCTGCCGAAATACCGCCGGCAGATGAGCCTGAAATACTGCGGATATCCTTCAAGGCGTTTTTATCTTCAAGCGCCTGGACCACCCCCGGATAGGCGATGCCCTTGGCACCGCCGCCACTGAGTACCAGGTGGGTGATCGGCGGCGGGGACAGCGTCACTTCCACCACGCCATTCTGATAGCGACTCAACGCCAACGTACGTTCGCCAGCACCGTCTACCAGGGACGTTTTCGTACCTTGAGGCTGGACGGTGGCCGGACCACGCCTTTCGACGACAGGCGCCAAAACCGTGTCGGCCGCCGCTGCCAGACCACTTCCAACAACATCCCGGGCAACGGGTGACGATGATTGAGGGAATGAAGGCTGAGTAGGATTTAACAGTTCCATATGTCGACTCTCTCTACAGGTTGTAGTCCTGTGTGACGAGAGAGCCTGGGAAAGGTCCATCCGGAAGCGTCTTGTAAACAAGCCGCTCCCGGCCGAGATTATTCGCTGATGCCGTCTTCCTGGAACTGGTCCTTCACGTACTTGATCTCGGTACGCCCATGAGGCGCCGGCAAGCCGTCTTCACCCAGGTTGACGAAGACCATTTTTTCCACGGTCAGGATGCTCTTGCGGGTGATTTTGTTACGCACTTCGCAGGTCAGGGTGATGGAGGTGCGGCCAAACTCGGTGGCGGTGATGCCCAACTCGATGATGTCGCCCTGGCGCGAGGCGCTGACGAAGTTGATTTCAGAGATGTACTTGGTCACCACCCGCTGGTTGCCCAACTGGACAATCGCGTAGATGGCCGCTTCTTCGTCGATCCAGCGCAGCAGGCTGCCACCGAACAGGGTGCCGTTGGGGTTGAGGTCTTCGGGTTTTACCCATTTGCGGGTGTGGAAGTTCATGTTCACTCCAAAGCGTGTTGCGAAATGATGGACAACATCATGGCAGAGGCCGGGCCCAAGCTCTATGAGCCATTGCCTATCAGCCCCATGCGCGATCTTCATGCCGCCGACAGAAAGGCTTTAGAAGTCAGGCGCAGACGGCTATAATCGCCTCCGCTTCAAAACGGTCATCTTCGATTGATACCGTTCTCCCGCCACCTGTCCGAGGGGCGCTGCAGCAGGCTCGACCTGTCAGGCTCGGATGGGGCGTTGTCCGGCCTGGTTAGCCAGCTGGATACTAAACGCACAACGGCGCCCATTCGCACACTACGAATGGAGGCTCTTCATGAGCGCTGTAATCACGCCTGCAGGTTTTACCGACTACAAAGTCGCCGACATGTCCCTCGCTGCCTGGGGCCGTCGCGAAACCTTTATCGCCGAATCCGAAATGCCAGCCCTGATGGGCCTGCGTCGCAAGTACGCCGCTGAGCAGCCGCTCAAGGGCGCGAAGATTCTCGGCTGCATCCACATGACCATTCAGACTGCCGTGCTGATCGAAACCCTGGTTGCCCTGGGTGCCGAAGTACGTTGGTCGTCCTGCAACATTTTCTCGACTCAAGACCAGGCCGCTGCCGCTATCGCTGCTGCCGGTATCGCCGTGTTCGCCTGGAAAGGCGAGACCGAAGAAGAGTACGAGTGGTGCCTGGAGCAAACCATCCTCAAGGATGGCAAGCCATGGGACGCCAACATGATCCTCGACGACGGCGGTGACCTGACCGAGTTGCTGCACAAGAAGTACCCGCAGATCCTCGACCGAGTCCACGGCGTGACCGAAGAAACCACCACCGGCGTACACCGCCTGCTGGACATGCTGGCCAAGGGCGAGCTGAAAATCCCGGCCATCAACGTCAACGACTCGGTGACCAAGAGCAAGAACGACAACAAGTACGGCTGCCGTCACAGCCTGAACGATGCGATCAAGCGCGGTACCGACCACCTGCTGTCGGGTAAACAAGCCCTGGTGATCGGTTACGGTGACGTGGGCAAGGGTTCGTCCCAGTCCCTGCGTCAGGAAGGCATGATCGTCAAGGTTTCCGAAGTTGACCCGATCTGCGCCATGCAAGCCTGCATGGACGGTTTCGAAGTGGTTTCGCCGTTCATCGATGGCGTCAATGACGGCACCGAAGCAAGCATCGACAAGGCCCTGCTGGGCAAGATCGACCTGATCGTGACCACCACCGGTAACGTGAATGTGTGCGATTCGAACATGCTCAAGGCCCTGAAAAAGCGCGCCGTGGTGTGCAACATCGGTCACTTCGACAACGAAATCGACACCGCTTTCATGCGCAAGAACTGGGCATGGGAAGAAGTGAAGCCACAGGTACACAAGGTTCACCGTACCGGTGCTGGTGATTTCGACCCGCAGAACGACGACTACCTGATCCTGCTGGCCGAAGGCCGTCTGGTAAACCTGGGCAACGCCACTGGCCACCCAAGCCGCATCATGGATGGCTCGTTCGCCAACCAGGTACTGGCCCAGATCTTCCTGTTCGGCCAGAAATACGCCGACCTGTCGCCTGCCCAGAAAGCCGAGCGCCTGACCGTGGAAGTACTGCCGAAGAAACTCGACGAAGAAGTGGCCCTGGAAATGGTCCGCGGCTTCGGCGGCGTAGTGACTCAACTGACCAAGACCCAGGCCGACTACATCGGTGTGGGCGTTGAAGGTCCGTTCAAGCCGCACGCTTACCGCTACTGATCGGCTTGGCTGCCCGCCCCCTCAAGGGGCGGGTTTGCCTTACAGGCTTTCGAGTTCCCAAGGGTATGACCATGTCCCAAGACCGTCGCTACAGCTTCGAGTTCTTCCCGACCAAGACCGATGCTGGGCATGAAAAACTGATGGCGACAGCCAAGCAGTTGGCCAGCTACAACCCCGACTTTTTCTCCTGCACCTACGGTGCCGGTGGCTCCACCCGCGATCGCACGATCAATACCGTGTTGCAGCTGGAAAGCGAAGTCAACGTACCTGCTGCTCCGCATTTGTCCTGCGTGGGCGACAGCAAGGCCGACCTGCGCGGCCTGCTGACCCAATACAAGCAAGCCGGCATCAAGCGCATCGTCGCCCTGCGCGGTGACCTGCCGTCCGGCATGGGCATGGCCAGCGGCGAGCTGCGCTACGCCAATGACCTGGTGAGCTTCATCCGTGAAGAAACCGGCGATCACTTCCACATCGAAGTGGCCGCTTATCCGGAGATGCACCCCCAGGCACGCAATTTCGAAGACGATCTGCAGAACTTCGTGCGTAAGGCCAACGCCGGCGCCAATAGCGCGATCACCCAGTACTTCTTCAACGCCGAGAGCTACTTCTACTTCGTTGAACGTGTGCAGGCGATGGGCGTGAACATCCCGGTGGTGCCGGGCATCATGCCGATCACCAACTACAGCAAACTGGCGCGTTTCTCTGACGCCTGCGGCGCTGAAATCCCACGCTGGATCCGCAAACAACTGGAAGCTTACGGCGATGACGTCAAGAGCATCCAGGCGTTCGGCGAACAGGTCATCAGCGAAATGTGTGAACAATTGTTGCAAGGTGGCGCACCAGGGCTGCACTTCTATACCCTGAACCAGGCCGAGCCAAGCCTCGCTATCTGGAACAACCTCAAGCTGCCACGCTAAGGTCTGTTCCGAAATGCAAAGGCCCTCATAATGAGGGCCTTTGTCGTTCTAAACGTACACGGAATTCTGCAGTCCATGAATACAGCCGCCCCGACGTCCCGCCCGCAACTGGTCTACCTGGTGTTCGGCGCAGAGACTTACCATCAGGAAGCCGTATTCAGCATCGCCAGCGCCCTGTCGTTCCTGCGCGATGCGCCGGATACAGGCATCGATATCCAGGTTTTCAGCGACAACCCCGAGCCTTATCGCCTGCTGCCGGTACGGGTGCGCCCACTGGATGAGGCCACCCGCAAACGCTGGAGCGAGCCCCACGGCTACCACTTCCGCACCAAGCACGTGGTGCTGCGGCAAGTATTGCAAGAATCCGACGTGGCGCTGCTGATCGACACCGACACGTTTTTCCATCATTCGCCCCTGGCGCTGTTTGAACGCGTGCAGCCCGGCACCCTGCTGTGCAACGCCTTCTACACCAAGTATGGCGACAACCACGAAAGCATCCTGTACAGCGCCTTGTATCAGCGCCTGCTGGACATGGGCGTGGCCGACGACGACATGATGACCCTCAACTCCGGCGTCATGGGCCTCACGCAGCAGGACGCGCACATCCTCGACCGTTCGATCGAACTGATGGACGAACTGTTCCCCCATGCCCAGGGCGCCTACACCCTGGAAGAGTTCTGCCTGTCGATTGCCGCCTATCGCACCCTCAACGTGCGTGAATGCCCGGACCTGATCCATCACTACTGGAGCCGCAAGCAGTTGTTCCGGGCCAAGGTCAAGGCGTGGATCGCCAAGCATCGGGCGAACCCCACCAGCGCCACAGCCCTGGACGACACGCGCCAGGTTTCCGCCCACCTGCCCCGCCCGCCGCGCCTGCAACGCTTGATGTACAAGCTGATCACCCTGGCATTGCCCAAGCACCAACAGCAGTTCATCCGGGAAATCCTCTACGGCTGCTATGAACATGAAAACGAGTTCGACCAGGCGTGTGGCCCGGTTTGGTGGGACAAGGCCCGGCAAAACCAGGAAGAGCGCCAGGGCCAGCCGGTTGACGCTCACCTGTTGGAACACTGGTTTGCCAATCCTCTGGTACGGCTGATTCTGGGTGAGCGGCGCGAGGCGATCTACGAACACCTGATCAAATCTCCGGGCAAGTAAACCTCGCGAGCGCCCGCAGATCACTGTGCCAGAGCTTCTCTTTAGTCCGATACAGTCGTAATCTCAGGGCATGCCTGTCACTTTCCGGTTGTTGACTGCTGTTCTTTTTGCTTGCCTGAGCCTCGGCGCCCACGGCGAGAAACTGCGTATTGTCACCGAGCCCTGGGCGCCCTACGTGTATGACGACAACGGCACCATGCGCGGGCTCGACTACGAGACCACGGTGATCGTGTTCCAGCGCCTGGGCATCGATGTGGATTGGCAGTTTCTGCCCTGGAAACGCTGCCTGGCGATGCTCGACCAAGGCCAGGCCGATGGCGCACTGGATATTTTCCACAGCCATGAACGCGACGCGGTGCTGCTGTACCCCAGCGAGCCACTGTCCAGGGTCGAGTTCGTGCTGTTCTACGCCAATGACCGCCCGCACCCGTTCCAGACCTTCGACGACCTGCGTGGCCTGACCATCGGCACCTCGCCGGGCTACCTCTACGGCGCCGAATTCAGCGAATCCACCCTGTTCAAGCAGGAGCCGGCCGCCAGCCATGAGGCCAACTTCGGCAAACTGGCCCTTGGGCGGATCGACCTGGTGATTACCGACCGAAGGGTCGGCCAGCATGTGCTCAAGGCCCTCGGGCTTGAGGACCAGATCACCCAGGCGCCCCAAGTGGTGAGCAGCCAGCCACAATTCCTGGCCGTGCGCCGTGGTGCCGGCATGGATTTACTGGTGCAACGCTTTGCCGCCGAACTCAAACGCTTCAAGCAAGAGCCGGCCTACGCGGCCTTGAGCGCCAAATACGCCAGCACGAGTGCTCAAACCAGCGCGCTGGCCCTGCCCGCGAACACCGTTGAGCAGCAGGAAAGCAGCGCAGAGTGATTGCTCTGTTATACTCCGGCCTTTCCGCCAGGCTTACGCCCGGACGCTTCGGTCTTGCAAAAGGCACCCGACCCCGCTACAGCGCAGCTTTCAAGCCCGCGCGAGCCGTCTGAGTGCCCGCCAGCCCCAGCAGGACCGGACGGGATTGCGTTCATCTAAACGCCATTCACGCCAGGCAAGACTATCCCTCTGGGCCAAGCCCTAACTAAAACAGGATTACTCATGTCCTTTGCTTCCCTCGGTCTCTCCGAGGCTTTAGTCCGCGCCATCGAGGCAGCGGGCTATACCGAGCCTACTCCGGTGCAACAGCGGGCCATTCCCGCCGTGTTGCAAGGTCGCGACCTGATGGTTGCGGCTCAGACAGGTACTGGTAAAACCGGCGGCTTCGCCCTTCCGATCCTGGAGCGGTTGTTCCCCAACGGTCACCCGGACAAATCCCAGCGTCATGGCCCGCGCCAACCGCGCGTACTGGTCCTGACCCCTACCCGCGAACTCGCCGCCCAAGTGCATGACAGCTTCAAGCTGTATGCCCGCGACTTGAAGTTCGTCAGCGCCTGCATCTTCGGCGGCGTCGGCATGAACCCACAGGTTCAGGCCATGTCCCGCGGTGTCGACGTACTGGTTGCCTGCCCGGGTCGTTTGCTCGACCTGTGCGGCCAAGGCAGCGTCGATTTGTCCCACGTGGAAATCCTCGTGCTGGACGAAGCCGACCGCATGCTCGACATGGGCTTTGTCCATGACGTGAAAAAGGTCCTCGCGCGCCTGCCGGCCAAACGCCAGAACCTGCTGTTCTCGGCCACGTTCTCCAACGACATCACCGCGTTGGCGGGCAAGTTGTTGCACAACCCCGAGCGCATCGAAGTCACGCCGCCGAACACCACGGTCGAGCGTATCGAGCAGCGCGTGTTCCGCCTGCCCGCCGCTCACAAGCGTTCCCTGCTGGCCCACCTGATCACCGCCGGCGCGTGGGAACAGGTGCTGGTGTTCACCCGCACTAAGCACGGCGCCAACCGTCTGGCCGAGTACCTGGACAAGCACGGCCTCACCGCCGTCGCGATCCACGGCAACAAGAGCCAGAACGCCCGCACCAAAGCCCTGGCCGACTTCAAGGCCGGTGAAGTGCGCATCCTGGTGGCCACCGATATCGCCGCTCGCGGCCTGGACATCGACCAGTTGCCACACGTGGTCAACTTCGAGCTGCCAAACGTCGACGAAGACTACGTGCACCGCATCGGCCGTACTGGCCGGGCCGGTCGTTCGGGCGAGGCCATTTCCCTGGTCGCTCCCGACGAAGAAAAACTGCTGAAAAGCATCGAGCGCATGACCAAGCAGAAAATCGCCGACGGCGACCTGATGGGCTTCGACTCCAGCGCCGTTGAGGCTGAGAAGCCTGAAGTACGCGAGCGTCCGGACGTGCGTAACCCGCGCAACAACCCACGCGGTCCGAAGGGCGATGGCCCGAACGGCGGCGGCGGTGGTGGCGGTCGTAAAGACAAGGGCAAGGACAAGGGCGGCAAGGATAAGGCTGCGACCAATGGCCGTGGCGAACGCCCGGCCCGTGAGCAGAAGCCTCGTGAAGGTACCCCGGCCCGCGAACAGCGCCAGCCGAGCCAGCCGCCACGTGCCGCTGCCGACCGTGCGCCGGACGAGTTCCTCGACGATGACGTGGACAACTTCGGTAACCGCGTTGACTACGTGCCCCAGGCCAAGCCGGCCCAGGGTCGTGGTCGCCGTCCAGGTGCCCCGGCACAGGGTGCAGGCGCAGGTGCTCCGCGTACCGGCGGCCAGCCACAAGGCCGTCAGAACGGTCCGCGCAGCAGCAACGGCGCCACCACCGGCACCCCTCCGGCCAAGCGCAGCGGCCCGCGTAACGGCGCACCGCGTGACGGCCAGGCCCGTCGCGAAGAGTCGCGCAACCGTCGCCCGGCCCGTGATGATCAACCTCGTTTGTCTGAGCCTGCGGTGCAAAACCCGCGCGGCGGCCCGGCACCGAAGATCATCCACAAAGAGTCGAAAAGCGATCGCACGCTGACCCCCGAGCAGTTGGATCAACTGCCAGGCCGTCCACGTGGTGAAAAGCCGGCGTTGCTGACCCGCAACCGCTGATTTTCAGCGCTTCATAAAAAATGCCCCGGATCGCGAGATCCGGGGCATTTTTGTGTGGCTGGCGAAAATTACTTCGCTTTCACACCTTCAAACGTCACGTACAGCTCAACCGTGTTGGACGCTGGGCCCAGGTCCATCTGCTTGCCGAAGTCCTGGCGGTTGAAGGAAGTAGTACCTTCAAAGCCGGCACGGTAGCCGCCCCATGGATCCTTGCCTTCACCCAGGAAGGTGGCCTTGACCACGATAGGCTTGGTCACGCCATGGAAGGTCAGGTCGCCGGTGACGTCGGCAGTGACTTGGCCAGCAGCGTTTTTACCGGTGGTTTTAACACTGGTGGAAACGAACTTGGCATCGGCGAACTTGCCAACGTCCAGGAAGTCTTTGCTGGCGATGTGCTTGTCACGTTCGGCGTGGTTGGTGAATACGCTGGCGGTACGGACGTTGAACTCAATCTTGCTGTCTTCAGGCTTGGCAGCGTCGAAGCTGAATTTGCCGTCCAGGTCCTTGAAGGTACCGGTGATGAAGCTGTAGCCCAAGTGGCTGATCTTGAAGTCCACGAAGGCGTGCTGGCCTTCCTTGTCGACAACGTAGTCAGCTGCCATCGCCTGACCGGCAGTCAGCAGAGCAGAACCAATGGCCAGAGCGGCGAGAGTCTTTTTCAACATGCTTTCTATTCCTTGTGAGTCGAGGTTGAACATCAGGCTTTGCGCCCCAGCATACGAACCAGGGTCACATCACGATCAATGAAATGGTGTTTCAGCGCAGCCACACCATGGAGGCCGGCGAACACCACCAATACCCAGGCCAGGTACAAATGCACCACGCCTGCAGTGTCTGCCTGGTCCGGTAGCCCGGAAACCAGCGCAGGAATCTCAAACAGGCCAAACACCGGGATCCCGACACCGTCTGCGGTGGAAATCAGGTAACCGGCAATCATCACGGCAAACAACCCGAGATACAGGAATGCGTGGCCAAACGCAGCCCCCAGGCGTGTCATGCGGCTATAGCTGGCAAGCGGTGGCGGCGGCGGGCTGAGCAAACGCCAGACGATCCGCACGAGCATGATGGCGAACAGCGTGATGCCGATGCTCTTGTGCAGGTCCGGGGCGTCTTTGCGCCAGGTGCTGTAGTAGTCGAGACCGACCATCCACAGGCCCAACGCGAACAGACCGAACACCACCAGGGCCACGCCCCAGTGCAAAACAATACTGACCCAGCCGTAACGGGCCGATGAATTACGTAGTTGCATGTCCCAAATCCCGTAAGAGCTGTGCCAAGACTATCGATTTACCTATCGAATTAAAGCGGAAAATTTCGCTTTGAAATATCGAGAAATACGATCAAGAGCGTATGCAGAGTAAGTTAACAAGAGATTAAGGACTATCCAGAAGAAACGTGACGGACTGTCCTGTGTTTACCATCAATTTACGCTTCAAACCCGCAATGGGTTGTGGCACAGGCCGGCATTGCATAGGCTTGCGCGATTGTTTCGCCCGCGCCTGCCGCGAGCCGCTTCGAGGAGAATGAACATGGGTTTGAATAATCAGTGGATGCAACGCGACCTTGCGGTGCTCTGGCATCCCTGCACCCAGATGAAAGACCACCAGCAACTGCCACTGATCCCGATCAAGCGCGGTGAAGGCATCTGGCTGGAAGACTTCGAAGGCAAACGCTACCTCGACGCCGTCAGCTCCTGGTGGGTCAACGTGTTCGGCCACGCCAACCCGCGCATCAACCAGCGCATCAAGGACCAGGTTGATCAGCTGGAGCACGTGATCCTCGCCGGCTTCAGCCACCAGCCGGTGATCGAGCTGTCGGAGCGCCTGGTGAAGATGACCCCCGAGGGCCTCACCCGCTGCTTCTACGCCGACAACGGTTCGTCGTGCATCGAAGTCGCGCTGAAGATGAGCTTTCACTATTGGCTCAACCGCGGCCTGCCGAACAAGAAGCGCTTTGTCACCCTGACCAACAGCTACCACGGCGAAACCATCGCCGCGATGTCGGTGGGCGATGTGCCGTTGTTCACTGAAACCTACAAGGCGCTGCTGCTGGACACCATCAAGGTGCCGAGCCCGGATTGCTACCTGCGCCCCGAAGGCATGAGCTGGGAAGAACATTCACGCAATATGTTCCAGGCCATGGAGCAGACCCTCGCCGAAAACCACGACACCGTCGCTGCCGTGATCGTCGAGCCGCTGATCCAGGGCGCCGGCGGCATGCGCATGTACCACCCGGTGTACCTCAAGCTGCTGCGCGAGGCCTGTGACCGCTATGGCGTGCACCTGATCCACGACGAAATCGCCGTGGGCTTTGGCCGCACCGGCACGATGTTCGCCTGTGAGCAGGCCGGCATCCGCCCGGACTTCCTGTGCCTGTCCAAGGCCCTGACCGGCGGCTATCTGCCGCTCGCCGCCGTGGTCACCACCGACGACGTGTACGACGCCTTCTACGACGACTACCCGACCCTGCGCGCCTTCCTGCACTCCCACAGCTACACCGGCAACCCGCTGGCGTGTGCGGCGGCCCTGGCAACCCTGGATATCTTCGAAGAAGACAACGTCATCGAAAACAACAAGGCCCTGGCCCAGCGCATGGCGACCGCCACCGCGCACCTGGTGGACCACCCTCACGTGTCTGAGGTGCGCCAGACCGGTATGGTGCTGGCCATCGAGATGGTGCAGGACAAGGCCACCAAGACCGCCTACCCGTGGCAGGAACGCCGTGGCCTGAAGGTGTTTGAACATGCCCTGGAGCGCGGCGCGTTGCTGCGGCCGTTGGGCAGCGTGGTGTACTTCCTGCCGCCGTACGTGATTACTCCGGAGCAGATCGACTTCCTGGCAGAAGTGGCCAGCGAAGGGATCGATATCGCCACCAACAGCAAGGTCAGCGTGGCGGTGCCCAAGGATTTCCACCCGGGGTTTCGTGATCCGGGTTGATTGAGTTCACTTGATTAACCGGGTGCCAAGGCTTGCGTCATCGCGAGCAAGCTCGGCTCCCACAGGTTTTGTATTTCTTCCGAGAACAGAAATGAGACTGTCCCGCTTTTTTGTCGACGCCCCCCTGAGCCTTGGCGACCACGAGTTGCCGGAAGCCCAGGCGCACTACATCAGCCGCGTATTGCGCATGAGCGAAGGCGACGCCGTGCAACTGTTCGACGGCTCCGGCCAGGAGTTTCGCGCCAGCTTGCTGGAAGTCGGTAAAAAACGTGTGGTGGTGCAGGTCACCGAAACCTTCGCCGGGCAGATTGAGTCGCCGTTGCAGATCCACCTCGGCCAGGGCCTGTCCCGTGGCGAGCGGATGGACTGGGCGATCCAGAAAGCCACCGAGCTTGGGGTGAATGAAATCACCCCGATCTTCAGCGACCGCTGCGAAGTGCGCCTCAAGGACGAGCGCGCCGACAAGCGCTTGCAACACTGGCGCCAGGTGGCGATCAGCGCGTGCGAGCAGTGCGGCCGCTCGCGAGTGCCAGTGATTCACCCACCGCTGTTGCTGGCGGATTGGTTGAAGCAAGTCGAGGCAGATTTGAAGCTGGTGCTGCACCCGGTGGCCGAGCCGCTGGTGAGCCATGCCAAGCCTGGGAGCCTGGCCTTCCTGATCGGGCCGGAGGGTGGCTTGACCGATGGCGAAGTCGAGACGGCCCAGGGTGCAGGTTTCCATTCGGCACGCCTGGGCCCACGGGTACTGCGTACCGAAACAGCACCGGTTGTGGCGCTGGCCGTAGCCCAACAACTCTGGGGCGATTTCTAAACTCGCTTTGCAAACCCAATCAAATGTGGGAGCTGGCTTGCCTGCGATAGCGGTGGGTCAGCCCTACATCTGTTGCTGATACACCGCTATCGCAGGCAAGCCAGCTCCCACATTTTGATCGGGTTACCACTCCATTACTCCACCGGATCGCTCACCGGCTTGGCAATAATCGCCTTCAACTCACTGGTCATCGGGAATTCCAGGTTCAAGCCCTTGGGCGGGATCGGTTGTTCAAACCAGCGCTGGTAAATCCCGTTGATCTCCCCCGAGCTATACAGCCCGGCCAGGGTTTCGTTGACCACCGCGAGAAACTGCGGGTCGTCCTTGCGCACCATGCAGCTGTAGATTTCCCGCGACTGTTCTTCCCCGACCACCACCCACTTGTGCGGGTCCCTGGCCTTGGCGCGCTCGCCGTAGAGCAACGCGTCGTCCATGTAGAACGCCGCCGCCCGGCCGGATTGCAGCATCTGGAACGCTTCGCCATGGTCCTTGGCGCTGATCACTGACATGTTCAGTTTGTGATCAACGTTGTAGCTCTTGAGAAAACGCTCGTTGGTGGTGCCGGCGGTGGTCACCACGTTCTTGCCCTTAAGGTCGGCGAAGCTTTTGATGCCGCTGTCGTTGGCGGTCAGCAATTGGCCCTTCACGTAGATAAACCCGTAGGAAAACGCCACCTGTTTCTGCCGCTCGGCGGTCACGCCGGTGGAACCGCATTCCAGATCCACGGTGCCGTTCTGCACCAGGGCAATCCGGGTCTGGGAGGTCACCAGGTTGTACTTCACGTTGAGCTTCGGCACCCCGGTTTTCTGCTGGATGCGTTCGACGATCTTGTTCGCCAACTCCACCGAATAACCCATGGGCTTGCCGCTGTGGTTACCGACGTAGGAGAACGGCACCGAGGCATCGCGGTAGCCGAGGGTGATACTTTTGGTGGAGGCGATCTTGCTCAGCGTGCCTTCCAGGGGGGCCTCGGTTGCCTGGGCCTGAGCGCTCAATATCAGGGCCAGGAAGAGTATGGGGCTGCTGCACAGCCCAACGGGGGACAAGCCCCCTCGCCACAGTTTTTGCATTGGTATTCTCCGTTTTTGTTTTAGTTATGGACGACGGGCAGCAATGACACTGATCTCGACCAGCACATCCGGCCGGGCCAGTTGCGCCTGCAATGTGGTACGCGTCGGTGCCTGCCCCGGTGACAACCAGGCGGACCAGACTTCATTCATCGGCGCAAAACCCTGCTCGATGTTGTTGAGGTAGATCGTTGCGTTCAGCAGATGATCCTTGTCGCTGCCGGCCTCGGCCAACAACGCGTCAATCTTGGCCAGCACCTCCTGGGTCTGTGTCGTCACATCCCGGCCCTCCCCCGGCACCTGTCCGGACAGGAACACCAGATCCTGAAACACCACGGCGCCAGACAGGCGATTGTTGCTGTTGATTCGGGTGATGGTCATCGGAATATCCTCAAGCGGCACGGGGCGCGAAGCCCTGCATATCAATGGAAGTAGTGTGCTGGCCGATCAGCTCGGCCAGCACCTGCCCGCTGCCGCAGGCCAGGGTAAACCCGAGGGCACCGTGGCCAAGGTTAAGCCACAGGTTGCTGAAGGCGGTGGCACCAATCACCGGCACGCCGGTAGGTGTGGCCGGGCGCATGCCGGCCCATTCGACCGCATGCGGGTAATCACCGGCCAGCGGGAAAGTCTCAAGGGCCTGGCGTTTAATCAGCGCCAGGCGCTTGGGTTCAAGCCGGGTGTCGAAGCCGACGATATCCACCATCGCCGCCACCCGCAGTTGTTCACCGATGCGCGCGTAGACGATCTTGCGGTCGTAGTCGGTGATGCTGATATTCGGCGCCTGATGCTGCGCGCCAATCGGCACGCTCAGGCTGTAGCCCTTGAGGGGATAGAGCGGCAATGACATGCCGGGCAAGGCCAGCTCGGGGCTGCGGTGTCCGGCGGCCAATACCAGGTGCTCGACAGACAGCGCCTCGTCGCCCATTTCAATCGAATGCACACGGCCTGCGTGATGATGGATTCTCGTCACCTTGCGTCCCAGCAGAAATGTGCAGCGCCCCGACGCTTCGAGGCGCGCCGCCAGTTGCTGGCAGAAGGCATGACAGTCGCCCACCTCTTCGTTGGGCGTGTAGATGCCGCCAAAGAAACGGCCGCCGTCCAGGGTCGGTTCCAGCCGCTCGCAGTCCGCCGCCGAGAGCACTTGCTGTTGCAACGGGTCGGTGACTTTATTCAGTGCGCGCTCATAGCTGTCGAGGGTGCGAAAGGTCACCAGCTTGCCGTTGCGCCGCCAGTGGAAGTCGCCCAGTTGGTCTTCTTCACGCCAGCGTTGCAGGGTGTTCTGGCTCAGGGACGCCAGGCGCAGCAGATGAGCCGCATTGCGCTGGTTCACCGAGCCACGGCAGGCGCCCAGGAATGAAGCCATCCAGCGCCACTGGGCCGGGTCCATGCGCGGGCGCAGCTTCAGCGGCGAGTCACCGCGCAGCATCCAGCCGATGGCTTGCAGCGGCACGCCTTTATCTGCAAGGGGCGCGACATAGCGATAGGACAACTGCCCGCCGTTGGCGAAACTGGTCTCGCTGCCCAGGGTTTCCCGGGCCTCGACCACCGTCACTTGCATACCGGCACGCACCAGCGCATAGGCACTCGCCAGGCCGATAACCCCACCGCCGATGATGCAAACCTGCTGAGCCATGTCCGTTCCTTAACCCTGTGTTGTCCGGGTTGAAGGTTAGGGGCAGGTGACAGCGGCGGGACAATGAATAAAGATGGGTCACCCATAAACAAAGGTTATGGACTGCCCATGCGCTTGCGTCATATCGAAATCTTCCAGGCCATCCGCCAGACCGGCTCCATCAGCGCCGCCGCCCAGTTGCTGCACGTCTCGCAGCCGGCGGTGAGCAAGGTGCTGCAACACGCCGAGTTGCAGCTGGGCTTCCCGCTGTTCCTGCGTATCCGCGGCAAGCTGCAACCGACGCCGGAAGCGTTGGCGCTGGAGCGGGAGGTCGACAAAGTGACCGAGAGCCTGCAAGGCGTGCGGCGCCTGGCACAGAACCTGCGACGTGAGCCGGGCCAAAGCCTGCGTATCGGCGCGACACCAGCGCTGGCCTTGTCATTGCTGCCGCCGGCCATCCGCGAATGGACCCATCGCTACCCGGACATCGCCTGCGAGCTGTCCAGCGCCCACAGCCGCGAGCTGGTGCAAAACCTGTTGATGCGCGAAGTCGACGTGGCATTGACCCTGCAGCCGCCCGATCACCCGGGGCTGAGCGCCCAGGCGTTGGCCCACGGCGTCTTGGTGGCGCTGGCGCCACTGGGTTACTGGAAGGAAAACGAATTGGGCAAACCGCTGCCGCTGATGGCGCTGGCGGGCGCGCCGTTGATTGGCTTGTCCAGCGCCGACCCGTTGTCGGCCAAGCTGGACAGCTACCTGGAGGCGGTGGATCCGCCGCCCCGGGTCAGCATCGCGGTGCAGACCTATTCACTGGCCAGGGCCATGGTCGAGTCGGGCGCCGGGCTGGCTGTCATCGACCCGTTCACCGCCCTCGGCGCGTCACCGGCGACCACCTGCATTCGCCCGCTGGCACCGCCGCTGCCCATCACGCTGTACGCCTTGACCCGCACCGACGAACCGCCGCCGCACATGCTGGCGGGCCTGCTGGAGATCTTCGGCAGCCGCGCCCAGGAGCAACTGGACCGGCTATAACACATACCCCATGATCGCCACAAAATGCAGCAGGCTGCCGCCGATCACGAACAAATGCCAGATACCGTGGGAGTGCCGCAGGCGGTCCTCCAGGGCAAAGAAAATAATACCCACGGTGTACAGCACCCCGCCCGAGGCCAGCCAGGCAAACCCGGTGGGCCCCAGCGCCGCAATCAACGGCTTGACCGCCACCAGCACGATCCAGCCCATCACGGCGTAGATCACAATCGACAGGATCCGCGCCTCGGAGCGCGGCTTGATCTCTTGCAGGATGCCGATCACCGCCAGCCCCCACACAATCCCGAACAGCGTCCAGCCCCACGGCCCGCGCAGCGTCACCAGGCAAAACGGTGTGTAGCTGCCGGCAATCAACAGGTAGATCGAAAAGTGATCCACCTTCTGCATGATCGCTTTCTTGCGCCCGCGCACGCTGTGGTACACGGTCGACGCGCTGTACAGCACCAACAACGTGAAACCGTAGATCGCCACGCTGACAATCTTCCAGGGGCTGCCGTCCATACCGGCCACCACCAACATCCATACCGCGCCCACAAAAGCCGCAACCGCCCCGAGCAAGTGGCTCCAGGCGTTAAATCGTTCCCCGTGATACATGTGTCACTCACCTCGAATAACCGTTATCACCTAGTCCATTCTGACGTCACCCGGCCAATATCAGGTAACAACCTTTCTTCATTTGCCCAAATGCACACGCCGATAGATGATTCGCTTCATCCCACATAAAAGCACCTCGCTCCCGAACCCATCGGTAATCCCCATGCCTGACCTCGAACCTGCCCAGCCTCATCCCAGTCTGTGGCAGTTGTTTTACAACTTCGCCATGGTCGGCCTGTTTGGCTTCGGCGGCGTAATGCCCTGGGCGCGGCAGATGATGGTCGACCGCCGGCAGTGGGTCAGTGAGCAAGGTTTCAACGAGCTGCTGACCACCGGCCAATTCTTCCCCGGACCGAACATTGCCAACGTCGGCATCATCTACGGCCGGCGCCTGCACGGCTTGCCGGGTGCGGTTGTGACCGTGGTCGGGTTGTATCTGTTCCCCTCGCTGATCACCGTGCTGGCGGGCTTCGCCTATGCCAAATGGTGGAGCCATGACGTGGTGCAGCAGATCTTCGGCGCGGTGATGCCGATCGCCACCGGGCTGATGCTCGGCACCACCTTGCGCCTGCTCAAGGCCATGCCGCGCACGCTCGCCAACTACAGCGCGTTTGTCCTGACGTTTGTGTTGATGGCGGTGCTGGTGCTGCCGTTGTGGATGGTCTTGCTGATCTGCATTCCCAGTTCGTTGGCCTTGAGCTTCATGGGCAAACAGAAGGTGGCCGGCTGATGCAAAGCGTGCTGTTTCACCTGATGATCCAATGCGCGCTGTGGTCGCTGATGGCGATTGGCGGCAACACCGTGGCCCTGAGCGATATCCATCGCTACACCGTCACCGACATGAACTGGATCACCGACGCCCAATTCGTCGCGTTCTTCGCCCTGTCCCAGGCCTTGCCGGGGCCCAATGGCATGTTCCTGGTATTTATCGGCCAGCAAGCCGCCGGATTGCCGGGCGCACTGGTGGCGCTGACCGCCAAACTGGTGCCCTGCTCGGTACTGACCTACGTCGGCGCCGGCTGGCTGGAAAAACACACCGACACCCCGTGGGTGCAGCGGGTCAAAGGCAGCCTGTTGCCGATCTCCATCGGGCTGATCCTGGCCGCCAGCTACATCCTGATGAACAGCCTGGAAAACAACGCCACCAGCCTGGTGCTGACCCTGGCCAGCGCCGGCGTGGTGTATTACACGCGGCTCAATGCGATCTGGCTGATCATCCTCGGCGTGGTCCTGGGCCTGTGCAGTGCATGGCTGGGAGTGAACTGGTTTTAGGGGCACAATCGACGGCATTCGAACAAGAGTCACGGCCATGCTGATCGACGAAGAATTCACCCTCAAGAAGCTGGAAATCTTCCTGGCGTTCATGCGCACCGGCAACCTGGCGCGGGCGGCGGCTGAATTGCAGACCAGCAACGTCAGCGTGCACCGGGCGATCCACTCCCTGGAAAACGCCCTGCGCTGCCCGCTGTTCAAGCACGAAGGGCGCAACCTCACGCCGCTGGAAAGCGCCTATGTGCTGGAGGAGCGTGCGCAAAAGCTGGTGCAGGATGTGGTCGACAGCGTGCGGGTGACCCGCGAGGCCGCCGGTTTCTCCGCCGAGCGCTTCAAGCTGGGTTCGCTGTATTCGTTGACGGTGAAGACTGTGCCGCAGTTGATCATGGGGCTGAAGATTCGCCGCAGCGAACTCAACATCGACCTGATCCTCGGCTCCAATTTCGACTTGCTGTACAAGCTGAAGAACATGGAAGTCGATGCGATCCTGATCTCCCTCGACGAGCACGCCAACGACCCGGACTGCGAACAGATCGCCCTGTTTTCCGACGACATCTTCCTCGCCACCCCGGCCGACTCCCCCTTCGACCGCGAGCAGGAAATCGACCTGGCGGATGTACGCGACGCTACCTTCATCACCCTCACCCAAGGCTTCGCCACCCATCAGGACGGCAACCGCGTGTTCAAGCAGGCAGGGTTCGAGCCAAAGGTGGCGATGCAGGTCAACGACATCTTCACCCTGCTGAGCATGGTCAGCTCGGGCGTGGGCTATGCGCTGCTGCCGGGGCGGATCGCGGCGGTGTACGAGAACCGGGTAAAGCTGATTCCCCTGCAACCGCGCTACCGCTTGCAGCAGCACATCGGCGTGGTGTTTCTGAAAGCCAAGGAGCGCGACCCGAACTTGCTCGCGCTGTTGGCAGAGTGCCGGATGTATGCCAACCGGCAGGCCTGACACCACAACACTCTCTGACTGATGCAAAACCTGTATGAGTGGGTTTCTGTGGTGAGCGGGCTTGCCCCGCGCTGGCCTGCGAAGCAGGCCCAATAAGGCAGCAGTGTTCTTTCAGGCAGACTGAGCGGGCAGGTTTTTGGGGCCGCTTCGCAGCCCAGCGCGGGGCAAGCCCGCTCACCACAGAAGCCCCCTCACCACAGAAGCCCGATCACCACAGAGGCCCGCTCAACACAGAAAAGCCCCTGGCCATCTCTCTAGCCGACAATCCCGCGCACGATGAAGTAGAGCACCGACGGCCCCAGCAAGCAGCCAAGCCCGGTGTGGAAGGTGGCGGTCAACGCGCCATACGGTACCAGCCGACGATCCGTTGCGGCCAGGCCGGCCGTCACGCCGCTCACGGTACCGGCCAGGCCACCGAACACCATGGCCGAGCGCGGGTTATCCAGGCCCATCCAGCGGGCCGCCATGGGCGTACCGACCATCACCAGGATCGCCTTGATCAACCCGGTGGCAATGGACAGCGCCACCACATCCGAGCTTGCACCCAATGCCGCCCCGGTCACCGGCCCGACGATGTAAGTCACCGCGCCCGCGCCGATGGTGGTCATGCTGATCGCATCGCGATAACCAAACGCCCAGGCAATGCTCGCGCCCACAATAAACGGCAACACCGTGCCCAACAGCAAGGCAATCGCACCAATCAACCCGGCCTTGCGCGCCTCGGTGGCCTGCACTTCAAACGCCGTGGCCACGATGGCAAAGTCCCGCAGCATGGCGCCGCCCATCAAGCCGATCCCGGAAAACAACGCCACGTCCGCCAGGCCTTTCTGCCCGCCGGTCAGCGTGCCGCCCACCCAGGCCAGCACCAGCCCGATCACAATCGCGATGGCCGAGCCGTGGATGCGTCCGAACGTCAGGCGCTTGGACAGCACCACCGAAATCCACATCACCACGCCGACAAACGCAAAGGCAGTCACCAAGCCGTTATTGGCCAGGCCTTTCTCGATGAGTTCCCACATATCAGCGACCTCCCGCGACAGGTGCAGCCGCGATCAACGGCTCTTCATCGGGCAGCGGTTCGCCTTTGTGCGTACGGCTGATCAAGGCAATCGTGCAACCACACACCACCACCGAACCAATCGCCGCCAGCACCGCCACCGGGCCGCCGTGCAGCGCGGTCACCACGTTTTGTTGCGCCGCCATCGCCACCACCACCGGGATGTACATGGCACCCCAGAAGCCGACGCCCATCTCGCATTCCTTGGTCATGCCGCCGTGCCTGTGCATCCACAACCGCGCGCAGATCAGCAGGATCATCGCGATCCCCACCCCGCCCACGTTGGATTTGACCCCCAGCAGCACGCCGAGCATGTCGCCCAGAATCACGCCGGCCAACATACAGATCGCCAGCAACGCCACACCGTAAATAATCATGATGGTTGTCCTCAAAGTGCTTCATCGAAATTGTTGTTTTTGTGCTTCGAAAGCCTTGGGTGGTGCTTTATCGGTGGCGGCGGCCCTCCTCTCGCAGCAAGGCCTGCAAGGTGTCCAGGCGGGCGCCTTCGAAGGCGATGACGGTGCCTTGCTCGAACACCCGGCGCGCGAGGCCCGTGAGCACGGCGCCGGGAGGCAGCTCGATGTGCAGGCGCACGCCACGCTCATAGGCGCTTTGCACGGTGCCGCGCCAGTCGACGATGCGACACATGTTGAAGGCGAGGTCGTCGCGCAGGTGTTCGGTGTTGTGGATCGGCCGGGCGCGGGTGCTGCTCAGGTAGGTGATGGCCGGCGTTTTCAGCGTCACTTCAGCGAAGGCTTGAGCCAGCGCCTCGGCGGGTTTTTCCAGCAGCGCGCAATGGGACGGCACGCTGACGGCCAGGCGTTTGGCGACGCCGTTGCCGCGAACCAGATGGGCGACTGCATTCATTGCTTCGTCGCTGCCGGCGATCACCGTCTGGTTATCGGCATTGATATTCGCCAGGTACACCGGGGTTTGCGGGCTGTGGACCTGGGCGAGCAAGGCTTCGACGGTGGACAGGTCCGGACCGATGAGGGCGGTCATGCCGTAGCCGTGGGGATACGCCCGCTGCATCAATTCGCCGCGCAGGCTGACGAGTTTCAGCGCATCGGCAAAGTCCAGGGAGCCGGCAATCACGGCGGCCGGATAGGCGCCGATGGACAGGCCGGCGACGTAATCGGGGGTGTGTTCCAGCCAGCGTGCACTGGCCACGCCGGCAATCAGCAAGCACAGCTGCACGGCGCGGGTCGAGGCCAGCGCTTGGGCAGAATCAAGCGTCAGAACGTCCTCGTTCAAGGCTGCACTGGCTTCTTCCAGCACCGCGCGCGGCAGTTGCTGGAGCATGCCGGGACGTTGGGCGCCCTGCCCCGGGAACGCCAGGAGGCTGCTCATGCCACGGCCTGCCAAGGGTCGATCACCAACTGCGCGCCGCTGGCATTTTTCAGCAGTACGCGACGTGAGCTGCCGGCCCACTCACGCAAGGCGACCGCGCCGAAAGGCGTTTGCAGTTGCAGGTCCACGGCGCACACCGCGGTGTCCAGTATCGCCAGCAGGTCCTCTGCATCGCCGCGATCAAGCGGCTCGGGCGTGCGCAAAATCAAATCCAGATCACTCTTGGCGTGCAGCGCTTCGATGCCGCTGGCCAGTTCGAAACCGGCACTGCCGGTGACGCCCCAGTTTTCCTGCGCCAGCACCGGGCGCAACTGAGCGAGGGCCTGCAACGCCGGTAAATCCCGTGGCGAAATCACACCGCGCAGGTCTTCCGGCACAACGCATCTTTGCACGGCTGCCATCGGCATCACGGCGGCGAAGCGCTGCTCGCGCAAGCGCCCGCGTACACCAACCGCCACTTGGCCCGGCGGCGCAAGCGCACGCCGTACCACCACCGGATGCCCGGCGGCCAACGCTTCCAGCACCCAGGCCGGCGCATCAGCGGGCGCATGCGCCGGGGTCATGCCCCAGAGCAAATCGTGAGCGTTCACCATTGCTCCCGCAGCAGTTGACGCACGTGGCTGGAGGCGGCGCGATTGGTGGCGCCCAGGCGACCGCTCAGGTCACGGCCGCCCGCCTCTACGTCCTTGATCGCGTGCACCAGGCAATCGCTGACTCGCGCGACATCTTCAGGAGTGGGCTGCTCAATCTGGCTGACCGACAAGGTCTCCCACAGCAAACCGAGGCTGGCATAGTTGTCGATGTCATAGGCCATCGGCGGCACGCTGGCGGCCAGGGCTTCCAGCTCTTCGACACTGCGCAGGGTCACCCGCGCCGCCGAGGCCTTGCCCATGGCATGCACCATCACGCCGGGGTCGCGCAGGGCAATCAGGCGGTTGGCCTGGTAACCATGGGCGAGGAAGGCGCCGGACATCGCCTTGCCGACCAGCAGCGCGATCACCGGGTGACCGGCCAAGCGGGCGCGGGCATAGCTGTCGGCGGCGGCGGCCAGAGCCTGGTGAATGCCAAGGGCTTCTTCGCGACGGCCATAAGCCTGGCTCGGCACATCGACGATCGCAATCAGCGGACGCTTGTCGCCGGTGTTGATCGCTTCGTCCACCGCCTTGGCCAAGCCCCAGCCTTCGAGCAAACCGACTTCACCGTTGCGAGCGCGGGGGAAGCGGTTTTCCGGGTCAGTGACCACCGCGATAAACCGCACGGATTGATCACCGAGCACACCGTCGGCGACCTTCAGCGAGTTCGGCAAACCGCCCACCGGCGTTGCATCGCTGCTCAATGCGTTGAACCACTGCAAACCTCTCATGAGCGTTCTCCCTGATACAGATCGCGAACCGCCGCCGGGTCGATTTGGGGTTCGGCGTTCAGTGCGGCCAGGCGGTCCAGATAGTGTTCGACCTGACGGCTGCGCTGCTTTTCCGGCAAGCCTTGGTGCAGCAGTTCGGAGACTTGCTGCTGAATCTGCGCCACATCGTCGGCCACATAACGGTCGGCCAAGCCGCTGTTAAAGCGTTGCTCGCCACCGGTCAGGCTCCAGATGAAGGGCCGGTCGCGGGAGTCATATTCCTCAAGCCCGGCTTCCTGTTCGATCACCTGCGGGCCGTTCAGACCAAGGCGCGCCTCACGGGTCACCAGCAGGTAACTGCACAGGCCGGCCGCGATGGACATGCCGCCAAAACAACCGACGCTGCCCGCCACCACACCGATCACCGGCTGGTACTGGCGCAGGTCGACAATCGCCGCGTGGATATCGGCAATCGCGGCCAGGCCCAGATTGGCCTCCTGCAAGCGCACGCCGCCGGTTTCCAACAGCAGGATGGCGCGCGTCGGGATGCCCTTGCGGTTGTCTTCAGCGGCCAACTCCAGCGCGCCGGCCATCTTTGCGCCGCCGACTTCACCGAGGCTGCCGCCCTGGAAATTGCCTTCGATGGCGGCGATGACCACCGGCAAACCGGCGATGCTGCCCTTGGCGATCACCACACCGTCATCCGCTTGAGGCACCACGCCCTGACGGCTCAGCCACGGCGACATGACGCGCTGGAACGGGTCGATCAGTTCGCGATAGCTACCCGCATCGAGCAAGGCCTTGGCCCGCTGCCGGGCGCCGAGTTCGACGAAGCTGTGTGTGTTCAGCAAGTCAGTCATGACCGATCTCCTCGAAGCCTTGCTCCAGGCGCAAACGCACCACGCCGGGGGTGGCGCCGAAGTCGTGGATATCGATGTTCAACGCGGGAGGCGTCTGCTCCTGGAAGATCCGTTCAAACAAGTGCTGCCAACGCAGCTGCGCACCGTTGACCGAAGTCTGCACTTGAATCGTCAGGGTGCCGGCAGTGCCCGGTTCCAGCAGCACTTCCAGGTCGCCGGAGCCGACGCAACCCACCAGCGCGCGGCCCTTGGCGGGCTGCCCGGCGGGGAATTCAAAGGATAAGGTTTCCATCACAGCGCTCCGTCGAGGCGGTCGATAAACAGGCAGGCGGCCAACAGGTCGGCGGCGCCACCGGGGGAGGCATTCAGCGCCAGCAGTTGCTGGTCCAGCTCGTGCAGTTGGCGGCGGCCGGCGAGGCTCGCACTGCCGCCGGCGTCCAGCACCGCTTGGGCTCCTTGTTGCATGGCCTGCAAGCCTTCAGGGCCGGCGCGGTAGAGCACGCAGGTGTCGGCCAGGTCCGTCATGATCGCCAGCAAGGCATCGAGGCGAGCGTTCTGTTCGCCGTGTTGGTGCAGGCGGCTTTTTTTCAGCTGTGGCAGGCCGCGTTGCAGCACCGAGGGGAAGCCCAGTTGCGCTTCTTCACGGGCACCGCGAGCGCCATAACGTTGTGCGACTTGGGCGCCGTGGCTCAGTGGTTGTGGTGCGTAGCGGTCGTTGAGCAGGGCCAGGCGGGCGGCGCGTAACGTCAGTGCGTTGGCGGTGCTGGATTCGGGTTGCAGCGCGGCGGCGGCGACTAACAAGCCGAGCGCCCAGATCGCGCCGCGATGGGTGTTCACGCCATCGGTGGTGACGAGCATCGCCTGTTCGCCTTCGCGACCAATTCGCCCGAGGGCTTCGCGCAGGGGTAAACCGACTTCGCCAAATTCGATAGCGGCCTCGGCCATTTCCCTGAACGCCGGCCACAGCGACAGCGCAGAAGCGTGCATCAAGCCGAGGTGCAAATCGGTATGGGCGCCATTGCCGCGACGGTCCACCAGTGCAGGTTTGGGCGACAGGTCGGCTTCATCAATCAGCGCATCGACGGCCATATCCGCCAAGCGTTCCGCCAGGGTCAGGTCGTGCAGTTTGAGTGCGTGCATTTACCAGCTCCTGAACTTGGCGGGCGGGTTGTACAAACCACCGGACCACTCCACCAGATCGGCCACGCTCTTGGCGGCCAGCAGCTCACGGGTGGCGTCGGTGCGGCGGATGCCGAGGTCTTCGGGCAAGGCGATCAAGCCTTCGCGGCGCATGCGCGCGGTGTCCTTGGGGTTGTGGCGCATGCCGATGGCAGTCACCCCGGCGACGGCGGCGATCATCGCCTGGCGCTCTTCCAGGGAGCGGGCCTTGTACAGGTAGGCGATGCCTTCTTCAGTGAGCAGGTGAGTGACGTCGTCGCCGTAGATCATGATCGGCGCCAGGGGCATGCCGCTTTTGCGTGCGACTTCTACCGCGTCGAGGGTTTCGACGAAGGTCGGTTTGCCGCCTTCCTGGAAGGTCTCGACCATTTGCACCACCAGCTTCTTGCCGCGTTCGAGCAAGGCTTCCGGGGCATCGTCGTGGCGCATGTCGAGCCAGGCGGGTGTGCCATGGCGGCGACCGCGCGGGTCGTGGCCCATGTTGGGCGCCCCGCCAAAACCGGCAAGGCGGCCACGCGTGACCGTGGAGGAATGCCCGTCGCCGTCGACTTGCAGAGTGGCGCCGATAAACAGGTCCACCGCGTATTGGCCAGCCAGTTGGCAGAACATCCGGTTGGAACGCAGCGAGCCATCGCGGCCGGTAAAGAACACATCCGGCCGGGCGGCGATGTAGTTTTCCATGCCCAGTTCGGTGCCGAAGCAATGCACGCTTTCGACCCAGCCGCTTTCGATGGCCGGGATCAGGGTTGGGTGCGGATTGAGGGTCCAGTTGCGGCAGATCTTGCCCTTCAAACCCAGGGATTCGCCGTAGGTCGGCAGGATCAATTCGATGGCGGCAGTGTTGAAACCGATGCCGTGGTTCAGGGACTGGACGTTGTGTTTTTCATAGATGCCACGGATCGCCATCATCGCCATCAACACATGCACCGGCTTGATGTGCCGTGGGTCGCGGGTGAACAGCGGTTCGATGTAGAAAGGCTTGTCGGCGACCACCACGAAGTCGACCCAGCTGGCGGGAATGTCGACGCGCGGCAGGTCGGTGACGTCATCCACCAGTTGGTTGACCTGGACGATAACAATGCCATCGCTGAAGGCCGCCGGCTCAATCAGCGCGGGCGTGTCTTCAGTGCTGGGGCCGGTGTAGATATTCCCGGCGCGGTCGGCCATGAAACCGGCGGACAGGACCACGTTGGGAATCAGGTCCACCACCAGCCGCGCGTAGAGTTCGATGTAGGTGTGAATCGCGCCGATTTCCAGCAGGCCGTCTTCCAGCAACTGGCTAATGCGCAGGGATTGAGTGCCGGCGAAGGAAAAATCCAGCTTGCGGGCGATGCCCTTTTCAAACAGGTCCAGGTGCTCAGAGCGCCCGACGCTGGGCATGATCATGTGCAGATCGTGAAGCTTGGCGGGATCGGCCTTGGCCAGGGAGCGGGAGAGGAAATCCGCCTGCTTCTGGTTGTTGCCTTCCAGCACCACACGGTCGCCGGGGAGGATCAGGGCTTCCAGGGCTTCGACGATACGGTCGCTGGGGAGCACGGCGCCATCGGCGAAGGATCGCACTAACGCCAGCCGACGCTGCTTCTCGTCGCGCCGCCGCGTCCAGCGCGAGTCGGGGGAAGTTGTTGTTGTCATGGTCGCTCCACGGGATGTGCTGTCGTGGGCTGTACCTTAGGAGGGTATTGGGGGGGCATCAATCAAGCTGGGCGGTGGATCGTTACGACTGGAGTAATGGTTCGCCAGCAAACACTGGATTGGGACCAACAGAGATCAAATGTGGGAGCTGGCTTGCCTGCGATGGCATCGCTGCGGTGAGCCTAACTCACTGAGTCGCCCGCATCGCAGGCAAGCCAGCTCCCACATTTTGATCGGCTGTGTTCTTAAGAATGGACACATGAGTCCCAAAATGGGAACGATCAGTCCCTTTTTGGGACTGATCCCGCTTCGTCACATAGCCGCTGGGCTTACCTGCTCCAACGCCTGATCAACCAGTAACTGCCCCAGTTCACTCATTTGTTGAATGGCCAGTACCACGCCGCGCTGCGAACCTTCCAATTCGAAGGCCAGGTTGGAGGTCAGGGCGTTGAGTGAGGCAAAGGTTTCAGAAGCGTTGGCCAGCAGGGCTTCGGTGGATTGAGAGGGAGTGACGGTAAAGAGTGAAGATGAAGCGGAAGTCGGAAAGTAATGATCCATTGCACGCTCGGCGGCGGCCTGGAGTTTGCGGTGTTCGATTTCGGTGTTGTGCGGCGGATTGGGGGTAGGTTTGAACATGATGTGCAGCTCCGATATGTATTAGGAAAGCTGACACCGTCCGCTTGCACGCGAATAAGGTGGCAGCTGTGCGCAGGTGTGCAAGACCGGGCATATCGGACCCCGGCAGACCCCAAGGGATCTCCCACGCACAGCCGCCATAAGAAATACAGCAGGCATAAAAAACGCCCGTTGAATGGCTATGGGCGTTGGTGCGCCGATATGTAACCGGACTTGCACGTCCGTGTCACCGTTTTTTGCGATGACGGACGAAGACTAGGCGCGATCGCAGGGCACAACAAGTTCATGCACAGCGCGAGAGGTTGCAGGAAAAATCCGACCGTAAATCACAAGCTGATTGTTCCTACGAACTTTTCGGGTTGTTGCTCGGAACCTGCCTCTCTAGCCTTTTCGGTCCGAATCATGTCACCGACTGGGCGTTATGAATCTGATACCCAAACCCGATACAAGGCCATTGCACAGCGTGATGTATCACATCACAATCTCGCCATGATCGTTAGCTGGAAACATAAAGGCCTCAAGGTCTTTTTTGAGACTGGCTCTACCAAAGGCATCAACGCAAACCATGCAAAACGCTTGCGTCGTGTGTTGCTGGTTCTGAATAGAGCCAAACACCGTGATGAACTGGACCTGCCCGGCTGGCGGTTTCACCGATTGAAAGGCGATCTGATCGACTACTGGTCCGTCAGTATCAGCGGTAACTGGCGCATTATTTTTCGGATGTTCAATGACCAGGTAGAACTGGTTGATTATCTGGACTACCACTGAGTAAAGGCATCGATATGGACATGCATAACCCTCCCCACCCTGGCGAAATCCTGCTTGAGGACGTGATCCCGGCCTTGGGCATCACCATTACTGAGATGGCACGGCGTCTTGGCTTCGCCAGGGAGACATTCTCTAGAATCCTCCACGGACATGCGCCCATCAGCCCGGATCTTGCCGTAAGGCTTGAACGGGCAGGTATCAGCAAAGCTCGGTTGTGGCTATCGATGCAAAGTGCGTATGACCTATGGCAAGCAGAACATCGGGAGCAACCGAGAATCGAGCGGTTTGCACGGATTGACTGACGGTTACACTCAGGCCAATCCGGCCTCGACCAACAACGCTTCCAACCCCATCAGGTCCGGCACCCTGGCCACATGCTCCCCCACCTGCACCGCCGCCAGTTCCAGGGGGCACAACGGCACGTCCACATAACTCAGTTGGCTATCGAGCTTGTACGAACGCGGAATCCCCTGGATCACCAACGCAATAAACTTCAACGTCGGCCGTCCTCCAAGGGCGTTCAGCACCACAATCCGTGCCCGTTCGCCCACCACACCCGACTCGCCACACGCGGCCTCAAAGCTGATCAGCGGCAACTGCCGATCCCGCCAGGTGACTTGCCGCAGGTACCACGGCGGCGCGTCGCTGGCCGGTTCGCCGCGCTGGAAGTCGATCAGTTCGGCCACGGCGACGTTGGGCAATAAAAGGTGGCGGTCGGCCAACGGCAGCAGCAAGCCGGTGAGTTGGGTAGCGCGGTGATCAAGCACGGGACTTGCTCCAGTAAGCGATGCTTTCCAGCAGCACCGACTCTTGATAAGGCTTGCCGAGGTAGTCGTTGACGCCTATCGCCATGGCGCGGTCGCGGTGTTTTTGCCCGGTGCGCGACGTGATCATGATGATGGGCATGCGCATCAGCCGTGGGTCGTCGCGCACCTGGATGGCCACTTCGAAGCCGTCCATGCGCGGCATTTCGATGTCGAGCAGCATCAGGTCCGGGGTGTGTTCTTCCAGCACGGCCATGGCGTCGATGCCGTCCTTGGCGGTGAGCACGTTCATGCCGTTGCGCTCCAGCAGGCGGCTGGTGACTTTGCGCACGGTGACCGAGTCGTCCACCACCAGCACCAGCAGCGGGCGCTTTTTCAGGGGGTCGTTGAGGATCAACGGTGCGTCGGCCGCCTGGGCCGGCAAGGCCGGTGGGCGCGCGCGGATGTGCGCCAGCAGGTCGATGATCAGTACCACGCGGCCATCGCCCAGGATGGTTGCGCCCGACAAGCCCTTCACCCCGGCAAATTGCGGCCCCAGGCCCTTGACCACGATCTCGCGGGTACCGGCCATGGCGTCCACTTGCACCGCCACGCGCCGCTCGTTGCACTGCACCAGCAGCACCGGCAGCGGCTGGTACTGGCCCAGCAGGTTCGGGCGGCCGACGGTGTGCAGCAGGTCGCCGAGGTAGAACAGTTCGTAGCGTTGGCCGGCGTATTCGTAACGCGGCGGATCCTGCTGATAGTGCCCTTCCAGCTCGTGGGGCATGACCCGCACCAGGCCTTCGATGGTGTTCAGCGGGATCGCGTATTGATCGTCCGCACATTGCACCATCAGCGCCTGGTTGACCGACACGGTGAACGGCAGGCGAATGCGAAAGTGCACGCCCTCCCCCGGCGTCGAATCGATGACCATCGAACCGCCCAGCTGGCGCACTTCTTCATGCACCACGTCCATGCCGACGCCACGCCCGGAAATCTGGGTGATTTTTTCGGCAGTGGAAAACCCCGGTTGCAGGATGAACTGCAACACGTCGCGGTCGCTGATTTCCAGGTTGGGGTCGAGCAAGCCGCGCTTGATCGCCTTGCGCCGTACGGCTTCAAGCGGCACGCCGGCGCCGTCGTCGCGCATGTCGAAAACGATGTCGCCGCCTTCGTGGGTCAGGTCCAGGGTGATGCGGCCTTTTTCAGGCTTGCCCGCCAGCAACCGCGCATCGCGGGATTCCAGGCCATGGTCGACGGCGTTGCGCAGCATATGCTCCAACGGCGCAACCATGCGCTCCAGCACGTTTCGGTCCATCTCGCCTTCGGCATTGCCGACGATAAATTCCACGTCCTTGCCCAGCTCTCCGGCCACCTGCCGCACGATGCGTTTAAGGCGCGGCAGCATGCGTTCGAAGGGCACCATGCGCGTGCGCATCAGGCCTTCCTGCAACTCGGTGTTGATACGTGCCTGTTGCTGCAGCAGGTTGTGGGCGTCCTGGTTGCGACGGTCGAGGGTTTCCTTGAGGTCGAGCAGGTCAGAGGCCGATTCGAACAAGGCCCGGGACAGTTGCTGCAGCTGGGAATGGCGGTCCATTTCCAGTGGGTCGAATTCCTCGTAGCCCAGGCGTTCGGCCTCAGCCTGCTGGCGGCTGAGGATGCGGCCCTGGGTTTCGGTGTCGAGCCGGCGCAGTTGATCGCGCATGCGCTCGATGGTGGTTTCCACTTCATGCAGGGCGATGCTCGCATCGTTGACCTGTTGCTCGATGCGCCCACGGAAGATCGAGGTTTCACCGGCCAGGTTGACCAGATCGTCCAGCAAGTCGGCGGATATTTTCACCATGTCGGCGGCCGGATCACTGGCCGGCGCCGCTTCGGTTTTGGTCGCCGCCAACGCCACCGGTGCGGCGGTCACTTCAGCCGGATGCACCAGGCTTTTGATCCGCTCGATCAGCAGGTCCACCGAGCCCACCGGCAGCCCGGCCGCCACCGCATCGATCATCTGCGCCAGACGGTCGTGGCAACCTTGCAGCAACGCAAACAGCTCCGCCGAGGGCGCCAGCAAACCTGCCGACAAGCCTTCGTAGAGAAATTCCAGCTCATGGGCCAGGTCGCCAATCGGGCCGATCTCGACCATGCGCGCGCCACCCTTGAGGGTGTGCAGGTCGCGCAGCAGGGTCTCGACTTCCTGGCGACTTTTCGGCTCGGCCTGCCAGCGCAACAGCGCGGCACCGGAGCTGTCGAGGATGTCGGCGGCTTCTTCGAGAAAGATATCCAGCAGCTCGGGATCAGTGCCCGGCGTCTCGACTTCGGCTGCCGCTACGGGCGCCGCTTGCCCGGTACTTTGGCGTAACTCACGCAAGTGGCTGATCAGGTCGCTGGAGTCGCTCAGTGGTTGCTGGTGTTGCAGCTGTTCAAGCAGCAGCGCCAGTCGCTCATGACTGGCCATCAATACGTTCCCCAGCTCGCCGGAATAGCTGTAGCGACGGTCTACCAGACCTTCGTAAAGGTTTTCCAACTCGAGTGCCAGGTCGCCCACCGCGCCGATCTCGGCCATACGCGCGCCACCCTTGAGGGTGTGCAAATCCCGCTGCAAGGATGAGAGCGGCGCGGCGTTATCCGGGTCCAGCAGCCAGCGTTTGAGGGACTGGCCGGCGCTGTCGAGGATGTCTACCGCTTCCTCAAGGAAGATCTCGACGATCTCGTCATCCACCGCAAAGCCCTGGTCCAGCTTCGCCGTGGCGGCGCCCAGTTCGGAGATGCTCAGGGCGCGGCTGCCATCGCTTTTGATCAGGCCGGTGGCAGACGGGTCGAGGCCTTCATCCAGCAACTCGCGCAGGGCTCGCACCCGTGCCGGGGCCGGGCTGATTTCCTGGCCGGCGGCCAGTTGGTCGAGCATGTTGATCAGGGCTTCGTGGGCCTGTTCGGCCTCGTGGAAGAAGCGCTCGCTGACCGCCAGGCTGCTTTCTTCCACCGCGCCGTAGAGGTCGAGCAGGGCTTCGCACAGTTCGTCCATCGGGTGCAGGTCGGCCAGGTGCGCGCCTTCGCCGAGGGTGGTCAGTTCGTCCAGCAGCGCACTCAGTTCCTGGCGCTCGCCGGGGTGCTGTTGCCAGCGGCGCAGCAGGCTTTCGGCGTCCAGCAGAATGTCCATGCCCTGGGCCAGGAAGTTATTGATCAACTGCGGGTCGCGCTTGATCCGCAGGCCGGTGTTGGGCGCATTCAGCAAGGCTTCAAGCTGGCTGTTCAGCAGGTTCTGCGTGCGTTCGATCAACCCTGCCGCACCGGTGATGGGCGCATGGGGATCGCTGTCCAGCTGGCGCACGCCGCGCTGGAACAGTGCCTCGGCCTCCAGCAGCAATTCGATTTCATCCAGGTCCAGCGGCAGGCGGTGGGCCTTGTATTCGCGGGTCAGATGGTCGAGCGGGCGCGCCAGCTCGGCGATGGGCAACACGCCGGCCATGTAAGCACTGCCCTTGAGGGTGTGCAGCGCGCGTTGCAGTTCATCGCTGACTTGCAGCGGCAGGTGCTCGGTGGCCTGTTGCAGGAAATGGTTGAGGCTGTCGAGGTGACTCTGGGCTTCGTTGCGGAAGATTTCCAGCAGTTGCGGGTCCAGGGTGGCCGGGTCTGTGGCCGACGGTTCGACACCGCTGGCCAAGGCATGCGCCCGTGCTGCCAGCTCGTCTACGTCATCGCGCTGGCGCTGGGCATCGGCGGCGAAATCGGTGATCAGCTCAGGCAGCAATTCCACCACATCATCCAGCACCGCTTGCACATCCGGGCCCGGCGCGACGCTGCGTTCCAGCACGCGATTGAGCAGGTTTTCCACTGCCCAGGCCAGCTCCGCCAACACCAAGGCACGGACCATGCGGCCGCTGCCCTTCAAGGTGTGGAAGGCGCGGCGCATTTCGGTCAGGGTGGGCTTGTCTTCAAGGCTCGCGGTGCCGGCAGGTACGTAGCGGTGCAGCACGTCGAGGACTTCGGCGGTTTCTTCGAGGAAGACTTCCCGCAATTCATCGTCGATGGCTTCTTCGCCGGCAGGCGGCGGCAGCAGGCTGCCGGGACGCTGGAGAGCCGGCGGGTTGAGGCGCGAGGTGGGGCTGGCCAGCGCATCCGCGAGAAACGGGGTTTGCTCCGAAGGCGAGTCGTCCTGAGCGAGCAGTGCCTGGCGCCAGGGTTTTTCGGCCGGCAAATAGCCGAGCGCAGCCAGGCCTTCGGCGGCGACTTCCAGCACACGTTCGCCCGGGGCGTCATGGTCCTGGAGCATGCGTTCCAGGTAGTACTCGAGGCTGGTGAGCACATCGGCAAAATGCTCAAGCTGCGCCTCGGAAGGCGCGGCGTCACTGACCATCAACTGCTCGTTGACGTAATCATTGCAGCCACGCATCAGGCTCGCCGCGCGGGGCAGCGGAATCATCGCCAGCGCGCCGCGTACCTGGGTCAACAACTCGGGCAGCGACTCCAGGCGCTGGCGGTCCCAGTGGGCCTCGATGCAGTCGATCACCAGCTCTTTGGCCTGGGTCAGGCACTGGCAGGATTCGCGGATCACCAGGTGGTGGATCTGCGTCAGGTCGGTGGTAGGCAGGCGACTTTCTTCACGGCGCTCCGGCTCGACAGTGCCGACCATCCCGGCCAGCGTGGCTTCGACGTAGAGCAACGCACCGGCGACGTCCATCAACACCGCGTCGTTGGGCTCGCGCTGCCCCTGGGCTAGGCCGAGCACCACCGCCAGTTGGTCGATGATCACTTTGCGCGGCTGACCGAAACCCAGTACGGCCAGGGTGTCGGCGATCTGCCGCAAGGGCGCCAGCAAGGCCTCAAGGTCCGAGGCGTGTTGACGGTCGCTGCGCACGAACAGGTCCAGGCGTTCCTTGACCCGCACCAGTTCCTCGCACAGCGCGCCGAGCACCGAGCCCATGGCGTCGCGGTCCGGACCGGCCAGGCGGGCGCGTTCGGCATCCACCACGGCGCTGTCGGGCAGGGCTTCATCGAGGCCATAGCGTTCTTTCAAACTTTGCATCCGTGGAGTCGGTCGGGTGACTTTGGCGACGTAGAACAACAGGCTCTTGAGCAACTCATCCGGGGCCGGGGTGTTGATCCCGTTGATGCCCTGGATCAGCAGGCGCTTGAGTTCCTTGTCGCTGGCCTTGAGCAAACTGCGCAACGCCGGGCTGTTGGCGACCACGCCAATGAGCATGCCTTCCACCAGCGCCGAGGTCACCTGCCACAACGGTAACAGCGGCGCACCATGGCACAGGGCTTCGAGGCGGGCGAATACCCGCGCCATGTCTTCCAGGTTGCTGGGGCCGTGGTCTTCGCGCAGCAAGCCGACCAGCGCCTGTTGCAGCATCTGCCGCCACTGGCGCAGCAACCCGGGGAAATCCTCCGGCGTGCGCTGGGCCAGCGCTTCCTCGGGCAGTGGCGGGATCACCAACAGTTGCGGGCTGAACAGGCTGGTTTCCGAGAGCAGGCTTTCGCCGCGCACGCTGCGCAGGTCGTTGAGCAGCGGCAGTACCACCAAGGGCAAATCGCGCCGGGCGCTGTGCACGCGGTCGAGGTACAGCGGCAATTGGCCGAGGCCCTGTTGCAACAAGCGAATGCCTTCATCGCGCTGGCTGACGCGCGCGCCTTGCAGGGCAAGCGCCAGTTGTTCCATTTCTTCAGCGAACAGCGCCGCGCCGTAGAACTCGACCATCAGCAGGCTGCCATGGACCTGATGGATGCATTCCAGGCACTGGCCGATAGCCTCGCTGCTGCCGTCTTCCACATAGGCGTCCAGCGCCGAACGGGCCTGTTTCAGGGTTTCGGCAATTTCGCCCTTGACCCATTCGAGGGCCACGTAGTCGTGCCGATCAACCATAACCGCTCCCGTCTGAATTCATGAGTTGCTGTGTGACCACCGATTCCAGAATCAATGGAGGTCAAATGTGAGAGCGGGCTTGTTGTGGTGAGCGGGCTTGCCCCGCGTTGGGCTGCGAAGCAGCCCCATCAATCAGTGGTGAACCCGACGGGGGACAAGCCCCCTCACCACAACAAGCCAGCTCCCACAGGGGTTCGGTGGTGCCTGACAGATAGCATTTCACTCATCCACCTGCTTCGCCGCCGGCAACGTGAAGCCCGATACCGACCGCCGCAACTGACTGGCCATTTTCGCCAGGTTGCCGATGCTCTCGGCAGTGGCCGTGGAGCCCGACGATGTCTGAGTGGTGATCTGCTGAATCACGTTCATCGTCAGGGAAATCTGCCCCGCCGACGACGTCTGCTGCTGCGCCGCGTTGGAAATACTCTGGATCAACGCCGCCAGGGTTTTCGACACACCTTCGATCTCTTCCAGCGCCACGCCGGCGTCCTGGGCCAGCCGCGCACCGCGCACCACTTCGGTGGTGGTCTGCTCCATGGAAATCACGGCTTCGTTGGTGTCTGTCTGAATCGCCCGCACCAGGGTTTCGATCTGCCGGGTCGCCGCCGAAGAACGCTCCGCCAGCCGCTGCACCTCATCGGCCACCACCGCAAAACCACGCCCGGCATCACCGGCCATGCTCGCCTGGATCGCGGCGTTGAGGGCGAGGATGTTGGTCTGCTCGGCGATGTCGTCGATCAGGCTGACGATGTCGCCAATCTCCTGGGACGATTCCCCCAGGCGCTTGATGCGCTTGGCAGTGTCCTGGATCTGTTCGCGGATGTTGTCCATGCCATGGATGGTGTTGTGCACCACCTCGTTACCCTTGTTGGCGATCTCCACCGAGCGCTCGGCCACTGCCGAAGATTCGGCGGCGTTGGCCGACACCTGGTCGATGGACTGGGCCATCTGGTTGATCGCCGTGGAAGCCTCGGCAATCTGCTGCGCCTGATGCTCCGAAGCCTGGGCCAGGTGCATGGCGGTGGCCTGGGTGTCCTGCACCGCGCCCGCGACCTGGCCGGCGGTGAGGTTGATGGTTGCCACCAGGTCGCGAAGTTGGTCCACGGAATAGTTGATGGAGTCGGCGATGGTGCCGGTGAAGTCTTCGGTGACCGAGGCGGTGACAGTCAGGTCGCCGTCGGCCAGGTCTTCGATTTCATCCAGCAGGCGCATGATCGCGTTCTGGTTGCGCTCGTTCTTCTCGGCGGTTTCCCGCAGTTGGCGGTTGGTCTCGCGGACCATCACCAGGCCGATCAGGATGATCGAGGCCAAGGCCAGCAAGCCCAGTACGTAGCCGCCGATGGTGTCGAAGGTGCGCCCGTCGGCCAGGTTCTCAAAACCGGTGGCCAGGTGCGAGGCTTCGTCCAGCAGGGTTTGCGACAGGTTGAAGATATTGCTCGCCGAGGCGCGCACCTGGAACAGCTGCGGCGAGGTTTCGAGGATTTCGTCCACCGAGCCGGACACGAATTCGAACAGCTCGGAAATTTCCGCCAATCGGGCACGGGCGTCGTGGTCTTCGACCTGGCTGATGCGCAGCCCGGCATTGCCCTGGAGCATGCCGTTGAGCACCAGGCCGAAACGGTTGGCATCGCGACCAAAGGCATCGGCGGCCTGCACTGCGGTCTCGTCGCCCGCCAACACGGTGTTCACTGCCCCCAGAATACGTTCGGCCAGTAACGACTGGCGCTGGGCCAACGCCACCTGACTGGCCGGTGCGCCGCGTTGCAGGAGGATGTCGACGACCTTTTCCGACTCCATCTGCAACTGTGGAACGGTTTCCGCCAGGGTCGCGGCCACTTGATGCAACGACAGCACGGTTTGCTCACTGGCCAGAATCGCATCGGCGTTTTTCAGCAGCGCTTCCCAGTCGGTCTGCACGGCGCGCATTTCTGCGCGCACGGCGGTGGGTGCGGCGGGCAGGCCGGTGGCCGGGTCGCCTTTTTTCAGGTAACCCCAGCGCTGGGCAAAGTCGTTGCGCGCATCCCCCAGCAACTTGAACGCAGCGGCCTTGCCGGCGGCGGCCTCGGTGGCGTTCTTGGCGATGCGCTGGGATAGCACCCGCAGTTCACCGGCATGACCGATGTACTGTTTATCGTAGGTGGACTGGGTATTGAGGTACGCGAAGTTGGCGAACAGCAGCATGATGAACACGATCAGCGCGATAAACAGCACGATGATCTGCGAGCGGCTGCGGGACGCTTCCTGAGGTTTGACGGGTGTGACGGTACTCATGCGGCAACATCCATGAAGCCTGGAGCCTGGGCCAGGGCGAAGGGGCTGAAGACCTGCCACAGCTGGTCGCCGTCAAACTGGCCCTGGATAAACGGCGCGCCGGCCACGGTGCTCGTCGACAATGCGTCTTGTGCGAAATGCTGCATGCCCACCACCTCGTCCACCAACAGGCCGACAAACACGTCCTGATATTCCACCACCAGCACCCGCCGTTGTTTGCGCGCCACCGATCGCTCAAGGCCGAGGAAAGCGCCCAGGTCCATCACCGGCAGCAGGCGCCCGCGCAGGTTAGCCACGCCCTTGACCCACGGCTTGACCCCGGGCATCAAGGTGCAGCGTGGTTCGTGCAGCACTTCGGCGACTTCGCCCATGGGCGCCACGTACCAGTGCTCGCCCAGGCGAAACCCGATCCCGCTCCAGCTGTGCAGCCGGGTTTCCTGGGACGGCAGGTCGGCGGCCAGCAAGCGGCAGCGGCGGTCGATGTCCAGCAGCAGCTCGAAGGCGGTTTGCGACTCGGTCATGGGAACGTGCCGTCAGCCAGCCAGCACCTTGTTCAGGGTGGCGATCAGGGTTTCTTCGTCCACGGGCTTGGTCAGGTAGTCCTTGGCGCCCTGGCGCTCGCCCCAGATCTTGTCGGTTTCCTGGTCCTTGGTGGTGATGATGATCACCGGGATGTGCCCGGTGTCAGGGTCCTTGGTCAACTGGCGGGTGGCCTGGAAACCATTGAGCCCGGGCATGACGATGTCCATCAGGACCGCGTCGGGCTTTTCCTGGCGGGCCAGCGCAACGCCGTCGCCGCCGTTCTGGGCCTTGAGGACAGTGTGACCGTGCTTTTCGAGCATTTCGGTCAGTTTGTACATTTCAGTCGGCGAATCGTCGACGATCAGAACACGTGCCATGGTTTTCCCCACTTCTTTAGTAGACGCAAGCCCTCGTGGGGCCCCCGTCAGTGTGCTTGTTCTACTGCGGCGAAGCCCGGCACATAGGCCTTGATCGCGCTCAGCAGTTCTTCCTTGCTGAAAGGCTTGGTCAAAAACTGATCAGAACCGACGATACGCCCCTTGGCCTTGTCGAACAGACCATCCTTGGACGACAGCATGATCACCGGGGTCGACTTGAACGCCGGGTTGTTCTTCACCAGCGCGCAGGTCTGATAGCCATCCAGGCGCGGCATCATGATGTCGACAAAGATAATGTGCGGGTGGTGGTCAACAATCTTGGCCAGGGCATCGAAACCGTCGATGGCCGTGATGACGTCGCACCCTACGTTCTTCAACAGTGTTTCGGCCGTGCGGCGAATCGTTTTCGAATCGTCGATCACCATCACTTTCAAGGCGTTGGAATGCTGTTCCATATCTGCTCTACCATCGCCACAGCGAATAGGTTTTCGGTGTGTACTGCCTGATGTTGCACAGGATGAGCGCCAGAAGCCTTGGAATTCAAGGGCTGATACGCCATGGCAGCCTTTTTAGCACAGTCTCAGAACGCAATCTATCGGCCGACCCGCGCGGTGGTTTTTCCTTGACCCACAACAGCCGCAGCGCCACTCTGACGCCACTTTTATGCGCCCTTATTTGCTAGAGGAAATCCCCCATGAGCGTTCGCGTCGGCATTGTCATGGACCCTATCGCCAGCATCTCCTATAAAAAGGATAGCTCGCTGGCCATGCTGCTGGCCGCCCAGGCCCGCGGCTGGAGCCTGTTCTATATGGAACAGCCGGACCTTTACCAGGGTGACGGTGAAGCGCGGGCACGGATGCGCCCCCTGCAGGTGTTTGCCAACCCCGAGAAGTGGTTCGAACTGCAAGACGAAATCGACAGCCCCCTGAGCGACCTCGACGTGATCCTGATGCGCAAGGATCCGCCATTCGACATGGAGTTCGTCTACTCCACCTACCTGCTGGAGCAGGCCGAGCGCGCGGGTGTGCTGATCGTCAACAAGCCCCAGAGCCTGCGCGACTGCAATGAAAAGCTGTTCGCCACGCTGTTCCCACAGTGCACGCCGCCGACCGTGGTCAGCCGCCGGGCCGACGTGCTGCGTGAATTCGCCGCCAAGCACGGTGACGTGATCCTCAAGCCGCTGGACGGCATGGGCGGCACGTCGATCTTCCGCCACCGCGCCGGCGACCCGAACCTGTCGGTGATCCTCGAAACCCTGACCGCGCTGGGCACCCAGCAGATCATGGGCCAGGCCTACATTCCGGCGATCAAGGACGGCGACAAACGTATCCTGATGATCGATGGCGAGCCGGTGCCTTACTGCCTGGCGCGTATTCCGGCCGCCGGCGAGACCCGCGGCAACCTGGCGGCCGGTGGCCGGGGTGAAGCCCGACCGCTGACAGACAAGGATCGCTGGATTGCAGCCCAAGTGGGCCCAACCCTGCGCGAAAAAGGCCTGCTATTTGTAGGACTTGACGTTATCGGCGAGAACCTCACCGAAATCAACGTCACCAGCCCGACCTGTATTCGCGAGATCGACAATGCATTTGGCACGAACATCGGCGAAATGCTGATGGCGGCGATTGCCTCCAAGCTACAAGCCAAGTGACATAGAACAGCCGGACACAAACCAACATTGCGCTATCATGCCCCACCTGTGAAATGCGCGATGTTGGTTTTCTTGTCATGACGCTCCCGTCCGATCTGCCCCCCGAACTCTCCCACAGCGGCGTGCGCCCGGCTGATCGGCTCGGATTTACCCTGTTTCTGGCGGCGTTGATTCACCTGGCATTGATCCTCGGCCTGGGTTTCACGTTTGCCGAACCCAAGCAGATCACCAAGACCCTGGAAATCACCCTCGCCACCTTCAAAAGCGAAAAGAAGCCCGAAAAGGCTGACTTTCTCGCTCAGGACAATCAGCAAGGCAGCGGCACCCTCGACAAGAAGGCGGTGCCCAAGACCACCGAAGTGGCGCCGTTCCAGGACAACAAGGTCAATAAGGTCACGCCACCACCGACGCCCAAGCCGGAGGTGAAACAGGCTGCACCCAAGGCCGCCGTCACGACCGTGGCGCCCAAACCGCAAAAAGCCCCGACCCAGCGCGAAAAGGCCAAGACCGAACCCGCGCCGACTACGCCGGCCCCCACGTTTGACAGCTCGCAACTCTCCAGTGAAATCTCCAGCCTGGAAGCCGAACTGGCCCACGAACAACAGCTGTACGCCAAGCGCCCGCGCATCTACCGCCTGAATGCCGCCTCCACCATGCGCGACAAAGGCGCCTGGTATAAGGACGAGTGGCGCAAGAAGGTCGAACGCATCGGCAACCTGAACTACCCGGACGAAGCCCGCCGCCAGCAGATCTACGGTAATTTGCGACTGCTGGTATCGATCAACCGCGATGGCACCTTGTACGAAGTGCAGGTACTGGAGTCCTCCGGCCAGCCGCTGCTGGACCAGGCGGCGCAACGTATCGTGCGCCTGGCGGCGCCCTTTGCACCGTTTACCGGGGACTTGAACGACATCGACCGCCTGGAAATCATTCGCACCTGGCGCTTTGCCAAGGGTGATCGGCTTTCCAGTAATTGAGTGCGTCACTGATTTCCTGCACATCCTCAGCTTGTCAGTTTGCCCCTCCAACGCCACACTAGCGGACATGAAAAATGTCAGCCCGACCTACCTCAAGCACCAATTCCTGATCGCCATGCCCCATATGGCCGACCCGAACTTTGCGCAGACCTTGACCTACATCGTCGAGCACACCGCCAATGGTGCGATGGGGCTGGTGGTCAACCGCCCGCAAGACCTGAACCTGGCCGATATCCTCGAGCAACTGCGCCCGGACATCGACCCGCCCGCCAGTTGCCAGCACGTACCGATCTACATCGGCGGGCCGGTGCAGACGGACCGGGGTTTTGTGCTGCACCCCACCGGGCCGAAATTCCAGGCGACCGTGGACCTTGAAGGGTTGTCCCTGTCCACGTCCCAGGACGTGTTGTTCGCCATTGCGGACGGCATCGGGCCTGATCAAAGTGTGATCACCCTGGGTTACGCCGGTTGGGAAGCCGGGCAACTGGAGGCGGAGCTGGCGAGCAATGCCTGGCTGACCTGCCCGTTTGACGCCGACATCCTGTTCAACACCCCCAGCGAACTGCGCCTGGAAGCCGCCGCGGCCAAGCTGCGGATCAACCTCAGCCTGCTGACCAGCCAGGCGGGGCACGCCTGATGGCCTTGCGTCTGATCCTCGGTTTTGACTACGGCACCAAACAGATTGGCGTCGCTGTCGGCCAGGTCATCACCGGCCAGGCCCGCGAGCTGTGCACCCTGAAAGCCCAAAACGGCGTGCCCGACTGGAACCAGGTCGAAGCCCTGATCAAGGAATGGAAGCCCGACGCCGTAGTCGTCGGCCTGCCCTTGAACATGGACGGCACCCCGAGCGAGATGTGCCTGCGGGCCGAAAAATTCGCCCGCCGCCTGAATGGCCGCTACAACCTGCCCTTCTATACCCACGACGAACGCCTGACCACGTTCGAAGCCAAGGGCGAGCGTCGCGACCGTGGCGGGCAGAAAGGCAGCTACCGCGACAACCCGGTGGATGCCATCGCCGCGGCCTTGCTGTTGCAGGGCTGGCTGGATGAAAACACCGCTTTATTTGAATCCTGACTGACGCGGCTTGCCGCGTCTTCTTACGTTTGAGCCCGGACCTTGCCTGCGCGAGGCCTAGAAGGAGCACCCATGAGCCTGCCCAATCCCGCCGATCTGATCAGCCAGATGGCGATCCGCCTCAAGGCGCACCTGGAACACCGCGCCATCAGCGAACCGCGCTTTATCGGCATTCGCACCGGTGGCGTGTGGGTGGCCCAGGCGCTGCTGGAAGAACTGGGCAGCAACTCGCCCCTCGGCACCCTGGACGTGTCCTTCTACCGCGACGACTTCAGCCAGAACGGCCTGCACCCGCAAGTGCGCCCTTCGGCCCTGCCGTTCGAGATTGAAGGCCAGCACCTGGTGCTGATCGATGACGTACTGATGAGCGGTCGCACCATCCGCGCCGCCATGAACGAACTGTTCGACTACGGCCGCCCGGCCAGCGTGACCCTGGTCTGCCTGCTGGACCTGGACGCCGGCGAATTGCCGATCAGCCCGGACGTGGTCGGCGCCACACTGTCCCTCGAAGCCCACCAGCGGGTAAAATTGTCCGGTCCCACGCCGCTCGAACTCGAACTGCAAGACCTTGCCCTTTAAACCGCCTTGTAAAGAGTCCCCGCGATGACGCCTCTAGATGCCAAGCGCCCGCTGCAGCTCAATGCTCAGGGCCAGCTGCAACACTTCCTGTCCCTCGACGGCTTGCCCCGCGAACTGCTCACCGAAATCCTCGACACGGCCGACTCGTTCCTCGAAGTCGGCGGCCGGGCGGTGAAAAAAGTCCCGTTGTTGCGCGGCAAGACCATCTGCAACGTGTTCTTCGAGAACTCGACCCGCACCCGCACCACCTTTGAGCTGGCGGCCCAGCGCCTGTCGGCTGACGTGATCACACTGAACGTGTCCACCTCGTCGGCGAGCAAGGGCGAAACCCTGCTCGACACCCTGCGCAACCTGGAAGCCATGGCCGCCGACATGTTCGTGGTGCGCCACGGCGACTCCGGCGCCGCGCACTTCATCGCCGAACACGTGTGCCCGAACGTGGCAATCATCAACGGCGGCGACGGCCGCCACGCCCACCCGACCCAGGGCATGCTCGACATGCTGACGATTCGTCGGCACAAGGGCAGCTTTGAAAACCTCTCGGTGGCCATCGTCGGCGACATCCTGCACTCGCGGGTTGCACGCTCGAACATGCTGGCCCTGAAAGCCCTGGGTTGCCCGGACATCCGCGTGATCGCGCCAAAAACCCTGCTGCCGATCGGCATCGAGCAATACGGCGTGAAGGTCTACACCGACATGGCCGAGGGCCTGAAGGATGTGGACGTGGTGATCATGCTGCGCCTGCAACGCGAGCGCATGGCCGGCGGCCTGCTGCCGAGCGAGGGCGAATTCTATCGCCTGTTCGGCCTGACCACCGCACGCCTGGCCGGCGCCAAGCCGGATGCCATCGTGATGCACCCGGGGCCGATCAACCGTGGCGTGGAGATTGAGTCGGCGGTGGCCGACGGCCCGCAGTCGGTGATTCTCAACCAGGTGACCTACGGCATCGCCATCCGCATGGCCGTGCTGTCCATGGCCATGAGCGGGCAAACCGCGCAACGTCAATTCGAGCAGGAGAACGCCCAGTGAAGCTCAGCATTCTCGGCGCCCGAGTCATCGATCCGGCCAGCGGCCTGGATCAAGTCACCGATCTGCACCTGGAAGCCGGCAAGATCATTGCCATCGGCACCGCACCCGCAGGCTTCAGCGCCAGCGAAACCATTAACGCCAAAGGCCTGATCGCCGCGCCCGGCCTGGTAGACCTGAACGTCGCCCTGCGCGAGCCGGGTTACAGCCGCAAGGGCAACATCACCAGCGAAACCCGCGCCGCCGCGGCCGGTGGCGTCACCAGCCTGTGCTGCCCGCCCCACACCAAACCGGTGCTGGACACCTCGGCCGTGACCGAGCTGATCCTGGACCGCGCCCGCGAAGCCGGTAACTGCAAAGTGTTCCCCATCGGCGCCCTGAGCAAAGGCCTGGACGGCGAACAGCTGGCCGAGCTGATCGCCTTGCGCGACGCCGGCTGCGTGGCCTTTGGCAACGGCCTGGAGAGCTTTCGCAGCACCCGTACCCTGTGCCGTGCGCTGGAATACGCAGCGACCTTCGACCTGACGGTGATTTTCCACTCCCAGGACCGTGACCTGGCCGAAGGTGGCCTGGCCCACGAAGGCGCTACGGCGAGCTTCCTCGGCCTGCCGGGCATCCCGGAAACCGCTGAAACCGTGGCCCTGGCCCGGGACCTGCTGCTGGTGGAGCAAAGCGGCGTACGCGCGCACTTCAGCCAGCTGACCAGCGCTCGTGGCGTGGCCCTGATCGCTCAGGCGCAAGCCCGCGGTTTGCCGGTGACGGCGGATGTGGCGCTGTATCAGCTGATTTTGACGGATGAGGCACTGATCGACTTCTCCAGTCTGTATCACGTGCAGCCGCCCCTGCGTACCCGCGCTGACCGTGACGGTTTGCGCGCGGCGGTGAAGTCCGGGGTGGTTTCGGCGATTTCCAGCCATCACCAGCCTCACGAGCGGGATGCCAAGCTGGCGCCGTTCGGTGCGACAGAGCCGGGCATCAGCAGTGTCGAGCTGTTGCTGCCGCTGGCGATGACGCTGGTGGAGGATGGCTTGCTGGACCTGCCGACCCTGCTGGCACGCCTCAGTGCGGGCCCTGCCGAGGCGCTGCGCCTGCCGGCGGGCAAGCTGGCGGTGGGTTCGGCGGCGGACCTGGTGCTGTTTGATCCGGCCAGCTCCACGATTGCCGGGGAACACTGGCTGTCCAAGGGCGAGAACTGCCCGTTCATCGGCCATAGCCTGCCGGCGACTGTGCGGTACACGCTGGTGGATGGGCGGATCAGCTACCAGGCTTAAACCCGATCCAAAGTGGGCACGGTAAATGTGGGAGCTGGCTTGCCTGCGATAGCATCACCTCGGTACATCAGATACACCGAGGTGCCCGCATCGCAGGCAAGCCAGCTCCTACACTTGACCGCGCCCACATTGGTTTAGAGTGCTTAACGACCGCCGTTACGCTCGGCATTGCGGATCGAAATCTGCGTATTCAACGTCCAGAAGTCGTACAGCACGCCAATCAGGAACAAACCACCCGTCAGCAGGTAAATGATCCCGCTGATCCATTTGCCCTGATACATGCGGTGCAACCCGAACACACCCAGGAACGCCAACAGGATCCAGGCCACGTTGTACTCAATGGGCCCGGCGGTGAATCGCAGGTCCGCTTCCCGGTCCATCGCCGGAATCAGGAACAAGTCGATCAGCCAACCAATCCCGAGTAACCCGAAGGTGAAAAACCAGATCGTTCCGGTCACTGGCTTGCCGTAATAAAAGCGGTGAGCACCGGTAAAACCGAAAATCCAAAGCAGGTAACCGATCACCTTGCTGTGGGTGTCTTGTTGCGAAACATCCTGTCGATAGGTGTTCATGGAGTACCCCTTTTGCCTCGATAGATAAATATTTCTGGTTTCTTTGTGACTTTTTTACGGGCGCCCGACATGCGGCAAATGGTATCTTCGCTTCCCTCAAAGCCTTATACCGCCTGACTTGTGTAGGACAATCGCGGCAATTCGTCACGGTTTTCCTGAATTTGACCCCAGGGTTCAGTCGACAAACGGCCTTAGAACGACACAAAAAGCTGTTATAAAGTTGCGCGCAAACCAAAAAGAGCCACGCCTAATGCGACCATTTTTCAAGACATGGCTAACCATTTGCCTATTAATGCCACTGGCCGCCCACGCCACCAATCGTGAGCAACGTCTTCCAGAAGTTAACGGTTTCACCCCTAAAGTTCACGCTGCCACCAGCTCCGCCAAATCGGTAAAGCTGACCGTGAAGCGCCCGACTCAACTGAGCAAGGCCCACGGTAAAACAGCTCCAGGGCTGATGGCCGTCAACACCAAACAAAGCAGCAACGTCCTCAGCCGCGCCGTTAACGTGCTCGGTACCCCTTATCGTTGGGGCGGCAGCAGCCCAAGTAAAGGGTTCGACTGCAGTGGTTTGGTGAAATATGCGTTTAACGACGTAAAAGCCGTGGATTTACCGCGCACTTCCAACGCCATGGCCGCTGGCCATGGGCTGAAGGTTGAGCGCAAGGATTTGAAACCGGGTGACCTGCTGTTCTTCAAACTGAAGAGCCGCCAGGTGAACCACGTTGCCATCTACCTGGGCAACGACCGTTTCATCCACGCACCGCGTCGTGGCAAGTCCGTGAGCATCGATACGCTGAAGAAGCCGTTCTGGGACAAGAACTACGTGATTGCCAAGCGTGTCCTGCCTAAAGAACAGAACAATCTGCGGATTGTGCAGCGCTGATCTGAGGCTGATGTGGGAGCTGGCTTGCTGTGGTGAGCGGGCTTGTGTGGGAGCTTGCTTGCCTGCGATAGCATCACCGCGGTGTGACTGATACACCGGGGTGCCTGCATCGCGGGCAAGCCCGGCTCCCACATAAGCCAGTCCTGCATTAAATGTTCATCGTCCAAGCGATCTCAAATATCCCCAGGCACCCTCGCCTTCTCCCGGGCATGTTCCCGGCTGATCAGCCCTTGGCTGACCAATGCCTTCAAGCTCATGTCCAGCGTCGTCATCCCCAGCGCCCCGCCGGTCTGGATCGCCGAGTACATCTGCGCCACCTTGTCCTCGCGGATCAGGTTCCGAATCGCCGGCGTGCCGAGCATGATTTCGTGCGCCGCCACCCGCCCGCCGCCGACTTTCTTCACCAGCACCTGGGACACCACCGCCTGCAATGACTCCGAGAGCATCGAGCGGACCATGGCCTTTTCACCGGCCGGAAATACATCCACCACCCGATCCACGGTTTTTGCCGCCGACGTTGTGTGCAACGTGCCAAACACCAGATGCCCGGTTTCTGCCGCTGTCAGCGCCAGGCGGATAGTTTCGAGGTCCCGCAACTCCCCCACCAGAATCACATCCGGGTCTTCCCGCAATGCCGAACGCAGGGCGGCCGAGAAACTGTGAGTGTCGCGATGCACCTGCCGTTGGTTGATCAGGGCGTTTTTCGGTTGATGGATAAACTCGATCGGGTCTTCAAGGGTGAGGATGTGCTGGCGGCGATGGATGTTGAGGTAATCAATCATCGCCGCCAGGGTCGTGGACTTGCCGGAACCGGTCGGCCCGGTGACCAATACCAGTCCTCGGGGCAGGTCCGCGATGCGCCTGAACACCTCGCCCAACCCCAGGCCCTCCAGGCTCTGCACCGTCGACGGGATGGTACGAAACACCGCGCCCATGCCCCGGTGTTGCTGGAACACATTCACCCGAAACCGCGCCACCTCGGGCAACTCGAAGGCAAAATCCGTTTCAAGAGATGTTTCGAAATCCTTTTGCTGGTGATTGTTGAGTAAAGGGCTGAGTAAATCCGCCACTTGCGCAGGCTCGAGCACCGGCCAATCGAGGGGCCAGACTTCGCCATCCACTCGCAACATCGGCACCAGCCCGGCCGACAGATGCAGGTCCGAGGCCCGCAGGCGCACGCCGGCGGCCAGCAGTTCAGTGATATCCATAGGGCTTTCCATTTCCAGTAGAATGCCGCGGACTCCATATCCACGGGCGCAACTTGAATGTCGACCATAGCAGACAACATCAGCCTGGTTTCCGAGCGGATCCGGGCAGCGGCCGAGGCCTCGCAGCGCGATGCCAGCAGCGTGCACCTGCTGGCCGTGAGCAAGACCAAACCGGCACACGCCGTGCGCGAAGCCCATGCCGCCGGGATGCGGGACTTTGGCGAGAATTATCTGCAGGAAGCCTTGGGCAAACAGGCCGAATTAACCGACCTGCCCTTGAGTTGGCACTTCATCGGCCCCATTCAATCGAACAAGACTCGTGCGATCGCCGAGAACTTCGCCTGGGTGCATTCCGTGGACCGCCTGAAAATCGCACAACGCCTGTCCGAGCAACGCCCGGCTGACCTGCCACCGCTGAATATCTGCATCCAGGTCAATGTCAGTGGCGAAGCCAGCAAGTCCGGCTGTACACCCGCCGACCTGCCCGCCCTGGCCGAAGCCATCAGCGCCCTGCCGCGCCTGAAGCTGCGCGGTTTGATGGCGATCCCCGAGCCGACCGACGACCGTGCCGAGCAGGACGCCGCCTTCGCCACCGTGCGAGACCTGCAGGCGAGCCTGAACCTGCCGCTCGACACACTTTCCATGGGCATGAGCCATGACCTTGAGTCGGCCATCGCCCAAGGGGCCACCTGGGTGCGGATCGGTACCGCCCTGTTTGGTGCCCGCGACTACGGCCAGCCGTGAAATGGCTGACATCCATCTGAGTAAGGACCTGTCATGAGCAACACGCGTATTGCCTTTATCGGCGCCGGTAACATGGCGGCCAGCCTGATCGGCGGCCTGCGGGCCAAGGGCCTGGAAGCACAACAGATTCGCGCCAGCGACCCGGGCGCCGACACCCGTGCCCGCGTCAGCGCCGAGCACGGTATCGAAACCTTCGCCGACAACGCACAAGCGATTGAAGGCGTTGATGTGGTGGTGCTGGCGGTCAAGCCACAAGCCATGAAAGCCGTGTGCGAAAGCCTGCGCCCCAGCCTCAAGCCCCATCAACTGGTGGTGTCCATCGCCGCCGGCATCACCTGCGCCAGCATGAATAACTGGCTCGGTGCCCAGCCGATCGTGCGCTGCATGCCCAACACCCCGGCGCTGCTGCGCAAGGGCGTGAGCGGTCTGTACGCCACCCGCGAAGTGACCGCTGCCCAGCGCGATCAGGCACAAGAGCTGTTGTCCGCCGTGGGTATCGCGCTGTGGCTGGAGCAAGAGCAGCAACTGGATGCGGTCACCGCCGTGTCCGGCAGCGGCCCGGCCTACTTCTTCCTGCTGATCGAAGCCATGACCGCCGCCGGCGTGAAGCTGGGCTTGCCCCACGAAATCGCTGAGCAACTGGCCGAGCAAACCGCCCTCGGCGCCGCGAACATGGCGGTCGGCAGCGATGTGGATGCCGCCGAGTTGCGTCGACGCGTGACCTCGCCGGGTGGCACCACGCAGGCTGCCATCGAATCATTCCAGGCCGGGGGCTTTGAAGCCCTGGTGGAAAAAGCACTGGGTGCCGCAGCACATCGTTCGGCCGAAATGGCCGAGCAGCTGGGCAAATAGTCGTCCCCCACATAGGAATCAAACATGCTCGGAATCAATGACGCTGCCATTTTCATCATCCAGACCCTGGGCAGCCTGTACCTGCTGATCGTGCTGATGCGTTTTATCCTGCAACTGGTGCGGGCGAACTTCTACAACCCGCTGTGCCAATTCGTGGTGAAGGCCACGCAGCCGCTGCTCAAGCCATTGCGCCGGGTGATCCCGAGCCTGTTCGGCCTGGACATGTCGTCGCTGGTATTGGCGCTGCTGCTGCAGATCCTGCTGTTCGCGGTGATCCTGCTGCTCAATGGCTATCAGGCCACCACATTGCTGTTGCTGCCGTGGGCCTTGATCGGGATTTTCTCGCTGTTTTTGAAGATCATTTTCTGGTCGATGATCATCAGCGTGATCCTGTCCTGGGTTGCCCCGGGCAGCCGCAGCCCTGGCGCCGAGCTGGTGGCCCAGATCACCGAGCCGGTGCTGGCGCCGTTCCGTCGCCTGGTGCCTAACCTGGGTGGCCTGGATATCTCGCCGATCTTCGCGTTTATCGCGATTCAGTTGCTGCAAAGCTGGGTGATTCCACGCTTGGCGTTCTACGCATTCATGCCCAAAGAACTGTTCGGTCTGATCTGATAGCTGGATGGCAAGGGAGCTTGCTCCCTTGCCCCAAAAAACCCTAAAAACACCTGCCGCCGGCCTTTGCTTGCCGCTGGGTGCAGCGGTCTTTAGACTTACGCCTCATTTAAACGAGAGCAGGGTCGATGCCAGCTGCCTTCCCCCCCGATTCTGTTGGACTGGTCGTGCCCCAAGTGGCGCACTTCAGCGAACCGTTGGCCCTGGCCTGCGGCCGTTCGCTACCCGCCTACGACCTGATCTATGAAACCTACGGCCAACTGAACGCCACGGGCAGCAATGCCGTGCTGATCTGCCACGCCCTGTCCGGCCATCACCACGCTGCGGGCTTCCACAGCGTCGACGAGCGCAAGCCCGGCTGGTGGGACAGCTGCATCGGCCCCGGCAAGCCCATCGACACCAACAAGTTCTTTGTGGTCAGCCTGAACAACCTCGGCGGCTGCAACGGCTCCACCGGCCCCAGCAGCCTCAACCCGGAAACCGGCAAGCCGTTTGGCGCCGATTTCCCGGTGCTGACCGTGGAAGACTGGGTGCACAGCCAGGCGCGCCTGGCCGACGTACTGGGCATCGCCCAATGGGCCGCCGTGATCGGCGGCAGCCTGGGGGGCATGCAGGCCCTGCAATGGACCATCACTTACCCGGACCGCGTGCGCCATTGCCTGGCAATCGCCTCGGCCCCAAAATTGTCGGCGCAGAACATCGCTTTCAACGAAGTGGCGCGCCAAGCGATCCTCACTGACCCCGAGTTCCACGGCGGTTCGTTCCAGGAAGCGGGCGTGATCCCCAAGCGCGGGCTGATGCTCGCGCGGATGGTCGGCCACATCACCTACCTGTCGGATGACTCCATGGGCGAGAAATTCGGCCGTGGGCTCAAGAGCGAAAAGCTCAACTACGACTTCCACAGCGTCGAGTTCCAGGTCGAGAGCTACCTGCGTTATCAGGGCGAGGAGTTTTCCGGACGTTTCGACGCCAACACCTACCTGCTGATGACCAAGGCCCTGGACTACTTCGATCCGGCGGCGAACTTTGACGATGACCTGGCGAAAACCTTCGAAAACGCCACATCGAAGTTCTGCGTGATGTCGTTCACCACCGACTGGCGCTTCTCGCCGGCCCGCTCGCGGGAACTGGTGGATGCCCTGATGGCGGCCAAGAAAGACGTCTGCTACCTGGAGATCGATGCACCGCAGGGCCACGATGCCTTCCTGATCCCGATCCCACGCTACCTGCAGGCCTTTCGCAACTACATGAACCGAATAGCGCTTATATGAATTGCTTACGCTTTGGGAGAACGCCATGAGAGCCGACCTGGAAATCATCCAAGACTGGATCCCCGCCGGCAGCCGCGTGCTCGACCTGGGTTGCGGCGATGGCGAACTGCTGAGCTGGCTGCGCGACAACAAGCAAGTCACCGGCTATGGCCTGGAAAACGACCCGGACAACATCGCCCAGTGCGTGGCCAAGGGCATCAACGTGATCGAGCAGGACCTGGACAAGGGCCTCGGTAACTTCGCCAGCAACAGTTTCGACATCGTGGTCATGACCCAGGCGCTGCAAGCCGTGCACTACCCGGACCGGATCCTCGACGAAATGTTGCGCGTCGGCCGCCAGTGCATCATCACCTTCCCTAATTTCGGTCACTGGCGCTGCCGCTGGTACCTGGCCACCAAGGGCCGCATGCCGGTGTCGGACTTCCTGCCGTACACCTGGTACAACACGCCAAACATCCACTTCTGCACCTTCGAAGACTTCGAAGCGCTGTGTGGCGAGCGTGATGCCAAAGTCATCAACCGCCTTGCCGTCGATCAACAGCACCGTCACGGCTGGGCGAGTAAGCTATGGCCTAACCTGTTGGGTGAGATCGGGATCTACCGGGTCAGCAGCCCGGGCCTGACGGACCACCAGATTGCCGTCTAACCATATTCAAGGAGGACGATCATGAGTCGCCTGGCTGTTTTTCTACTCACTGCCTGCCTGGGCGTCAGCGCCATGGCGGCGGACGTTATCGACCCCAATCGCCAGAAAGATTTCGGCGACATCACTGTGCACTACAACACTTTCACCTCCAGTTTCCTGCAGCCCGACGTGGCCCAGGCCGTTGAACTGGTGCGCAGCAAGAACAAGGGCGTGATCAATGTGTCGGTGATCAAGGGCGTCACGCCCGTGGTGGCCCAGGTGACAGGTACCGTCAAGGACCTGAGCGGCAAGAGTGAGATGCTGACCTTCAAGCAAATCACCGAGAAAGGTGCGATTTACTACCTCGCCCAGTACTCCGTGCCGCAGCAGGAAGTACGAATTTTCACGATCAACGTTGAAACCGGCGGCAAAGCCCACGGTTTCAGTTTCAACCAGGAACTGTTTCCGGCCGAATGATGAACCTCACACAACTCGTACTGGCCAGCCATAACGCTGGCAAGCTCAAAGAACTCCAGGCCATGCTCGGCCAGTCGGTGCAACTGCGCTCGATTGGCGAGTTCAGCCAGGTAGAGCCGGAAGAGACCGGCCTGTCGTTCGTCGAGAACGCCATCCTCAAGGCCCGCAATGCCGCGCGCATTTCCGGCCTGCCGGCACTGGCCGACGATTCGGGGCTGGCGGTGGACTTCCTGGGCGGCGCGCCAGGCATCTATTCGGCGCGTTATGCCGATGGCAAAGGCGACGCGGCCAACAACGCCAAGCTGCTGGACGCCCTCAAGGACGTGCCGGACGCCGAGCGTGGCGCACAGTTCGTCTGCGTGCTGGCCCTGGTGCGTCACGCCGATGATCCATTGCCGATTCTCTGCGAAGGCCTGTGGCACGGGCGCATCCTGCATGCCGCCAGCGGTGAACACGGTTTCGGTTATGACCCGTTGTTCTGGGTGCCGGAGCGCAATGTGTCCAGCGCCGAACTGAGCCCGGCCGACAAGAACCAGATCAGCCACCGCGCCCGCGCAATGGATTTGCTGCGCCAGCGTCTGGGCCTGAAATGACCCAGAACACCTCCGCGCAGCCACTGATTCACGGTGGCGCGCAAACCCCTCGGGCGGCCCTGCCTCACCTGCCGCCCTTGGCGCTGTACATCCACATCCCGTGGTGCGTGCGCAAATGCCCTTATTGCGACTTCAACTCCCACACCGCCAGCAAGGTGCTGCCGGAGGAGGAGTACGTCGACGCGTTGCTGGCCGACCTCGACCAGGACCTGCACGCGGTGTATGGCCGTGAGCTGAGTTCGATCTTCTTCGGCGGCGGCACCCCGAGCCTGTTCAGCGCCGCCGCACTGGGCCGGCTGCTCAAGGGTGTGGAAGCGCGTATCCCGTTTGCCAGCGACATCGAAATCACCCTGGAAGCCAACCCGGGAACCTTCGAGCAAGAGAAGTTCGTGGCGTATCGCAAGCTGGGGATCAATCGCCTGTCGATTGGCATCCAGAGTTTCCAGCAGGAAAAACTCGAAGCCCTGGGCCGCATCCACAACGGTGACGAAGCCGTGCGTGCCGCCGGCATGGCGCGCCAGGCCGGGTTCGACAACTTCAACCTGGACCTGATGCACGGCTTGCCCGATCAGTCCCTGGAGGACGCCCTGGGCGACCTGCGCCAGGCCATCGCCCTCAAGCCCACGCATTTATCCTGGTACCAACTGACCCTGGAACCCAACACCGTGTTCTGGAACCAGCCGCCCGTGCTGCCGGAAGACGACACCCTGTGGGATATTCAGGAAGCCGGCCAGGCGTTGCTCGCCGAACACGGTTACGCCCAGTACGAAGTCTCGGCCTACGCTCAACCGGGCCGGCCGGCGCGGCATAACCTGAACTACTGGAGCTTTGGCGACTTCATCGGCATCGGTGCCGGCGCTCACGGCAAGCTCAGTCACCCGGACGGGCGCATCGTGCGCACCTGGAAAACCCGGGCGCCGAAGGACTACCTCAACCCGGCGAAAAACTACCAGGCCGGTGCGAAAGAACTGACCAACGAAGAGTTACCGTTCGAGTTCCTGATGAACGCCCTGCGCCTGACCGACGGTGTCGAAGCGAAGCTTTACGCAGAGCGTACCGGCCTGGACCTGGCCAGCCTCGATGAAGCCCGCAAGGATGCCGAACAAAGTGGCTTAATGCAGGTCGAACCGTCACGCCTGGCGGCCACCGACCGCGGGCAACTCTTTCTCAATGACCTGCTGCAGAAGTTTTTGAGCTGATTGCTCTTAAGGAAATCGAATGGATTTGGTACTCGATCTACTCGCCACCGTGTCCCGCTGGAGCCGTAGCAACCTGTCGGAAATCTCCCTGGCGCTCGTCGGCTGCCTGCTGGTGCTGTTTGGCGCCGACATCAAGGGCTGGGTCGAGGCACGCTTGGGCAGCATCGCGGGTGCGCTGCGCGTACCGCTGATGGCGTTGGTGTGCATGATCGGCAGCGGCGCTGCGTTGATCTATGCCACGCCGTGGATTGTTCGCGGGTTGAGCCAGTTCAACAACTACAGCCTGGCGCCGGTGTTGTTGGTGGTGCTGGTGTTGATTGGGGTGGTGGCGGATCGCCGCTGACGCCAACACAAAACAAAATGTGGGAGCTGGCTTGCCTGCGATGCAGACACCTCGGCGTATCAGTGATACCGGGGTGATGCTATCGCAGGCAAGCCAGCTCCCACAGTTGATTGTGTTATTGGCTTCTAGCTAATCAGTCCACTTTCTCGAACTTCAAATCCCAAACCCCATGCCCGAGTCGCTCGCCGCGACGTTCGAACTTGGTGATCGGCCGCTCGGCCGGACGCGGGACGCATTTGCCGTCTTCGGCCAGGTTGCGGTAGCCAGGGGCGACGTTCATCACTTCCAGCATGTATTCGGCATACGGTTCCCAGTCGGTGGCCATGTGCAGGATACCGCCCACTTTCAGCTTGCTGCGTACCAGTTCCGCGAAGGAAGCCTGGACGATGCGGCGCTTGTGGTGGCGGCTCTTGTGCCATGGGTCCGGGAAGAACAGCATCAGGCGATCGAGGCTGTTGTCGGCGATGCAGCGGTTGAGCACTTCGATCGCGTCGCAGTCGTAGACCCGCAGGTTGGTCAGGCCCTGAGTCAGCACGCCATTAAGCAGCGCGCCGACACCCGGACGGTGTACTTCAACCCCGATAAAATCCTGCTCCGGCGAAGCCGCAGCCATTTCCAGCAGGGAATGGCCCATGCCGAAGCCGATTTCCAGGGAGCGTGGCGCCGAGCGGCCGAACACCTGGTCATAATCCACCGGGGCATCCACCAGCGGCAGGACGAACAGCGGCGTGCCCTGCTCCAGGCCCTTTTGCTGGCCTTCGGTCATGCGACCGGCGCGCATCACAAAACTCTTGATGCGGCGGTGCTTGGACTCGTCGCCTTCTTCCAGGGTGTTCGGCGTTTCGTTTGATTCAGTCATCAATGGCTCTTACTTGATCAGACCATCCAGCGGCGAGGAGGCGCTGGCATAAAGTTTTTTCGGCATGCGCCCGGCAAGGTACGCCAGGCGGCCCGCGACAATCGCGTGATTCATGGCTTCAGCCATCATGATCGGTTGCTGCGCATGGGCGATGGCCGAGTTCATCAGCACCGCATCACACCCCAGCTCCATGGCGATGGTGGCGTCGGAGGCAGTGCCTACGCCCGCATCCACCAACACCGGAATCCTGGCTTCTTCGAGGATGATCTGCAGGTTGTACGGATTGCAGATGCCCAGACCGGAACCGATCAGGCCGGCCAGCGGCATTACCGCGATGCAGCCGATTTCGGCCAGTTGGCGGGCAATGATCGGGTCATCGCTGGTGTAGACCATCACGTCGAAGCCTTCCTTGACCAGCGTTTCGGCGGCCTTGAGGGTTTCAATCACGTTGGGGAACAGGGTTTTCTGGTCGGCCAGTACTTCCAGCTTTACCAGGTTGTGGCCATCGAGCAGCTCACGGGCCAGGCGGCAGGTGCGCACGGCCTCGATCGCGTCATAGCAACCGGCAGTGTTGGGCAAGAAGGTGTAGCGATCCGGCGACAGCACTTCGAGCAGGTTCGGCTCGCCTTCGATCTGGCCGAGGTTGGTGCGGCGCACGGCGAAGGTGACGATCTCGGCACCCGAGGCTTCGATGGCCAGGCGGGTTTCTTCCATGTCGCGGTACTTGCCGGTGCCGACCAGTAGACGGGACTGGAAGGTCCGACCGGCCAGGACGAAAGGCTTGTCGCTACGAACGATGCTCATGGGAAATCCTCGAAATGGGGTGAGGTTCTGCAGAATGCGGGTTGGCGCCCTTGAGCGCTGGGCGGCTAGCCGCCGCCGATGGCGTGGACCACTTCGACCTGGTCACCTTCGGTGAGCGCGGTCTCGGCGTGCTGGCTACGCGGGACGATATCCTGGTTGAGCTCCACTGCGACGCGGCGTCCGGTCAGGTCCAGACGGGTCAGCAGGGCCGCAACGGTTTCACCGTCGGGCAGTTCAAAGGATTCGCCGTTCAACTGAATGCGCATGCCACGGGCCGCCATCGTTTTTAGGGGCCAGCATTCTAGCGTGATTGACGTTGCTGGCCCAAGCCCCTTGGTCAGGCAGCCTGTAGACGCCACGCCGCCAAACCGAGGAAGAACCAGCCCAACAGGAAGGCCAAGCCACCCAACGGCGTGATGATGCCAAGCTTGCTGATGCCGGTCATGGTCAGCACATACAGGCTGCCGGAGAACAGCAGGATGCCGACGGCAAAGGACACGCCCGCCCACGTCACCAGGCGCCCCGGAATGTGCGCCGCCAGCAGGGCCACGCCGAACAGCGCGAGGGTGTGCACCAGTTGGTAAGTCACGCCGGTATGGAAAATCGCCAGGTACTCGGCACTCAGGCGGTTTTTCAGGCCGTGGGCGGCAAACGCGCCCAGGGCGACACCGGTGAAACCGAAAAAGGCAGCCAGTATCAGAAAGCCACGCAACATGAGGAACTCCAGTCAGACTCAGTGGGCAGGGTCTGTATAATGGCCCGCTCAACGGGTTCGGCCAAGCCATCTCTATGCTGCGTCTCCTCTTCAAGCGTTTTCTCAAAGCCCTCAAGTGGTTTGCCATCGGCAGTGTGTTGCTGGTGCTGCTGTTTCGTTTCGTGCCGCCACCGGGGACTGCGCTGATGGTCGAGCGCAAGGTCGAATCCTGGGTCGACGGCGAGCCGATTGACGTACAACGCACGTGGGTGCCGTGGGATCAGATCTCCGACGATTTGAAAGTGGCAGTGATGGCCGGCGAAGACCAGCGCTTCCCGCAGCATTGGGGTTTTGATTTCGACGCGATCCAGGCGGCACTCCTGCATAACGAGCGCGGCGGTTCGATTCGCGGCGCCAGCACCTTGAGCCAGCAGGTGTCGAAGAACCTGTTCCTGTGGACCGGCCGCAGCTATTTCCGCAAAGGCCTGGAAGCCTGGTTTACCGGGTTGATCGAGATCTTCTGGTCGAAACAGCGAATTCTTGAGGTGTACCTCAATAGCGTGGAGTGGGATGAGGGCGTGTTCGGCGCTGAAGCGGCGGCGCGGCATCATTTTGGGGTGAGTGCCAAGGCGCTGAGCCGCCAGCAGGCCAGCTACCTGGCGGCGGTGTTGCCTAATCCACGGGTGTGGAGTGCCAGCCATCCAACGTCGTATGTCGCGCGACGGGCCGCGTGGATTCGGCAGCAGATGAGTCAGTTGGGTGGCGACGGTTACCTGAATGAGCTGAACAACTCGCGCAAAGCTCCCTGGTCCGACTGACGCCACAGGAGCTGGCTTGCCTGCGATAGCGGTGTGCCGGCCTGCAGATGTGTTGGCTGGCAGGCCCTCATCGCAGGCAAGCCAGCTCCCACAGTGGACCGAGCTGAATTCGAGTTGTGCGAACACAAACAAAAATGCCCCGATCTCTCGATCGGGGCATTTTTTTGTCACTTCGCAGCTGTTTAGGCGGCGATCGACAGTTTCAGCTTGTTCATCGCACTCTTCTCGAGCTGACGAATCCGCTCAGCCGACACGTTGTACTTCTGCGCCAGGTCGTGCAGCGTGGCTTTTTCTTCTGCCAACCAGCGTTGGTAGAGGATGTCACGGCTGCGGTCGTCCAGCACTTCCAGCGCTTCGTGCAGGTTGTGATTGGAGTTGTCGCTCCAGTCGGCGTCTTCCAGTTGACGCGCCGGGTCGTACCGGTGGTCTTCCAGGTAGTTGGCCGGCGACTGGAAGGCGCTGTCGTCGTCCGCTTCAGCGGCCGGGTCGAAGGCCATGTCGTGGCCGGTCAGGCGGCTTTCCATCTCGCGCACTTCACGGGGCTCAACGCCAAGGCTTTCGGCCACGCGATGCACTTCTTCGTTGTTCAGCCACGCCAGGCGTTTCTTCTGGCTGCGCAGATTGAAGAACAGCTTGCGCTGGGCCTTGGTGGTCGCGACTTTCACGATGCGCCAGTTGCGCAGGATGAACTCGTGAATTTCCGCCTTGATCCAGTGCACAGCAAACGACACCAGGCGCACACCCATTTCCGGGTTGAAGCGCTTTACAGCTTTCATCAGGCCAACGTTGCCTTCCTGAATCAGGTCAGCCTGGGCCAGACCGTAGCCGGAATAGCTACGGGCGATATGTACGACAAAACGCAGGTGGGCGAGCACCATCTGCCGAGCCGCCCCCAAATCCTGCTCATAGTAGAGACTCTCGGCCAGTTCACGCTCCTGCTCGGGCGTCAGCAATGGAATGCTGTTGACCGTGTGCACATAGGCCTCCAGGTTCGCACCCGGGACCAGAGCATAAGCAGGTTGCAAAGAAGTGGTCATACGAAAAAACCTCCGACTCACATAACTCGTGCAGTTCAGCACTGCGAAAATTGACCGGAAACCGTAGGACAAGTTCCCTAAACCACTGATACGGTCAATACAAACGAAACTACATTACCTTGACATTAACTACTTCGGTGCCAGCTCACGTAAATGCCGTGCGACCGCAATCCAAGCACCGATATACCCCAAGAGCACCGCCCCAAGCAACAATGACAGACCGTCGGCTACCGGCACGCCGGCCAGGGCAAAATCACTGCCGTACAAGCCGGCGAGCCCTACCACCGCGTCGTTCAGCCAGTTCAGGCCAAAAGCCAGCACGCCCCAGGACAAAATCCCCGCACCGAAGCCATAAAGCGCGCCCATGTACAGAAATGGACGACGCACATAGCTGTCCGTGCCGCCGACGAGTTTAATCACTTCTATCTCGGTGCGGCGGTTTTCAATATGAAGACGAATGGTATTGCCTATCACCAAAAGTAATGCAGACACCAGCAACACCGTCAGACCGAACACAAAGCGGTCGCCCAGCTTGAGAATCGCCGCCAGCCGCTCTACCCAGACTAGATCAAGTTGTGCCTGCTGGACCTTGGGCAGCTCTGCGAGTTTTTGTCGCAGGGCTTCCAGGGTCGCCTTGTCGACTTCGTTCGGCGTCACCAGCACCACGCCCGGCAGCGGGTTTTGCGGCAACTCCTTGAGCGCCTCGCCCAGGCCGGACTGTTGCTGGAACTCTTCCAGGGCCTGATCGCGACTGATGTACTCAGCCTCGGCCACACCCGGAAGGCCTTTGATCTCGTCCCGCAGGGCTTCGCCGTCTTTGGTGCTGGCATCCAGGTTCAGGTACAGGGAAATCTGCGCCGCCCGCTGCCACGAGCCACCCAGGCGCTCGACGTTATTCAGCAGCAACGACAACCCCATCGGCAGGCTCAAGGCCACGGCCATCACCAGGCAGGTGAAGAAGCTGCCGATCGGCTGCTTGCCCAGGCGGCGCAGGCTGTCTACCAGGCTGGCACGGTGGCTTTCGATCCAGGCGTGCACCAGGGTGCCAAAGTCCGGGCCATCGTCTTCGTCGCGTTTTTTCTTCTGCGGTTGCGGGTCGGCCGGTTTTGGCGCAACGCGCTCGGAAACCTTCGGGCTGCGTGTCGCACTCATACCCCTGCCTCCCCGTCACCGATCAGGCGGCCGCGTTGCAGGGTGAGCATGCGGTGGCGCATGCGGGCGATCAGTGCCAGGTCGTGACTGGCGATCAGCACGCTGGTGCCCAGGCGGTTGATGTCTTCGAACACGCCCATGATTTCTGCGGCCAGGCGCGGGTCGAGGTTACCGGTGGGTTCGTCCGCCAGCAGCAAGGCTGGGCGGTGCACGATGGCGCGGGCGATGCCGACGCGCTGTTGCTGGCCGGTGGACAGGTCGCCGGGGTAGAGGTCGGTCTTGTCCGACAGCGCAACGCGCTCCAGCGCCGAATCCACGCGCTTGACGATTTCGGCCTTGGACAGCCCGAGAATCTGCAACGGCAAGGCGATGTTGTTGAACACCGTGCGGTCGAACAGCAACTGGTGATTCTGGAACACCACACCGATCTGGCGGCGCAAAAACGGAATCTGCGCATTGCTGATGGTGGCCAGGTCCTGGCCCGCCAGCAGCAGTTTGCCGGTGGTGGGGCGTTCCATGGCCAGCAGCAGGCGCAACAAGGTACTTTTACCGGCACCCGAATGGCCGGTCACAAACAAGAATTCGCCGCGACGCACCCGGAAACTCAGCTCATGCAAGCCGACATGCCCGTTGGCGTAGCGTTTACCGACCTGTTCGAAACGAATCATGAACGCTCCCGCTCGGCAAACAGTGCCTGTACAAAGGGTTCGGCTTCAAAAGTGCGCAGGTCGTCGATGCCTTCACCGACGCCGATGTAACGAATCGGCAACCCGAACTGCTTGGCCAGGGCGAAGATCACACCGCCCTTGGCCGTGCCGTCGAGCTTAGTCAATGCCAGGCCGGTCAGTTGGACCGTCTGGTGGAATTGTTTGGCCTGGCTGATGGCGTTCTGGCCGGTACCGGCGTCCAGCACCAGCAACACCTCGTGGGGCGCGTCGGCGTCGAGCTTGCCGATCACACGGCGAACTTTCTTCAGCTCTTCCATCAGGTTGTCTTTGGTGTGCAGGCGACCGGCGGTATCAGCGATCAGCACATCAATGTTGCGCGCCTTGGCGGCCTGCACCGCATCGAAGATCACCGAAGCCGAATCGGCGCCGGTGTGCTGGGCGATGACCGGGATCTTGTTGCGCTCGCCCCAGACCTGCAGTTGCTCTACGGCGGCGGCACGGAAGGTGTCACCGGCGGCGAGCATGACTTTCTTGCCTTCCAGTTGCAGCTTCTTGGCCAGCTTGCCGATGGTGGTGGTCTTGCCGGCGCCGTTGACGCCCACCACCAGGATCACAAACGGCTTTTTCTGCGTATCGATAACCAGCGGCGCTTCCACCGGCTTGAGCATGTTGGCCAGTTCGGCCTGCAGCGATTTGTAGAGCGCATCGGCGTCGGTCAGTTGCTTGCGCGCGACCTTCTGGGTCAGGCTCTGGATGATCACGGCAGTGGCTTCGACCCCCACGTCGGCGGTCAGCAGCCGGGTCTCGATGTCTTCCAGCAACTCGTCATCGATGGTCTTTTTGCCGAGGAACAGGCTGGCCATGCCTTCGCCAATGCTGGCGCTGGTCTTGCTCAGGCCTTGCTTGAGGCGGGCAAAGAAGCCGGTCTTGCCGGTTTCGGCGGGGGCAGCAGGTGCTTCGATAACCGCGGGTGCTGCGACTACGACCGGAACGGGCTCGGCAACTGCCGGTGCAGGCACCTCAACCACTGGCGGCGCTTGCACCACGACGGCCACGGGCTCCACGACAGCCGGAATCGGCGGCGCCACGTGCTCGGCTTGCTCGTCTTCAACCAATGCCACGGGTTCTTCCGCCACCGGCAATACCAGCCACGGTTTGTGCTCAGGCTCGGGCGCAGGTTCTGGTTCCAGCTCTGGCTCTGGCTCTGGCTCAACCACCGGCTGCAGCACCGGCTCGGCCATCGGCAACACCACCGGGGCCGGCGTTTCGACAACCGGTTCGGCTTCTACCAGGGATTCAGGGATCGGTTCTGCTTGAACCTGCGGCTGTTCGACGACGGTTTCCTGCGGCTTTTTGCGCAGCCATCCGAACAGGCCTTTTTTCTCGCCAGCCGCAGCTGGGGTCTTCTTGTCGTCGTTGGAACCAAACATGGAGACGGCTATCTCAAGGTAGCGACGCGCCAAGGGGCGCGTCGGTAAATAAAATTCGATGCGTAACAGACTGTTTTTTAGCCAGCTCGTTCATGCGCAACATTTTGTAAGGCCTAAATGGGGCCTCAACAAGACAGCCGTAGTGGCCGTCCCTAGGTCGGATCAGTATCCTAGCACCTCCTCGCCCGCCGACGCTAAGACCAAGCGGGCAGCTCAACAGGTTTAAAAACGAATGAATGCTCTAGCCCGCCGCGCCGCAGGCCTGCTGCTCAGCACAGTCTGTCTGCCCCTTTCAGCTTTGGCTGCCGACCCACAACCCACCCACGAATTCACCCTGGACAACGGCCTCAAGGTCGTCGTGCGCGAAGACCATCGCGCCCCGGTGGTGGTTTCCCAGGTCTGGTACAAGGTTGGTTCGAGCTACGAAACCCCGGGCCAGACCGGTTTGTCCCACGCCCTGGAGCACATGATGTTCAAGGGCAGCGCCAAAGTCGGCCCCGGCGAAGCCTCGTTGATCCTGCGGGACCTGGGCGCCGAGGAAAACGCCTTCACCAGCGATGACTACACCGCCTATTACCAGGTACTCGCCCGCGACCGCCTGGGCGTTGCCTTCGAGCTGGAAGCCGACCGCATGGCCAGCCTGCGCCTGCCGGCCGACGAGTTCAGCCGCGAGATCGAGGTGATCAAGGAAGAGCGCCGCATGCGCACCGACGACAACCCGATGTCCAAGGCCTACGAGCGCTTCAAGGCCATGGCCTACCCGGCCAGCGGTTACCACACGCCGACCATCGGCTGGATGGCCGACCTGGACCGCATGAAGGTGGAAGAACTGCGCCACTGGTACCAATCCTGGTACGTGCCGAACAACGCCACCCTGGTGGTGGTCGGCGACGTGACCCCGGACGAAGTCAAAGCCCTGGCCCAGCGTTACTTCGGCCCGATCCCCAAGCGCGACGTGCCACCGGCGAAAATTCCCCTGGAGCTGGCCGAGCCCGGCGAACGCCTGCTGACCCTGCATGTCCAGACCAAACTGCCGAGCGTGATCCTCGGATTCAACGTGCCGAGCCTCGCCACCACTGAAGACAAACGCTCGGTCAATGCCCTGCGCCTGATCTCGGCCCTGTTGGACGGCGGCTACAGCGCGCGCATTTCGACGCAACTGGAGCGCGGTGAAGAACTGGTGTCCGGCGGTTCGTCGAGCTACGACGCCTACACCCGTGGTGACAGCCTGTTTACCCTGACCGCCACACCGAACCTGCAAAAGAAAAAGACCGTCGCCCAGGCTGAAGCCGGCCTGTGGCGCCTGCTGGACGAACTGAAGGCCAAGCCACCGAGCGCTGAAGAACTGGAGCGGATTCGCGCCCAGGTCATCGCCGGCGTGGTTTACCAGCGCGACTCGATCACCAGCCAGGCCACCGCCATCGGCTCCCTGGAGACGGTCGGCCTGTCCTGGAAACTCATGGACACGGAGCTGGCCGAGTTGCAAAGCGTCACCGCCGAAGACATCCAGAAAGCTGCACGCACCTACTTCACCCGCGAACGTCTCAGCGTCGCCCATGTTTTGCCTGAGGAGACCGCTCATGAGTGAACGTAAAAACAACCGCCTGGTGCTGCCCGGCCTGATCGTGGTCACCCTGGCTGCCGCGTGCGCGGTGTATTTCCTGCGCCCCAGCGAATCGGTCGCCAGCCAGGCGCTGGAACAGGCCAAGTCGGCCAACAAACTGCAGTCTTTGGCTGAACTGGACGACAAGGCACCGACCAACCGCAAGCTCGACGTGCAAACCTGGACCACCGCCGAAGGCGCCAAGGTGCTGTTCGTCGAAGCCCATGAGCTGCCGATGTTCGACATGCGCATCCTGTTTGCCGCCGGCAGCAGCCAGGACGGCAACACCCCGGGCCTCGCGTTGTTGACCAACGCCATGCTCAACGAAGGCGTGCCGGGCAAGGACGTCAGCCAGATTGCCGCCGGTTTCGACGGCCTGGGCGCTGATTTCAGCAACGGTGCTTACCGCGACATGGCGCTGGTTTCCCTGCGCAGCCTGAGTGCCAGCGACAAGCGCGATGCGGCCCTTTCCCTATTCGACGACGTGATCGGCAAGCCGACCTTCCCGGCCGACTCCCTGGCGCGGATCAAGAACCAGCTGCTGGCCGGCTTTGAATACCAGAAGCAAAACCCCGGCAAACTGGCGAGCATCGAGCTGTTCAAACAGCTCTATGGCGACCACCCTTACGCCCATTCGAGCGAAGGCAACGCCGAGAGCGTGCCGAAGGTGACCCTCGCGCAGTTGAAGGACTTCCACGCCAAGGCCTACGCCGCCGGCAACGCCGTGATTTCTGTGGTCGGCGATCTGACCCGCGCCGAAGCCGAAGCCATGACCGCCAAGGTGTCCGCGTCCCTGCCTAAAGGCCCGGCGCTGGCGAAGATCGCCCAACCGGTGGAACCAAAGGCTGGGACGACGCATATCGAGTTCCCGTCCAAGCAGACAACGCTGCTGCTGGCGCAACTGGGCATCGACCGCGCCGACCCGGACTACGCCGCGCTGTCCCTGGGCAACCAGATCCTCGGCGGCGGTGGCTTCGGTACCCGCTTGATGAGCGAAGTCCGCGAGAAACGCGGCCTGACCTACGGCGTATACTCCGGCTTTTCGCCGATGCAAGTGCGTGGCCCGTTCATGATCAACCTGCAAACCCGCGCCGAAATGAGCGCCGGTACGCTGCGATTGGTGCAGGACGTGCTGGCCGACTACCTCAAGACCGGCCCGACACAAAAGGAGCTCGACGACGCCAAGCGTGAGCTGGCCGGCAGCTTCCCGCTTTCCACCGCGAGCAACGCCGATATCGTCGGGCAGCTGGGCGCCATGGGTTTCTACAACCTGCCGCTGAGCTACCTGGAAGATTTCATGAAACAATCCCAGGCGCTGACCGTAGATCAGGTCAAAGCTGCTTTGAACAAACATTTGAGTGCCGACAAGATGGTCATCGTGACCGCCGGCCCGACGATTGCGCAAAAGCCACTACCGCCCCCCACTGATAAACCCGCCGAGCAGCCGCTCGGGGTTCCGGAGCATTAATGGCCCGTCCATCCCGTCCCAAAAAACCTGTCCACAACGTTCATAACGGTGTAGGCCAACTGCGCATCATTGGTGGTGAATGGGGCAGCCGCAAACTGAGCTTCCCCGACGTCGTGGGCCTGCGCCCGACGCCGGACCGCGTGCGTGAAACCCTGTTCAACTGGCTCGCGCCGTACATCGCCGGGGCCAAGGTGCTTGACCCGTTCGCGGGCAGCGGCGCGCTGTTCCTGGAGTCGTTGTCCCGTGGCGCCGCATTGGGCCAGGCGCTGGATGCGAGCAACGTTGCGGTGGCCAGCCTCAAGGAGCACCTGGGCACCCTGCGTTGTACCACCGGGCAAGTGCAGACGGCCGACGCCCTGCGCTACCTGGAAACCCAGGAAGCCCGTGAGTTTGACGTGGTATTCCTCGATCCGCCGTTTAACCAGAACCTGCTGCCGACTGTATGTGCGCTGCTGGAAGAGCGTCAGTGGCTGGCGCCGGATGCCTGGATCTACACTGAAAGCGAAACGGCGCCTTCAACGCTGGGCCTGCCGGGCACGTGGCGCCTGCACCGGGAGCAGAAATCCGGGCGGGTGTATTACGCGTTGTGGCAACGTACGACGTCGGGCGCCGTATAAACACCTGAACTTGCGCAGCCCAATGTGGCGAGGGAGCTTGCTGTGGCGAGGGAGCTTGCTCCCTCGCCACAGGTTGCTCACCCGCCCTGCCACCCGCCGCGAGAACCATCTTGTCAAAAACGCCCGACCGCTTCACCCCCGCCTTCGGCCTCGGCAACCCGCACCTGCAAACGCTGTGGGGGCCGCTGTGGCGCAAAACCACGCACATCGAACGCCAGCGCGAACGGCTGTGGCTGGCCGACGGCGACTTTCTCGACCTCGACTGGCATGGGCCGCATGACGCGACCACCCCGTTGGTGCTGGTCCTGCATGGTCTGACCGGCTCCTCCAACTCACCTTACGTGGCCGGCCTGCAAAAAGCCCTGGCGGCTCAGGGATGGGCCAGCGTCGCACTGAACTGGCGTGGCTGTTCCGGCGAGCCCAACCTGCTCGCCCGCAGCTACCATTCCGGCGCCAGTGAAGACCTGGCCGAAACCATCGCTCACTTGCGGGCCAGGCGCCCGCTGGCGCCGCTGTATGCGGTGGGTTATTCACTGGGCGGCAATGTGCTGCTCAAGCACTTGGGGGAAACCGGCGAAGCCTCCGGGCTGCAAGGCGCGGCAGCGGTGTCGGTGCCGTTTCGTCTGGACCAGTGCGCCGATCGCATTGGTCTCGGCTTTTCACGGGTTTACCAGAAGCATTTCATGCGCGAAATGCTGGCTTATATCCGCGTCAAACAGAGCCGGTTTCTAAAGGATGGCCACGAAGCCGGCCTGAAAGCCCTGGCCGACCTGGGCTCGCTGGAGAAGATGCGTACATTCTGGGACTTTGACGGCCGGGTCACCGCGCCGCTGAATGGTTTCCTCAACGCCGAGGACTACTACCGCCGCGCCTCCAGCCGCTATTACCTGGGGACCATTCGCACGCCAACCCTGATCATCCAGGCCGCGGACGATCCGTTCGTGTTCGCCCACAGCCTGCCCGAGGCCAGCGAACTGTCGGATTGCACCGAGTTCGAATTGCTGGCCAAGGGCGGGCATGTCGGGTTTGTCGATGGCACGTTGAAGCAGCCAACTTACTACCTGGAGCGGCGAATCCCAGAGTGGCTACTGACACAACGCCGATAAAACTGTGGGAGCGGGCTTGCTCGCTCCCACAATTTGATTGGGCTGGGTCAGGTAGACCTCAGTCGCCGGTTGCAACTTCCCGCGTTGGATCAGTAATCCACTCGCTCCACGACCCCGCGTACAACTTGCCCAACGGGTAACCCGCCAGGCACAGGGCGAACAGGTTATGGCAGGCCGTCACGCCCGAACCGCAGTACGCCACCAGGTGATCCGGCGAGCGGTCCTGCAGCTTGGCGGCGAAGCGTTGCTTGAGTTGCTCGGCCGGCAGAAAACGACCGTCGCTGCCGAGGTTTTCATTGAACGCCGCACATTGGGCGCCTGGAATATGCCCGGCAACCGGGTCAATCGGCTCGACTTCACCGCGAAAGCGCGGCTGGGCGCGGGCGTCGATCAGGGTCAGGCCGGGCTGGCCGAGGCGTTTTTGCAGGTGTTCGGCGTCCAGTAGCAAGTGGTTGTCCGGCGTGCCGCTGAAGGTCCCGGGCTCAATCACCGGCGCGTCCAGGCTCAGGGGGAAGCCCGCCGCGTGCCAGGCTTTCAGGCCTCCATCGAGGATGAACACCCCGTCGCGCTTGCCCAGCCAGGCCAGCAGCCACCAGGCGCGGGCGGCGTAGGCACCGGGGCCGTCGTCATATAAAACGATATCGCTGTCGGCGTTAACGCCCCATGCCCGCAGTTGCTGGATAAACGCATCCGGCGCCGGCAGCGGATGGCGACCGGTCACGCCCTTGGTGACCGGCCCGCTGAGGTGGCGCTCCAAATCCGCATACTGCGCCCCTTCGATATGCCCTTCGGCGTAGCTGCACAGGCCGTAATCCGGGTCTTCCAGGGCAAAGCGGCAATCAAGGATCACCAGCCCGCCGGCCTTCTGGCGCTCGGCCAGTTGCTGGGGGCTGATCAGTTGGGCAAGCGGCATGACAGACTCCTGTGGCTAGGTTAGCGTTCGGGAAACATCCTACTTCACTTCTTCCAGCGCCTGATTCAACGGCACGTAAAACTCTTTGAACAGCGCATCCACTGCGTCCCTGGCCTTGGGCGTGATAAACCCGGCCTCCAGCACCAGCACCTGGTACACACCGCGCTTGATCGCCTCGGCGCTCAGGTGGGTGGACTTCTCATTGGTGGTGCACAGGAAACGCACCCACGAGGTGAGGATGATCCAGGCGTTGAGGGTCAGGGCTTCGGTTTGCACCGGGTCCATGTTCAGGATGCCCGCATCGACAAAACCCTGGTAGATGGCGGCGCCCTGGATCAGGCAGCGCTGGGAAAACCGCCGGTAGCCGGTGGCCAGTTCCGGGTCGCTTTCCAGCAGGTGTTCGAGGTCGCGGTGCAGAAAACGGTAGCGCCACATGCCGGCGAGCACCGCCTGCAGGTAGAAGCGCTTGTCTTCCACCGTCACCGCGCGGCCCTGGGGCGGGCGCAGGAAGCTGTCCACCAACGCTTCGTACTCACGAAACAGCACCGCGATAATCGCCTGCTTGTTGGGGAAGTGGTAGTACAGGTTGCCCGGGGAAATCTCCATATGGGCAGCGATATGGTTGGTGCTGACACTGCGCTCGCCCTGCTGGTTAAACAGCTCCAGGCTGGTTTGCACAATGCGCTCGCTGGTCTTGACTCGTGGTGCCATGGGAAATCAACTTCTAGACCCGTGATGGCGGCATCTTACGGACTATCCTTGTCCGGATAAATCGGCACGTTCGTGCAATGTTATTTGACAATTTAGAGCAATGACTCTAAAAACTGAAGCATTCCAATAAAAATCGGGAACTTCGCCATGTCTGCCAACGTTGCCTACCTGCAAGATTCCCAGGCGCTGGACCAGCTCCAGGACCTGTTCGACGCTCAAAGCCGGGCCTACGCGGCCAACCCGATGCCGCCGGCGGCCCAGCGCCAGCAATGGCTCAAGGCCTTGCGCGACCTGCTGAGCGATGAGCGCCAGGCGCTGATCAACGCCATCAGCAGTGACTTCAGCCACCGCAGCGCCGACGAAACCCTGTTCGCCGAGCTGATGCCCAGCCTGCATGGCATTCACTACGCCAGCAAACACCTCAAGGGCTGGATGAAACCTTCCCGTCGCGCTGTAGGCATTGCCTTCCAACCCGCGTCCGCCAAGGTCATCTATCAACCGCTGGGGGTGGTCGGGGTGATCGTGCCCTGGAACTACCCGTTGTACCTGGCCATCGGCCCGCTGGTGGGCGCCTTGGCGGCCGGCAATCGGGTGATGCTCAAGCTCAGCGAATCCACTCCCGCCACCGGTCAACTGCTCAAGGCGCTGCTGGCGAAAATCTTCCCGGAAGACCTGGTGTGCGTGGTGCTCGGTGAGGCGGAAGTGGGCATGGCGTTCTCCAAACTGCGCTTCGACCACCTGCTGTTCACCGGCGCCACCAGCATCGGCAAGCACGTGATGCGCGCGGCGGCTGAACACCTGACGCCAGTGACCCTGGAACTGGGCGGCAAATCACCGGCGATTGTTTCCGCCGACGTGCCGCTCAAGGACGCCGCCGAACGTATCGCCTTTGGCAAGGCGCTGAATGCCGGACAGACCTGCGTAGCGCCGGACTACGTGCTGGTGCCGGAAGACCGGGTCGACGGTTTCGTCGAGGCCTACAGCAAGGCGGTCCGGGGGTTTTATCCCACCTTGGCAGATAACCCTGACTACACCGCGATCATCAACGAACGACAACTGGCCCGGCTCAACGGCTACGTGAAAGACGCCACCGACAAGGGCGCCACCCTGATCCCACTGTACGACCAGGGCCAGGACCGGCGCATGGCCCACAGCCTGCTGCTGAATGTCAGCGACGACATGACCGTGATGCAGGACGAAATCTTTGGCCCGGTGCTGCCGATCGTTCCGTATCGCGGCCTCGACCAGGCTTTCGCCTACATCAATGAGCGTCCTCGCCCACTGGCGCTGTATTACTTCGGCTACAACAAGGGCGAACAGAATCGCGTACTGCACGAGACCCATTCCGGCGGCGTGTGCCTGAACGACACCCTGCTGCACGTGGCCCAGGACGACATGCCGTTCGGTGGCATTGGCCCGTCGGGCATGGGCCACTACCACGGCCATGAAGGCTTCCTGACCTTCAGCAAGGCCAAGGGTGTGCTGATCAAGCAGCGCCTGAACGCGGCCAAGCTGATTTACCCGCCTTACGGCAAATCCATCCAGAAGCTGATCCAGAAGCTGTTCGTCCGCTAACAAACCCATCACCGGGATAACAATAAGAATGAACCCTAGCCTGACTGAATCACCCGCGCTGTCACGGCGCGGCGTACTGAAAATCGGCCTGTGCGCCAGCGCCTTCCTGGCCACCGCCGGGCTGGGCGCCAGCCTCAGCGGCTGCTCCAGCAGCACCCCGGCCAGCGGCTTTGCGATGTTGCGCAGCAGCGACCTGCCGTTTTTGCGGGCGGTGATCCCGGTGCTGCTGGAAGGCGTGGCCAGCGCCGACGTGGTGGTGGCCGGCATCGACGACACCCTGAAAAAACTCGATTTCAGCCTGCAACACCTGTCGCCGGAGATGTTCAAGCTCACCCAGCAACTGTTCGACGTGTTGGGCATGGCCATCACCCGCGGGCCGCTGACCGGCGTGTGGGGAAGCTGGGAAAACGCCAGCAGCGAGCAGATCCGCACCTTCCTGCACCGCTGGGAAAACAGCTACCTGAACCTGCTGCGCATGGGCCAGGGCTCGTTGCTCAAGCTGGTGATCATGGCCTGGTATTTCCGCCCCGAGTCCTGGGCGCATTGCGGTTACCCCGGCCCACCGAAAATCTGATTCGCATCCCGATAAAAACAAGAGAAGACCCTGATGCCTGTACCTGACGTATTCCGCGATGGCATGGCCCGCGGCTGGAAGACCCACAATGGCGCCGCCCTCGACCAGGACCTGACGCTGGAAGCCGACGTCGCGATCATCGGCAGCGGCGCCGGCGGCGGCACCACCGCCGAGATCCTCAGCGCCGCCGGCTACAAGGTGCTGTTGATCGAAGAAGGCCCGCTGAAAACCAGCAACGACTTCAAGCTGCTGGAGGACGAGGCCTACGCCAGCCTCTACCAGGAAGGCATCGGCCGCATGAGCAAGGACGGCGCAATCACCATTCTGCAGGGCCGCGCCGTCGGCGGTACCACGCTGATCAACTGGACCTCCAGCTTCCGCACCCCGGACCCGACCCTCGCCCACTGGGCCAGCGAGTACGCGGTGAAGGGCCACAGCAGCGCCGAGATGGCGCCCTGGTTCGAAAAAATGGAACAGCGCCTGGGCATCGCGCCCTGGGCCGTGCCACCGAATGCCAACAACGACGTGATCCGCAAAGGCTGCGAAAAGCTCGGCTACAGCTGGCACGTGATCCCGCGCAACGTGCGCGGCTGTTTCAACCTGGGGTATTGCGGCATGGGCTGCCCGGTCAATGCCAAGCAATCGATGTTGGTGACGACCATCCCGTCCACCCTGGAGAAAGGCGGCGAGTTGTTGTACCTGGCCCGCGCCGAACGCCTGAAATTCAGCGGTGACACCATCACCAGCCTCGAATGCGTGGCCATGGATCAGTACTGCGTGGCCCCCACCGGCCGCAAGATCACGGTCAAAGCCAAGCACTACGTACTGGCCGGCGGCGGTATCAACAGCCCGGCGCTGCTGATGCGCTCGGATGCGCCCGATCCCCATTCACGCCTGGGCAAACGCACCTTTTTGCACCTGGTGAATTTTTCCGCCGGGCTGTTCGACGAGGTGATCAACCCGTTCTACGGGGCGCCACAGTCGATCTACTCCGATCACTTCCAATGGCAGGACGGCACCACCGGCAAAATGTCCTACAAGCTCGAAGTGCCGCCGCTGCACCCGGGCCTGGCCAGCACCTTGCTCGGCGGCTACGGCACGCAGAACGCGCTGGACATGGGCCAGTTGCCCAAGACCCACGCCATGCTTGCCCTGTTGCGGGACGGCTTCCACCCCGACAGCCCGGGCGGCAGTGTTGAACTACGTGGCGATGGCACGCCGGTGCTCGACTATCAAGTCTCGCCCTACGCCTGGGACGGCCTGCGCCGGGCGTTTCACAGCATGGCGGAGATTCAGTTTGCCGGTGGCGCCAAGTCGGTGATGCCGCTGCACGGCGATGCGCGCTACGTGAACACCCTGGCCGAAGCCCGCAGCATGATTGACGGCCTGAACCTGGAATTGCACCGCACGCGGCTCGGCAGTGCCCATGTGATGGGCGGTTGTGCCATGGGTGAAGAACCGAAAAACGCCGTGGCGGACAGCCTGGGTCGTCATCACCAACTGCGCAATCTGTCGATTCACGATGGCTCGCTGTTCCCTACCAGCATTGGGGCAAACCCGCAGTTGTCGGTGTACGGATTGACGGCGCAACTGGCGACAGCGTTGGCCGAACGTCTGAAAACAGCGTGAAAAAACAGGGTATTCGTCATGTCTATAGTGCTTTCTTCTGAATAAGTCGACTTGGCCCACCGGTAATGCTGCGATACCATCCGGTTCCCCAACGGACTCCGCCAGGACGACGCGATGAACCGAGTGTTGTACCCAGGTACCTTCGACCCAATCACCAAGGGCCATGGAGATCTGGTCGAACGCGCCTCGCGCTTGTTCGACCATGTGATTATCGCGGTCGCTGCCAGCCCCAAGAAAAACCCGCTGTTTCCCCTGGAACAGCGTGTGGAGCTGGCCCGTGAGGTCACCAAGCATCTGCCCAACGTTGAAGTGGTCGGCTTCTCGACGCTGCTGGCGCATTTCGCCAAGGAACAGAACGCCAATGTGTTCCTGCGTGGCCTGCGGGCGGTGTCGGACTTCGAATACGAATTCCAGCTGGCCAACATGAACCGCCAACTGGCGCCGGACGTAGAAAGCCTGTTTCTTACGCCGTCGGAGCGTTATTCGTTCATTTCTTCGACGCTGGTGCGGGAAATCGCCGCGCTGGGCGGGGATATCACCAAGTTTGTGCACCCGGCTGTGGCGGATGCTCTAACCCTGCGATTCAAGAAATAATTCTGGTCTTTGGGCTTATTGTGGCGAGGGGGCTTGTCTGTGGTGAGCGGGCTTGCCCCGCGCTGGGCCGCGAAGCGGCCCCAATAAAGACGCCGCGTAGCTTCAGGTAAAATCCCGTCGCCTGGGTTGGGGCCGCTGCGCGCCCCAGCGCGGGGCAAGCCCGCTCACCACAACAAGCCCCCCTCGCCACAGGGGCGCCAATGCGGCACAATTGCGCGCATTAGTTTTCAGATGCCTTGGCTGACAGCCCTGGCAGGAGTTTCCATGTCCCTGATCATCACCGACGATTGCATCAACTGCGACGTCTGCGAACCCGAGTGCCCGAACGCTGCCATTTCCCAGGGTGAGGAGATCTACGTGATCGACCCCAACCTGTGCACCCAGTGTGTCGGCCACTACGACGAACCCCAGTGCCAGCAGGTCTGCCCGGTGGATTGCATCCCGCTGGACGAGGCTCATCCGGAGACGGAAGAGCAACTGATGGAGAAGTACCGGTTGATTACCGGGAAGGCCTAAGTCTGGCACCGCGGGCAAAACACACTTGCCCGCTGCCCCAGCGTCACACTGCGCAATTCGGTCCCACAGACCTTGCACGCCTCGCCACCGCGGCCATAGACGAACAATTCCTGCTGGAAATACCCCGGCTGCCCGTCGCCGCCGATAAAGTCCCGCAGCGTGGTGCCGCCGCGTTCGATCGCCGCGGCCAGGATGCGCTTGATCTCGATCGCCAGCTTCAGGTAACGCCCACGGGAGATGCCCTTGGCTTCCCGACGCGGGTCAATCCCGGCGGCAAACAACGCTTCCGTCGCGTAGATATTGCCCACGCCCACCACCACCGCGTTGTCCATGATGAACGGCTTCACCGCCATCGACCGCCCGCGAGACAGCTGAAACAGCCGCTCGCCGTCAAACAGGTCGGTCAACGGCTCCGGCCCCAGGCGAATCAGCAGCTCATGGTTCAGCGGGTCGAGGCTCCAGAGCATCGCGCCAAAGCGCCGCGGGTCGGTGTAGCGCAGGGCCAGGCCCGACTCCAGCTCGATGTCCACGTGTTCATGCTTGGCCGCCGGGCTGCCGGCTTCCACCAGCCGCAGGTTGCCCGACATGCCCAAGTGGCTGATCAAGGTGCCGACTTCGGCATTGATCAACAGGTACTTGGCCCGCCGCTCCACCAGCACGATACGCTGCCCGGACAGCCGCACATCCAGGTCTTCCGGGATCGGCCAGCGCAGGCGCCGCTCACGCACCACCACACGGCTGACCCGCTGGCCTTCCAGGTGCGGCGCAATACCGCGCCGGGTGGTTTCGACTTCCGGTAACTCGGGCATGTGTACCTCTTGGGGAAAGGATCAGTGCGCGCCCAGCTCGCGGATCGACAACTTCAAACTCTCGAAGTCGTAGTCCGACAGGCCGATATGGTCCAACACCAGCGGGCCGATGGCGTTCCACTCATGGTCATCCGCCTGGTTGCCCAGCACGCGATAGGACGCGCAAATGTGCTCGGCCATTTTCAGGATCGCCAGCAGGTTTTTCAGCTGCGGCTTGTGGTTGGACTCGTCGCTGAAAATCGCCAGGGCATTGTGGTGATTGGCAATGGCGTCGGTCACATGCTCCGGCAGGCGCCAGGATTTGGCGGTGTAGTAACCCACCACGGCATGGTTGGTGTTGAACACCCGGTTCTCGGTATCAACCACGCGGCATTCAGGGCCGGCGCTGGCATAGGCCTCTTCCAGCACGCTCATGTAATTGGGGAAACGCTTGAGCATCAACGGCACGCCGCAATCGTGGAACAGCCCCAATGCGTAGGCTTCATCAACGGCCTGGCTGCCGGTGCGCTTGGCCAGGGCCAGGCACGTCATGGCCACGTCCTGGGCGGTGTCCCAGAAACGGTTGAGGGTGACGATGGTGTCGTCGCTCATCTCGCCCTTGATCGACTGGGCGTTGATCAGGTTGACGATCGAACGGCTACCCAGCAGGTTCACCGCGCGCTGGATCGAGACAATCTTGTTGCTCAGCCCGTAATACGGCGAGTTGACGATTTTCAGCAGCGAGCCGGAGAGGCCCGGGTCCTGGCCGATCAACCGGGCAATCACTTCCAGGTCCGGGTCGGGCATGTACTGCTCCATCTGCAAATCCACCATGATTTGCGGTTGAGGCGGCACACTGATGCCTTGGAGGCTCTGTTGGATCTGTTCGGCGGATAGCTCTTGGGACATAGGGGGCACACTCTGGACTAGGCGGCGATTCTAACCTTTATAAAGCATTGGCCGACACCTCCCCCGCACATCCGGCGGCGCGGTCATTTCCTACGCAACACGGTATACTCCCGCTCTTTTTTCCGGAGCGACGTCATGTCCCTGCCAAGCCTGCGTCTCAAAGCCAACGCCGATCGTCGTTTGCGCAACGGCCACCTGTGGGTCTACAGCAACGAAATCGACGTGGCCGCCACACCTCTTCACGGCTTCCAGGCAGGCGACCAGGCGATCCTGGAAGCCGCCGGCGGCAAGACCCTCGGCATCGTGGCCATGAGCCCGAACAACCTGATCTGCGCCCGCCTGCTGTCGCGCGACATTAAGCTGGCGCTGGACAAATCGCTGCTGGTGCACCGTATCAACGTGGCCCTGTCCCTGCGTGACCGTCTGTTCGACAAGCCGTTCTACCGTCTGGTGTACGGCGATTCCGACCTGTTGCCGGGCCTGGTAGTCGACCGTTTCGGCGACATTCTGGTGGTGCAGATCGCTTCGGCGACCATGGAAGCCCATAAAGAAGACGTGATCGCCGCACTGACCCAAGTGCTCAAGCCAAGCGGCATCCTGTTCAAGAACGACTCTGCCGCCCGTGATGCCGAAGGCCTCAACCGCTACGTCGAAACCGTATTCGGCCTGGTGCCGGAGTGGGTTGCCCTCGAAGAAAACGGCGTGAAGTTCGAAGCCCCGGTCATCCAGGGCCAGAAAACCGGCTGGTTCTACGACCACCGCATGAACCGCGCCCGCCTGGCCCCGTATGCCAAAGGCAAGCGCGTACTCGACCTGTACAGCTACATCGGCGGCTGGGGCGTGCAAGCCGCGGCCTTCGGCGCCAGTGAAGTGTTCTGCGTCGACGCCTCCGCCTTCGCCCTCGACGGTGTTGAGCGCAACGCGGCACTGAACGGTGTTGCCGAGAAGATGACCTGCATCGAAGGCGACGTGTTCGAAGCCCTCAAAGAGCTGAAAGCCAGCGAAGAGCGCTTCGACGTGATCGTGGCCGACCCACCGGCCTTCATCAAGCGCAAGAAAGACATGAAGAACGGCGAAGGCGCCTACCGCCGCCTGAACGAGCAAGCCATGCGCCTGCTCAGCAAGGACGGCATCCTGGTCAGCGCTTCGTGCTCCATGCACTTGCCGGAAGATGACCTGCAAAACATCCTGCTGACCAGCGCCCGTCACCTGGACCGCAATATCCAGATGCTGGAACGCGGAGGCCAGGGCCCGGATCACCCGGTGCACCCGGCGATTGCCGAGACCCGGTATATCAAGAGCATTACTTGCCGGTTGTTGCCGAATAGCTAAGTAACATCGCGGACCAAATGTGGGAGCTGGCTTGCCTGCGATAGCATCACCGCGGGGTATCTGACATACCGAGGTGCTTGCATCGCGGGCAAGCCCGGCTCCCACACAAGTCCATATAGCTTCCCGCAACGGTTTTGATTGAATTCCATTTTTCGCAGACTAGTATCGGTTTCTGGTTTAACTCCGGAAAACAACAACAATGTCTGAGTCCTACGCCCAGCCCAACGGCGATGTAAAACGCCAACAATTCTCGCGCTTCGTCCTCATCACCTGCATCTCCCTGATCAGCTTTTTCCCGATCAATATCCTGCTGCCCTCCTTTCCTGCCCTGGCCGTGAAGTTCGACACTTCAACCGCCGAGGTCGCCTTATCCATCAGTTTGTTCACTCTGGTATTTGCGATTTCCCAACTGATCGCCGGCCCGCTTTCCGACAAATTCGGACGCAAGGAAGTCCTGCTGGGATGCATCGTTGTTTCCACCCTCGGCTCGATCGGCTGCGCACTCGCAACCAGCTACCCGAGCTTCCTGCTGTTTCGCGCCGTCCAAGCCATTGGTTGTGGCTTTTTTGTACTCGGCCATGCGCTGGTGGAAGACCTGTTCGAAGAACAGGACCGCGCCCGCATCCGTATCTATTACATGACCTTGAGCGGATCGTTTGTTGCGCTGTCGCCGCTCTTGGGTTCGTGGCTGCAAACCACATTCGATTGGCAGGGCAGCTTCTACGGGTTTGCGGTAATGGCGCTGGGCATGTTTATCCACGCCTGGCTGATATTGCCGTCCAAGGCAGCCAGCCCTGAAAGAGCGCCCGTCTCGATCATCGCCACGCTGAAATCCATCGCCGGGAATCGGGACTTCATCCGCTATTGGTGGATCGCCGCGTTGGTATTCGCCTGTTACTTCGCCTTGATCAGCGTGACGCCGCTGATATTCATGGATGAGTTGAAGCTGTCCGAATACCAGTACGCGGCGGTACTGATGGTGTACGGCATCGCCTATCTGCTGGGTGGCGTTGCGGCGAGCGCCTTGCAAAAACATATCTCCCTCACGCGGCAAATCAACATTGGCCTGGTCCTGCTCGGCGTCGCCGGCGTGCTGCTGGCGCTGATCATCCGCTATGAGGCCATGACCACCATCAGCCTGCTCATCCCGATGCTGATCAGCGCCCTGGCCGTGACTCTGGTCCGCCCCGCCGCGATTTCTGCGGCGATGTTGCTGTTCTCCAGCAGCGCCGGCACCGCAGCCTCGGCCGGCAACAGCATCATGTTCATCACCGCCGCCATCAGCAGCGCCGCGCTCGCCCAAGCGGGAAGCAACCTGCTGATGACCATCGCCATCAGCTTCATCGTGTTCAGCGTCTGGGGTGTGGTGACGAACGCCCGAGTCGGTCGCTGACCGTGAAACTTGCACACCCACACGTCTCGTAAGCGCTATCTACACGCTCGCGGCCATTCCCTCCGGCCGCCAGCGGTGTAGAATCGGACCTATTCATCGCCAGTCATCCCCCGGCGGGTTTATGAGCTCAAGGCCAATGCGCACGGCGATCCCGCAGCGTTTGAGGCAACTTCCGGACACACGGCCATTTTCTGAGTGTTCCAGACGTCAATAGAAGCTCACTTCCCCTTTAGCACCTGATTAGCCGCCCGGAGTGTTCCATGCCCGATTACCGCTCGAAAACATCCACCCACGGCCGCAACATGGCCGGCGCCCGCGCTCTGTGGCGCGCCACGGGGATGAAAGATGACGACTTCAAGAAGCCGATCATCGCGATTGCCAACTCGTTCACCCAGTTCGTACCCGGCCACGTCCACCTCAAGGATCTGGGCCAACTGGTCGCCCGCGAGATCGAACGCGCCGGCGGTGTAGCCAAGGAATTCAACACCATCGCCGTGGACGACGGCATCGCCATGGGCCATGACGGCATGCTGTATTCCCTGCCGAGCCGCGAGATCATCGCCGACTCCGTGGAATACATGGTCAACGCCCACTGCGCCGACGCCATTGTGTGCATTTCCAACTGCGACAAGATCACCCCCGGCATGCTGATGGCCGCCCTGCGCCTGAACATCCCGGTGATCTTCGTCTCCGGTGGCCCGATGGAAGCCGGCAAGACCAAGCTCGCCTCCCACGGCCTCGACTTGGTCGACGCCATGGTCATCGCCGCCGATTCCAGCGCTTCTGACGAGAAGGTCGCGGAATACGAGCGCAGCGCCTGCCCGACCTGCGGTTCGTGCTCCGGCATGTTCACCGCCAACTCGATGAACTGCCTGGTGGAAGCCCTGGGCCTGGCCTTGCCGGGCAACGGCTCGACACTGGCCACCCACAGCGACCGCGAGCAACTGTTCCTGCAGGCCGGCCGTACCATCGTCGAGCTGTGCAAGCGTTACTACACCGAGAACGATGAGTCGGTGCTGCCGCGCAACATCGCCAACTTCAAGGCGTTCGAGAACGCCATGACCCTGGACATCGCCATGGGCGGTTCCACCAACACCATCCTGCACTTGCTGGCCGCCGCACAGGAAGCCGAGATCGACTTCGACCTGCGGGACATCGACCGTCTGTCCCGTCACGTGCCGCAACTGTGCAAAGTCGCGCCGAACATCCAGAAGTACCACATGGAAGACGTGCACCGCGCCGGCGGGATCTTCTCGATCCTGGGTTCCCTGGCCCGTGGCGGCCTGTTGCACACCGACCTGCCGACCGTGCACAGCAAATCCATCGCCGAAGGCATCGCCAAGTGGGACATCACCCAGACTGACGACGAAGCCGTGCATACCTTCTTCAAGGCGGGCCCGGCCGGCATCCCGACGCAGACCGCGTTCAGCCAGTCGACCCGTTGGGACACCCTCGACGACGACCGTGAAAACGGCTGTATCCGCAGCGTCGAGCACGCCTACTCCCAAGAGGGCGGCCTGGCCGTGCTGTACGGCAACATCGCCCTCGATGGCTGCGTGGTGAAAACCGCCGGCGTGGACGAGTCGATCCACGTGTTCGAAGGCCGCGCCAAGATCTACGAAAGCCAGGACAGCTCGGTACGCGGCATCCTCGCGGACGAAGTGAAAGAAGGCGACATCGTCATCATCCGCTACGAAGGCCCGAAAGGCGGCCCGGGCATGCAAGAGATGCTCTACCCGACGTCGTACCTGAAATCCAAAGGCCTGGGCAAAGCCTGCGCCTTGCTCACCGACGGCCGTTTCTCGGGCGGTACTTCGGGCCTGTCCATCGGCCACGCTTCGCCGGAAGCCGCTGCGGGCGGTGCCATCGGCCTGGTGCAGGATGGCGACAAAGTGCTGATCGACATTCCGAACCGTTCGATCAACCTGTTGATCAGCGATGAAGAACTGGCGGCCCGCCGGGTTGAGCAGGACAAGAAAGGCTGGAAGCCGGTGGAAAAGCGTCCGCGCAAAGTCACCACCGCGCTGAAGGCTTACGCCCTGCTGGCCACCAGCGCCGACAAGGGTGCTGTGCGTAACAAGGCGATGCTGGACGGCCTGTAAGCCTCGCCCATAAAAATGCCCCGCCAGGTGCGGGGCATTTTTTTGCCTGCTCGAATCAGAATTGCGGCGTGTAGGTCATGGTGAACATCACGTTGCGCGGATCGCCATAGTAGTTGCTGCCCCAGTTCGCGTTGTACGCAGGGATGTAGTACTTCTTGTCGAACATATTGTTCAGGTTCGCCGCCACGGTGAACTCCTGGTTGATCTTGTAGGCCACCCGCGAATCCCACAGCGCGTTGCCCGGCACACTGAACGTGCGGTCATAGGCGACGGTGCTGCTTTGCGCGGTGACGCCGGCGCCGACGCTGACTTTCTCCCAATCGCCCGGCAACTGGTAATCGCCCCACACCTTGAGCAGGTGTTTAGGGGTCCAGGTGCTGAAGATCTTGCCTTCGTAGGTGTCGTCCTTGAGGAATTTGGTGGTGTTGTAGGTGTAGCTGGAGACCAGTTGCAGGCCAGGCAACACTTCACCGCTCAAGGTCGCTTCAAAGCCCTGGCTGCGGACCTTGCCGGACGCGAGCGAGCAGTACCAGCCGCCACAGGCTTTGCCGCCTTGCAGGTCTTGAGCCGCACGATTTTCCTGGTCATAGCGGAAGATAGCGAACGACGTATTGAGCCGGCCGTCAGCCAGTTCGCCCTTCAGGCCCAGTTCGTAGTTCTGGCCCTCAATGGGCTTGAGCACAGTCAATGAAGTGGTCAGGTTGGTTTGGGGCTCAAAGGCGTCGGTATAGCTGGCATAGGCCGACCATTGGTCGTTGAGCGCATAAACCAGGCCGGCGTAGGGCGTGACGTGGCCATTGCTTTGCGTGGTGCTGCTGGTCGGGTCACCGTACACACCTTTGGCACCGCTCTCGTCCTTGTAGGAATAGTCATACCAACTGGTGCGCGCACCGAGGATCAACGTCAGCGGGTCCACTACTTGGAGGCGCCAGGTGCCATAGATCCCCTTCTGGCGAATGTCATACCAGCTCTTTGTCGCGTTCCCGGCCTGGAACAACTGGTTCCTGTCGCGCTGCGGCCGGTTGTGGTCGATGTTGAAGATGTCCGCACCCGGGGTTGCCGCGCGCGCCCAGAAATCATCCGTGGTGAGTTTGGAATAGTTGGCGCCCAGTACCATCTCCTGGCGCAAACCCAGGCCTTCGAACTTGCCGTCGACATACACGTCCACACCGCGACTCTTGGTGTTGAAGTCAGTGACCCAGTCCACGTAACGCACGGTGCCGCTGTCACCGGGGTTGGGGATGGTGTCCCACGTCGCCTGGTAGGTCGCGTCGTTGTGTTCATCCATGGCCACGAGGGCGGCCTTCACTTTCCAGTCATCGTTGAAGCGATGCTCGATATCGGCAAACACCTGGGTCTGGTTATTGACGTTGCGGTTCCAGCTGGCCCCCACAAACGTCGAGCGTGGCAAGCCGATATCGCTGCCATTGGCATAGCGTGGCAGCGACATGAAATTCGGGCGGGCGTGGCCTTTCTGGTTGCTGATGCCCACGCCGACGGTGGTGTCAGGGGTGAAGTCATAGTCGACGGCGGCATAGACCGTCTGGTTCCAGCTGCCCGCGTAGTCGACGAAGGAATTAGTGGTGTCGTAATCCGCCACAAACCGGCCGCGCAAGGTGCCCTCGGCATTCAGCGGGCCACCGGCGTCAACCTGGGTGCCGTAGTGATCCCAGGAGCCTGCCTTGGCGGTGATGGTAACCGTCGGCGCCGCCTGCCCGCGCTTGCGCACCAGGTTCATGGTGCCGCCGGGGCTGTTGGCGCCCTGTAGCAAGGCAGCCGGGCCGCGCAGGGTCTCTACCCGGTCGTAGATCGCCATGTTTTCAGTGAGGTAGCTGCCCAGCGCGTAGGTGTTACGCGGGATGCCCACACCGTCGTATTGCAGGGTGCCCACCTCGAAGCCTCGGGAGAAGATGAACATGCCGGGGCCGGGAGATTTGGTCGCTGTCAGGCCCGGGGTGCGCTTGACCACTTCGGAGAGCTTGGTGGTGTTCTGGTCATCCATCTGCTTGCGGGTCATGACACTGACCGATTGCGGGATGTCCTTGAGTTTCTGTTCGCCCTTGCCGAGGGTCACCGCGCCGGTGGTGTAGGAGCCGGTGCCTTCGGTTGTAGCGCCAAGGTGCTCGGCGCTGATGGTGGTGGCACCCACCTCAAGGGCTGTGCCTGATGACACACGCTTTTCCAGGGTCACGGTATCTGCGTTGATAAAGGCCGCACTCAACCCCGTCCCCGCAAGCAACCTCGCCAGGGCATCCCGTTGCCCCAGATTGCCACTCACCCCGGGCGACAGCAGCCCCTGCGTCAACTCGCTGGGCACCAACACCTGAAGCCGCGTCACCGCCGAAAACGCCGCCAACGCGCCGTCCAGGCTTTGCTCCTGGATATCGAAGCGGTAGGTCTGGGCCTGCGTGGTCTCGGCGGCCTGCAGGTACAACGGCGCAGTGCCGCAAGCCAAGGAAATGGCCAGCGTCAGCAAGGGCCGTGCGGCAAATCGGTGTGCCATGGGTGGTGCTCCCCGGTGCAAAAAGTCAGTGAACGGGCGCCGCACTATTTGAGAGTGCTTATTATTTACGCCTCAGTGATCAAGGACGACGGCTTGGGGAGAAACCCTGAAAGTTTTTTGAAAAAGATTCAGCTAGGACGCTTTGCCTTCGCGCAACACCAATAAATACGGGGTGTAATGCTCGGCGCTCAGGTTAAGGGTGTATTCCAGCGCCTTGATGACGGCGTCCGGCTTGTCGATCTCGAATACGCCGGACACCACGCGATCACGCAACGCGTCGCCGAGCACCAGCGTCTTGCCGGGCCAGTAGCGATTCAATTCGGCAACCACGTCAGACAGTGGCTGCTGGCGAAACACCAGTTGCCGCTGGCGCCAGGCAAAACCGCTGGCGGGGTCGAATGGGTGGACTACGGTCAGGCGTTGATCCTGATATTCCACCGCACGACCTGGCTCCAGGTACACCGGCTCACCCACGCCGGAACTGACCTGAACCTTGCCTTGGGCGACCAGCACCTGAGTCTGCGCCTCACGGCGGGCAACACTGAATTGCGTACCCACCACCTTCACCCAGCCATCGCCGGACTGCACCACGAAGGGCCGTGAGGGATCCTTGGTCACGCTGAAAAAACCTTCGCCTCGCAGCAGACGAATCTGACGCTCACCGGCACTCATGCGGACCTGCACAGCGCTGTCCGTGTTGAGCTGCAGTTGCGAGCCGTCCGCCAGTTCGACCGTGCGCGATTCACCAGTACCGGTGGAATAGTCGGCCCGCAGGCGATCCAGCCATGGCGTGTTTTGCAACGTCAGGCCGACCGCCAAAAGCATCGCGGCAGCATATGCCCAACGCCGTACCGGCTTGCGCCAGGCGGCTTGCTCGGCCCGGCGAATCAGCCGCGCCGGTTCGCGCAGGCCGCCCAGCATCGCCTGGACTTCCTGCCACGCATCATCCTGGGCGGCGCCCTGCCCCAGCCACGCGGAAAAGGCCTCGATTTCGGCCGCCGTAACGTCGTCGGCCTGGAGCCGGAAATACCAGCCGGACGCTTCGGCAAACAACTCGTCGGCAGTGGGTGCGGCGATCATGACCGGCGTCCTTGTTCATCACAGGCCAGTCGCGCCTTGATAAAGGCACGGCATTCGATCAAGGCCCGACGCAATTGGTATTCCACACTGCGCGGGGTGATCGACAGACGTTCGCCAATCTCGCGGTAGGAAAGTTCGTCGACATGATAGAGCAGGAAGATCTGCCGAGTCGCTTCGGGCAGCGCCAGGATCGCATCCTGCATCAGTTGCTCCTGTTGATAGGCGGCCAATTGCTCGTCGGCACCTGGGCTGCTGCAGGGCAGTTCTTCACTGGGCTCGCCGGCATCCAGGCGCTCACGGCGGATGGCCTGGCGCTGATGGTCGCGCACCAGGTTGCTGGCGATGGTGAAGAGGAACGCCGGGAGGTTGTCGATCTTCTCGCCGGAGTCCAGCCGGGCCAGGCGCAGGAACGATTCCTGGGTCAGGTCGGCGGCCACCTGGGCGCTGCCGGTGCGGCGGGTGACAAAGGCTTCGAGGGCCTTCTTCTGCTCCGCAAACAGGCGCGCGATCTGAGAATTCCAGGAGAGCACAGCACTACCTTGAGAAGAACGGGATGTTCAGGAAGTGCGCACGCTAGCAGAGGATGAGATTGGTTCGCAATTGATATCTATTTTTGCTGGGGTTTTGCTGTGCTGCTGATGGCCTCATCGCGGGCAAGCCCGGCTCCCACATCGACCGAGTTGCCTGAGCGAACTCGGTCGATGTGGGAGCTGGCTTGCCTGCGATGGCCACGCCTCGGTATTACTGAATTTCGTCCGGCTTGACGATCACCCAGTTTTTATCCGCGGTCACCGGCAACCCTTCCTTGGCCTGGGCCGCAGCGTGCTTGGCCATCATGCCGTTAAGCTGGGTCATGTATTTGTCCTTGCGGTTGACCCACAGGTGAATGCCGCCCTTGGCCACGTCCACGTCATGGAACAGCATGTAGCCGTCACTGCTTGGCGTGTCGCCACCGACGATCACCGGTTTTTTCCACTCGTCGATATAGGTCAGGATCGCCGCGTGCTTGCCGGCCATCCAGGTCGCCGGGGTCCACAGGTACGGGGTCAGTTCCAGGCCGAGGTTGGCCTTCTCGTCATACTTGCCGGCGGCAATCTGTTTGCGTGCGGTGGTCAGCTCGCCGGTCTTGCGGTCTTTCAGCAGGGTGGTCACGCCGATGACGTTCTCGGGTTTGACGTTGTAGCCGTACTTCGGATCGGCCGCGACCATGCGCACCAGTTCCTCGGACGCGGCGGTCATCACGTAGACCTCAATGCCGTTTTCCATCAGCTTGTTGAACAGTTCAGCCTGGCCGGTAAAGACTTTCGGCGGCTGCACTTCCATGTTCTTGACCACGTCACCTTCGTAGTAGGTGACCGGTACCGGCTTGCCCGACGCCATCATCTCGTCGACGTAGCCCTTGAGTTCCTTGAGGGTGAAGCCGGAGAAAATCTGCGCGACCCATGGGTAGCACACCATGTCGTCGACTTCGCACAGGCGGTAGTAGTAGCTGAACAGGCTTTCCTTGTGGTCGGCGGTATCTTTGAACGGGATCAGCTTCAGGGAAGGGTCCATGGTGTCGCGGGTGATCAGGCCCTTGTTTTCCAGGTACGGCAGCAACGATTCTTCAAGGTCGTAGCGGTAACTGGTGTTGTCCATGTCGAACACCGCGAAGTTGCCCTTGTTGGCATTGGCGGCAATCATCGTGTCCAGTTGCTTGGCGGCAGCCGCCGGCCAATGTTTCAACTCGGTGGCGGCAAAGGCCTGGCTCGCAAGGCCCAGGCACAGCGCGGCGGCAAACAGTTTCGGCGCTAGCTTCATGTGCGTTTTCTCCCTGAGTGAAAGACATCGACGCTAACAAATCTGTGTGACAGTTATCGCCCGAGCGCGACCGCTTTCGTCGTGATCGCGCCAACGCCATACGTCTGGGCGTCACTCGCTTATTCCAAAAACGACAGTCGACATGCGATAACGTTATTAAATCAATATATTTCAAGCTGTTAGGCTTGCCGGTTCGCAATCGCAGGCTCACGCGATTGGCTGTCTTCTCAACGGAGCTTCAATGAATCTGCCCCTGATTCTCAACTTACTGGTGTTCGTGGCCCTGTTGCTGGGCCTGGCACAAACCCGCCGAACCCACTGGAGCCTCGCCAAGAAGGTGTTGTTTGCGTTGGTACTCGGCGTGATCTTCGGTGTGGTGCTGCACGCGATTTACGGTGCTGGCAACCCGGTACTCAAGGCCTCGATCGGCTGGTTCGACCTGGTCGGCAACGGTTACGTGCAGTTGCTGCAAATGATCGTGATCCCGCTGGTGTTCGCCTCGATCCTCAGCGCCGTGGCTCGCCTGCATAACGCCTCGTCCCTGGGCAAGATCAGCTTCCTGACCATCGGCACGCTGCTGTTCACCACAGCGATCGCGGCGCTGATCGGTATCGGCCTGACCAACCTGTTCGGCCTCACTGCCGAAGGCCTGGTGGCCGGCACTCAGGAAATGGCGCGCCTGCAAGTGATCCAGAGTGATTACGCGGGCAAGGTCGCCGACCTGAATATCCCGCAACTGCTGCTGTCGTTCATCCCGCAGAACCCGTTCGCCGACCTGGCCCGGGCCAAGCCGACATCGATTATCAGTGTGGTGATCTTTGCTGCATTCCTCGGGGTCGCCGCGCTGCAACTGCTCAAGGATGACGTGGAAAAAGGCCAGAAGGTCCTCAACGCCATCGACACCCTGCAAGCCTGGGTAATGCGCCTGGTGCGCCTGGTGATGAAGCTGACCCCGTACGGCGTATTGGCGCTGATGACCAAGGTGGTCGCCAGTTCCAACCTGCAAGACATCATCAAGCTCGGCAGTTTTGTAGTGGTCTCGTACCTGGCCCTGGGGCTGATGTTTGTGGTGCATGGCCTGCTGCTGTCCCTGGCCGGGATCAACCCGCTGCGGTTTTTCCGCAAGGTCTGGCCGGTGCTGACGTTTGCCTTCACCAGCCGCTCCAGCGCCGCGAGCATCCCGCTGAGCATTGAAGCGCAGACCCGTCGTTTGGGGATTCCGCAATCCATCGCCGGTTTTGCCGCCTCGTTTGGCGCGACGATTGGCCAGAACGGTTGCGCAGGGCTTTACCCGGCGATGCTGGCGGTGATGGTTGCGCCGACGGTGGGCATCAACCCGCTGGATCCGCTGTGGATCGCGACGCTGGTGGCGATTGTGACCTTGAGTTCTGCCGGCGTGGCGGGTGTGGGCGGCGGTGCGACGTTTGCCGCGCTGATCGTGCTGCCAGCGATGGGCTTGCCGGTGTCACTGGTGGCGTTGCTGATTTCGGTAGAGCCGCTGATCGACATGGGCCGTACGGCGTTGAACGTGAACGGTTCGATGACGGCGGGGGCGATTACCAGCCAGATCATGCAGCAGACGGATAAAGAGCTGTTGAATGCGGATGAGCATGCGGAGTTGGCGCAGGCCTGACAGACCGCTATCGCCGGCAAGCCGGCTCCTACATTTGGACCGTGTTCTTTAAAACAACCCGGTTAACTGTAGGAGCCGGCTTGCCGGCGATGCTTTTAGGCTTTTTCCCAAACCTCAAAGTTGTACGCCGGCTTGTCACCCTCAGCCGCATTCTCGACGTTCGACACCAGCTTCCACTGGTTCAAATCAAACTCGGGAAACCACGCATCGCCTTCCGGGCTCAACGCCACGCGCGTCAAATACAGGCGATCCGCCTGCGCAAGCCCCTGCGCATACAACTGCGCGCCGCCGATCAGCATCAGCTCATCCACGCCCTGCGCCTTGGCCCATTCCTCAGCCCGCTCCACTGCTGCGTCCAGTGACGGAAAAACTTCCGCACCTTCCAGCGCCAGATCGGTCTGACGGCTGACCACAATGTTCAACCGGCCCGGCAACGGTCGACCCAGGGAATCCCAGGTCTTGCGCCCCATGATGATCGGCTTGCCCAAGGTGGTGGCCTTGAAATATTTGAAATCCCCCGGCAAATGCCAGGGCATGCTGTTGTCGACGCCGATCACACGGTTTTCACCGAGGGCTGCGATCAGGCTTAAAGGGAGAGTTTTTTTCATGGCGACGAGAATACCAGAGCCGCGCGCGGCATACCCCAACCGGCGTTTCAGCGGTTATGCTCCAGGCTCACTGGCTCAACAGGACGACGCGTGACAGCTCTGAACCCCCTGCAAAGACTCTGGCTGACCGAAACCGTGCGCCTGCGCGAGGAACACGCGGGCGCGCTGGAAGACCAGGAAGCCAATCGCCTGGCCCGCAGCACCGGCGGTGACTTGCCCACGCGCATCCAAAACCGTGCGCTGTGGCTGGCCGAGCGCGATGGCCTCACCGCTGCCCTGCTCCGCTGGCTGCAAGGCGCGCGCCTGGCGCTGATCCTGCTGGCAGTGGTCGCCATTCTCAGCGGCGCCGGGCTGGCCTTTGCCGCGCTGGGCAACGGCCTCGTGCCGGTGAATGTGTTCTGGGCCCTGGGCAGCCTGCTGGGTTTGAACCTGATCCTGCTGTTGAGCTGGGCCCTGGGCCTGCTGTTTGCCGGTGAACACAGCGCCAGCCTTGGCCGCCTGTGGTTATGGCTCAGCGAAAAACTTGCCCGCGACGCCAAGGCCGCGCAACTGGCGCCCGCCCTGCTGCTGATGCTGCAACGGCGCAAACTCAATCGCTGGGCGGTGGGTGTGCTGGTCAACAGCCTGTGGTTGCTGGCCCTGCTCAGCGCCATGGTGATCCTGCTGACGCTGCTGGCCACCCGGCGCTACGGCTTCGTCTGGGAAACCACCATTCTGCAGGCCGACACCTTTGTCGCCGTCACCCAAACCCTCGGCGCCCTGCCCGCCTTGCTGGGCTTCAACGTACCCACTGTCGAGATGATCCGCGCCAGCGGCGATGCCGCCCTGAATATCGAAAGCGCCCGCCAGGCCTGGGCCGCCTGGCTGGTGGGCGTGCTGCTGGTGTACGGTATCCTGCCGCGGCTGATCCTCGCGCTGCTGTGCCTGTGGCGCTGGAAACGCGGGCGCGCAGGCTTGAGCCTCGACCTTAACCTGCCCGGTTACAGCCAACTGCGTGAACGGCTGATGCCCAGCAGCGAACGGCTTGGGGTCAACGATGCGGCGCCCGAACAGTTGCACCACGTGACCGGCGGCGTCAGTGAACTGGAAAGCGATGGCGCCCTGTTGGTGGCCATCGAACTCGACGACCAACGCCCGTGGCCGCCGAAGCTCCCGACCAGCGTCAAGGACGCGGGCATCCTTGACAGCCGCGAATCCCGCAACAAGCTGCTGGAACAGCTCACTCGCTTCCCGCCCGCACGCCTGGCCATCGCCTGCGACCCACGCCGCTCGCCGGATCGCGGCAGCCTCGCGCTGATCGCCGAACTGGCCCGCAGCGCCACGGCTACCCGGGTCTGGCTGCTGCAAGCGCCGGCCGGCCAAGCCCTGGACGCAGAACGCCTGGGTGATTGGCACACAGCACTGCAACAGCTGGAGATTCCATTCGCCGATTGCGCGCCGCTCACTTGGCTGGAGACCGGTCATGACTAAGCCCCTGAAACTTGCGGTGGTCGGCCACACCAACGTCGGCAAGACCTCGTTGCTGCGCACCCTGACGCGAGACGTCGGCTTTGGTGAAGTCTCCCATCGGCCCAGCACCACCCGGCATGTCGAGGGCGCACGCCTGTCGGTGGACGGCGAAGCGTTGCTGGAGCTGTACGACACGCCCGGCCTGGAAGACGCCATCGCCCTGCTCGACTACCTCGAACGCCTGGATCGCCCCGGCGAACGCCTCGACGGCCCGGCACGACTCGCGCGCTTCCTGGAGGGCAGTGAAGCCCGGCAGCGTTTCGAACAGGAAGCCAAGGTGCTGCGCCAACTGCTGGCGTCCGACGCCGGGCTGTATGTGATTGATGCCCGGGAGCCGGTGCTGGCCAAGTACCGCGATGAGCTGCAAGTGCTGGCCAGTTGCGGGAAACCGCTGCTGCCGGTGCTCAATTTTGTCAGCAGCGCCGACCACCGCGAGCCAGACTGGCGCGAAGCCTTGGCCCGCCTCGGCCTGCACGCACTGGTGCGTTTCGACAGCGTCGCGCCACCGGAAGACGGCGAGCGCCGCCTGTATGAGAGCCTCGCTCTGCTGCTGGAAAACGCCCGTGGGCAACTGGAGCGGCTGATCCTCGACCAGGAAGCCCAGCGCCAGGCACGCCAGCAAAGCGCGGCGCGGCTGATTGCCGAACTGCTGATCGACTGCGCCGCCTGCCGCCGCAGCGTGGTCAGCGAAGCCGACGTGGAACAACACGCCATCAGTGAACTGCGCAAAGCCGTGCGCCAGCGCGAACAGCGTTGCGTGGAAGCCTTGCTCAAGCTGTTCGGCTTCCGCCCGCAAGATGCCGCCGCCAGCGACTTGCCGCTGCTGGACGGCCGTTGGGGCGATGACCTGTTCAACCCCGAAACCCTCAAGCAACTGGGCGTGCGGGTCGGTGGCGGCATCGCGGCCGGCGCCGCAGCCGGTGCAGGCGTGGACTTACTCGTGGGCGGCCTGACCCTCGGCGCCGCCGCCCTCGCCGGAGCCATCGCCGGTGGCGCCCTGCAAACCGCCCGCAGTTACGGCAGCCGCCTGCTGGGCAAGATCAAGGGCCAACGCGAGCTGACCGTTGACGACAGCGTGCTGCGCCTGTTGGCCCTGCGCCAGCGGCAACTGCTCAAGGCCCTGAACCTGCGAGGCCATGCGGCAATCCACAGCATCAAGGTCGACACGCCTCAAGACAAGACCTGGCGCGAAGGCAAGCTACCGGAAGCCCTGAACAAGGCCCGCGCCCATCCGCAATGGTCGTCCCTCAACCCTCATCCCAAATTGAGCCAGGCTGAGCGCCAGGAACAGATCGAAGCCCTGGCCCAGCGCCTCGACGAGACTTAAGCCGCCAACAGCTGCCGGGCCTTGGACTTCAACACTTCAAGGTCCAGCACCGGCACGTGCATTTCCTTGGCCTGTTCATCCCAGTGACGCATGCGCAAACTCACGGCGCACAGCGGGTCCTGCTCAAACGCCCGGGCTTCTTCGGCCGTCATCACACCGCCCTGGTAGCCCAGGGTGCGACGGCTGGCTTCGCTCAGGCGCGCGTAGTAGTCCGGCTGGCTGAAGGTCAGGTAACGCTTGGCCTGCACGTGGTACTCCACGAGTTTGGCCATGCGTTCGCTGAAGCCTGCCCGGCGCAGAAAGTCGGCGCCCAGCCGTTCATGGCTGACCACGCCATAACCGCCCATGTTCTCGCCACCTTGACCGCAGATGTGCCCGATATCGTGGAAGAACGCTGCCAACACCACTTCATCATCGAAGCCTTCAGCCATGGCCAACTGCGCGGCCTGGGACATGTGCTCGATCTGCGACACCGGTTCACCGATGTAGTCGGCGGTGCCATGTTGTTCGTATAAGCCAAAGACTTCGGTGATTGCCTGTTCAGCGTTCATCACGCATTCCCCCACAGCTCTGTGATATTGCGCTCGGCCATCGCCGGCCCGACGCTCATGCCCACACCGGTGTGCATCAACGCCGCACTCACCCCCGGCGCCGCCCGCAGGAATGAAAACGGCCCCGGCCCACGGGAACCATAGACGCCCTGCCAGCGCTCCACGACCTGGATCTTGCAGCCCAGGGTGTGTTCGGCCAGTTCGATCATCCAGTTGTCCACCTGTTCGGCGTTGAATGGCGATGGATCGCTGCCGTAATGGTGGGAATCACCGATGATCAGCTCGCCATAAGGCGTTGGGCTGATCAGCAGGTGGATGCCGTTTTCATGCAGGTGCGGGACGTCCCGCAGGATCTCGGCCTGCACCGGCACGGCTTCCGGCAAGTCGGCGAAGGCACCGTAGTGCACGCAACTGAGCCCGGTCAGCAGGGCGTGTTGCAGGTTCAACTCCACCTGTGGCCGGGCGCGCAGCATTTGCAGGCGGCAGATTTGCGGGTTGAGTTCGGCGATCTGCTCGGCCAGCAACGTCTGGTAGTCGTGGCCGGAGCAGACAATGATCTGCTCGCCGCGAAAGGAACCGGCAGTGGTGTGCACCTGGCCGGGCTCGATGTCGCGCACCAGGGTGGAGAAGTGAAACTCCACGTTGAGTTCGCGGCTCAGGTAGTTGATCAGCGCCGGGAGGGCTTCGCGGGAATACAGTTGTTGATCGTCCAGGCCATGGAGGGCGGCGCGGTGATGTTTGAACTGGCCACCGTACAGGTCGCCCAGGGCGGCGCCTTGCAGCAACTCGACACGATAACCGTGCTCCTGGGCACGCCCGGCGCAGAAGGCTTCAAGCAGGTGCTCTTCGGCTTCGGTGCGGGCGAACAGGTAGGAGCCGTTGCGCTTGAGCTGAATACCCGCCAGTTGTGCCCATTGGCCCCAGATATCGTGGCTTTCCCGCGCCAGGTCGAGCATCGGACCGGGCGGCTGGCCGGTGACCAGGGCTTGGCCGAAGTTGCGCACCGAAGCACCCAGTGGCGTGGCGCTCCGCTCGAAGACCTTGACCTTGAGGCCGCGTTTGGCGGCCGCGTAGGCGTGGGACAGGCCTAGGATGCCGGCGCCGATGATCAGCAGTTGTGTCATGAAGTGATGTCCTGAATTTGAGACCGCTATCGCAGGCAAGCCAGCTCCCACATTGGAAGGTATTCACAATCCAAAATGTGGGAGCCGGGCTTGCCCGCGATGAGGCCGTCAGCCCCAATGAAATGCTTACTGGCCGGCAACCTTTTCCGACTTGCCGTCATAGCGCTTGCGCCATTCGGTCAGGATGCTGTCGCGGTTTTTCGAGGCCCAGGCGAAGTCGTTCTTGATCAACCGCTGCTCGTAATCCGCCGGCAATTCGGTCTGCGGCTTGGCAATACCCGGCTGGGCCAGTACCGCGAAGTTTTCTTTGTACAACTCCATCGCCGCCGGGCTTGCGGAGAAGTCGGCGAGTTTCTGTGCCGCGTCCGCGTGGGCGGTGCCTTTGATTACGGCGGTGGCTTCGATGTCCCAGCCCAGGCCTTCTTTCGGCAGGATGATGTCCAGCGGTGCGCCCTGGCGTTTCAACTGCACGGCCGGGTATTCGAAGGAAATGCCGATCGGGAATTCACCCGATGCCGCCAGCTTGCACGGCTTGGAACCGGAGTGAACGTACTGGCCGATATTCTGGTGCAGGTCGTCCATGTACTGCCAGCCCTGCTTCTCGCCGAAGGTCTGCAGCCAGGCGCTGACGTCGAGGAAACCGGTGCCGGACGAGGCCGGGTTGGGCATCACGATCTTGCCTTTGTACTCGGGCTTGGTCAGGTCTTGCCAGCTCACCGGCTTGCTCAGGCCCTGCTTTTCGGCTTCGACGGTGTTGAAGCAGATGGTCGCCGCCCACACGTCCATACCCACCCAGGCCGGTGGATTGGCGGCGTCACGGTAGTTCGCGCCGATCTTGCCCAAGTCCTTCGGTGCGTAGTTTTGCAGCATGCCCTGCTGGTCGAGAATCGCCAGGCTGGAAGCCGCCAGGCCCCACACCACGTCAGCCTGCGGGCGGGCTTTTTCGGCCAGCAGCTTGGCGGTGATGATGCCGGTGGAGTCGCGTACCCATTTGATATCGATGTCCGGGTTAGCCTTTTCGAAGGCCTGTTTGTAGGTCTTCAGCTGCTCGGCTTCGAGGGCCGTGTACACGGTCAACTCGGTCTTGGCGGCAAAGGCATTCAGGCTGAACGCAGTGAGCACAGCAGCGGCTAACGCCAGGGGCTTGAACATGGTGCAGTTCCTTTATGGGTGAATTATTGGCCGGGCGCGGTTTGGCGCCAGGCCTGGGAGCGGCGCAACAAGCCGCGTGAGGCCCACGCCAGCAGCAAGGACACGCCCGCCGAGGTGAACAGAATCAGGGTCGACATGGCCGCCGCACCGCCCACGTTGCCGGCGTCGTCCATGTTCAACACGGCGACGGCGGCGAGGATGGTGTCGGGGCTGTAGAGGAAGATCGCGGCGGAAACGGTGGTCATCGCCGACACGAACAGGTAGCGCACGATATCCAACAGCGCCGGCAGGCAGATCGGCACGGTGACGCGCAGGTAATGGCGGTACAGCGGCGCCTTCAGCGACAGCGCGGCGGCTTCGAATTCCGCATCCAGCTGGCGCAGGGCCGTGGTGGCGGTCATTTGTGCGGTGGTCAAATAGTGAGCAATGGTGCACACCACCAACAGGGTCATGGTGCCGTAGAACACATGCAGCGAGTTGCCGTTGAGGTTGAAAAAGAACACGTAGCCCAGGCCCAGCACCAACCCCGGCACCGCCATCGGCACGAAGCTGAGCATGCGCAACGCCAGGTTCAGGCCCTTCTGGCCCTTGGTTTTTTCCATCAGGTAGGCGCCGGTGAAGATCAGCACGCTGCCGATCAATGCAGTGCACAGGGCCATGGTGATGCTGTTGCGATAGGCCAGCCAACCGCCGCCGGCCGTGTCCTCGAACTGGTAGTGGGCCAGCGACAGCGACAGGTTGTAGGGCCAGAACTTCACCAGCGATGAGTAGACCGCCATGCCGAACACCAGCAGCAGGCTCGCGCAGATCAGCAGGACGATGGCCAGGTAGCAGCCATCCCGCAGCTTCGACGGCGCCGGCTGGAACACCTGGGCGCGGCCGCTCATGGAGTCGCCATGACGACGGCGCAGCCAGGCGTCAACGCCGAAGCTGAACAGCGCCGGCAGCAGCAGGACCATGCCGATCAAGGCACCGCGGCCAAATTGCTGCTGGCCGACCACCGCCTTGTAGGCTTCCAGTGCCAGCACTTGGTAGTCGCCGCCCACTACCACAGGCACGCCAAAGTCGGTGATGGTCAGGGTAAACACCAGGCAAAACGCGGCAAAGACCGCCTGACGCGTCGCGGGCCAGGTGATGCTGCGAAATGCCCGGGACGGGCTGGCGCCCATGCTCGATGCCGCATCGAATAATCGTGCGTCCGCCAGGGAAAGCGCCGACAACAAAATCATCAAGGCATGGGGAAAGGTGTAGATCACTTCACCGAGCACGATGCCCCAGAAGCCGTAGATGTTGTCCGACAGCAGGCCGCGCAGCATGCCCTGGTTACCGAACAGGTAGACCAGTGCAATCCCCGGCAGCATCGACGGCGCCATCAACGGCAGCAACGACATCCCGCGCCAGATCGCCTTGCCGGGAATCAACGTGCGTTGCAGGGCGTAGGCAAACAGGTAAGCCAGCGGTACGACGATGGCCGCCACGCTGACGGAAACCTTCAGGCTGTTACCCAGCAACCAGTGGAAGTTATCGCTGGTGACCAACTCCCGCGCCGCCACCAGGCCACCGCCCTGCCCGGCTTCACTGCTGAAACCGCGCCAGAAGATCGCCAGCAGCGGCATCAGTACCGCCACGCCCAACAGGCACAGCCAGAGCAGTTTGCCGCCAATAACAAAAATACGGTCGCCGAGTTCGGCACGGGAAACCTGTCGAGCCACGTTATCGGGTATCGGCAGAGTCATATCACGGGCCATCTCAGGCAAACACCTGCAGGCTACGCGGGGGCAGCGCGACCCAGATGTCCTGGGCGCCAAGGCGCGGCATGGCTTCCGGCGCGAGTTCGGCCAGCAGCGGATGGCCGGGCAGTTGGTCCAGTTCGAAGCTCATGCGGCAGCGGTTGCCGAGGAAGGTGATCTCGCGGACCTTGGCCGGGAACAGGTTTTCTTCATGCACCGGCGGGTTGACGCTGATGGCTTCCGGGCGGCAGAACAGACGACCCGATTTGGCAACGCCGGCGTTGTCCGCCAGGCGCATATTCATCCCGCCGACCTGAGCGTGGCTGGCGCTGTTGCGGCTGAACGGCAGCCAGTTGCCCTGGCCGACGAACTCGGCCACAAACGGTGTGGCCGGGCGGTCGTAGATTTCCTGGGGCGTGGCGTATTGCTCGACCTTGCCGTTGTTCATCACGGCGATGCGGTCGGCCATCAACATGGCCTCGTCCTGGTTGTGGGTGACCATCAACGTGGTGATACCCAGGCGGCGTTGCAGTTGGCGCAGCTCGGTGCACAGATGCTCGCGCACCCGGGCGTCGAGGGCCGACATGGGTTCGTCCAGCAGCAGCAAGGACGGCGCCGGTGCCAGGGCGCGGGCCAGGGCTACACGTTGTTGCTGGCCGCCGGAGAGTTGGCCGGGGTATTTCTTTTCGCTGCCCACCAGGCCGACCAGTTCCAGCATCTGCCCGACGCGCTTGCGCACTTCATCGCGACCACTGCCGGTGAGGCCGTAGCCGATGTTCGCTTCGACAGTGAGATTGGGAAACAGCGCGTAGGACTGGAACAGAATGCCGTAGTCCCGCGCCTGCGGTGCCAGCAGGGAAACGTCGCGTTCGCCGAGGTACAACTCGCCGCTGTCCTGGCGTTCCAGGCCCGCAATGCAGCGCAGCAAGGTGGTCTTGCCGCAGCCCGACGGGCCCAGCAGGCACACCAGTTCGCCGGCGGCGACGTCCAAAGAGACGTTATCCAGCGCGGTAAAGGCGCCGAAGCGCTTCTGCACACCGCGCACCTTCATTGGCGCGCCGGGGTTGGTCATGGCTGTGTTCATGGAGGCACCTCATCAAACTGATGAAGGTCATCCTAGGGAGGCAATGCGTCCCTCATGTGGCAGAAAGGCAAAACGTGGCGATAGTGGTATTGGTGGATTTGGGTAGGGCTTGAGGAAGGTTTTGCCTGGACTGGCGCCATCGCGGGCAAGCCCGGCTCCCACAGTTGATCGAGTTGGGCCAGAGAAATGCATTCCAACTGTGGGAGCTGGCTTGCCTGCGATGGCGCCTTCAGATCGGGGACATTTCCTGCGCCAACCCCAGAAAAGCCGCCGGCAACCGCGCGCCCTTTCGCTCTTTCAGGCAGTAGAGGTACTCGGGAATCTGCGGGGCATTCTCGATGGTCAGCACCCGCAATTGCGGGTCGTGGGGCACTTCCTGGCGGGCGATGATGCTGATGCCGATATTGCGCAGCACCGCCTCACGGATCGATTCCCGGCTGCCGATCTCCAGCAGCGGCCCGTAACTCACACCGGCGCCCTGCAACATTTCTTCGGTCAATCGGCGGGTGGTGGAGCCCGGTTCGCGCATCAGCAAGGTGTGCCCGGCCAGCGCGGTCAGCGGTACATGGTCGAGCACCGCCAGCGGATGGTTGCGGTGCACCGCCAGCACCAGCGGGTCCATGCCCAGCACCCGGCGAATCAGGCGTGGGTCTTCAAGCAATTGGGAGGAGGCGGCGACGTCAACGCGGTAATCATCCAGCGCTTCCAGCACTTGCTGGGAGTTGCCGATTTCCACCGAGACCTCAACCTGTGGCAGCCGCTCGCGGAAGGTTTTGACCAGGTCGAGGATGTAATACGGCGCCGTCGCGGCAATCCTCAACGCGCCCTGCACCTGGCCACTGTTGCGCAGGAAAAACTCGATATCCGCTTCCTGCTGCAACAGCGCCTTGACCATCGGCAACAGCCGCGCGCCTTCGTCGCTGACCGTCAAGCGTCGCCCGCCGCGGTAGAACAACTCCACCGAGTACTGGCTTTCCAGGTGACGAATCTGGGTGGTCACCGTGGGCTGGCTCAGCCCGAGCTTTTTCGCCGCCTGGGTAATGCTGCCCAGGCGGGCGACCATGTAAAACGCCTTCAGCTCGGCACTCAGCACACCACCCTCTCATCGACTATTTGCGCAACAGGCGCAGACCATTGAACACCACCAGCAGGCTCACGCCCATGTCGGCGAACACCGCCATCCACATGGTGGCCATTCCGAGGAAGGTCACCGCCAGGAAGATCGCCTTGATCACCAGGGCCAGGGCGATGTTCTGCTTGAGGATACTCGACGTTTGCCGCGACAGCCGAATGAATGCCGGAATCTTGCGCAGGTCATCGTCCATCAGCGCGACGTCGGCGGTCTCGATGGCGGTGTCGGTACCGGCGGCGGCCATGGCAAAACCGATCTCGGAACGGGCCAGCGCCGGGGCGTCGTTGATGCCGTCGCCGACCATGCCGACCCGGTGGCCCTTGGCGTAGAGCGCTTCGATGGCTTGCAGCTTGTCGGTGGGCAACAGGTCGCCCTGGGCCTGGTCGATGCCGACCTGATCGGCAATCGCCTTGGCGGTGTGGGTGTTGTCGCCGGTGAGCATCAGGGTCTTGATGCCCAGGTCATGCAGTTGCTGGATGGCTTCGCGGCTGGTGTCCTTCACGGTGTCGGCCACGGCGAACAGCGCCAGCGGGCCGGACTTGTCCAGCAACAGGACCACGGACTTGCCTTGTTTTTCCAGGGCGAAGAGCTTCTTCTCCAGGGCCGGCGAACACAGGTTCAGCTCTTCCACCAGGCGGTGGTTGCCCAGGTAATAGACTTCGCCGTTGATTTCGCCCTTCACACCGCGACCGGTCAGGGCCTCGAAGTTATCCACAGTGTGCACGCTGAGATTCTTATCCACAGCCGCATTGGCGATCGCCAGGGACACCGGGTGATCGGAACGCCCGGCCAGGCTCGCGGCCAAAGCCGGCGCGCTGTCTTCCATATTAGGGAACAGCGCCAGGTAATCGGTTTGCACCGGTTTGCCGTGGGTGATGGTGCCGGTCTTGTCGAGGGCCAGGTAGTCGAGCTTGTAACCGCCCTCCAGGTACACGCCGCCCTTGATCAGGATGCCTTTGCGCGCCGCGGCAGCCAGGCCGCTGACGATGGTCACCGGGGTGGAAATCACCAGTGCACACGGGCATGCGACCACCAGCAACACCAGTGCGCGGTAGACCCATTCAAACCACACGCCGCCCATGAACAGTGGCGGAATCAGGGCCACGCCCAAGGCAAAGATGAACACCGCCGGGGTGTAGACCTTGGCGAAGGTGTCGACAAAACGCTGGGTTGGCGCGCGGGCGCCCTGGGCCTGTTCCACCGCGTGGATAATCCGCGCCAGGGTGGAGTTGTTGGCGGCGGCGGTGACTTTGTACTCCAGGGAACCGGCCTGATTGATGGTGCCCGCGAAGACTTTATCGCCCACGGTCTTTTCAATCGGCAGGCTTTCACCGGTAATCGGCGCCTGGTCAATGGTGGACTGGCCGGAGGTGACTTCACCGTCCAGGCCAATGCGCTCGCCGGGGCGAACCCGCACGATCGCGCCCAACTCGATGACTTTGACGTCCTGTTCAACCCAACTGCCATCAGCCTGACGCACCGTGGCCTGCTCCGGCGTCATCTGCATCAAGCCGCTGATGGCGTTGCGGGCGCGGTCGAGGGACTTGGCTTCGATCAGTTCGGCCACGGTGAACAGGAACATCACCATCGCGGCTTCTGGCCACTGGCCGATCAGGATCGCGCCGGTCACGGCGATGCTCATCAGGGCGTTGATGTTCAGGTTGAGGTTTTTCAGGGCGATCCAGCCCTTTTTATAGGTGGTGAGGCCGCCGCTGAAGATCGAGATCAATGCGACCAGGGCAATCACCCACGTCGGGGCGGCGTTGGTGAAGTGCAGCACTTCGGCGCCCAAGGCACCGACGCCGGACAGCGCCAGCGGCCACCAGTGTTTCTTCGCGGGCGGCTCGGCCGGCGCTACGCCTTCTTCGATGGGATCGGCCTGCATGCCCAGGGATTTGATGGCCTCGACGATCGGCGCAGTGCTCGGCAGGTCGTGAGTTACGCCCAGGATGCGGTTGATCAGGTTGAATTCCAGCTGCTGCACGCCGGCGAGCTTGCCCAGTTTGTTCTGGATCAGCGTCTGCTCGGTGGGGCAGTCCATGGCTTCGATGCGGAAGGTGCTCAGCCGCGAGCCCGCTGTCGGGGCTTCGGTCAGCTTCACCAGCGCAGGCGCGGCCTTGCTGGAGCAGCAGGAATCGCCATGGCTGCCATGGTCGTGCTTCTGCACAGGCTTGAGCTTCGGGCCGTGATCGTGCGCGTGGTCATGATCATGGTCGTGGTCGTGCTTGTGCGGGGTGTGGATGGAATCGCTCATTCTGTCGCGTCCGTAAAGGTGCCTGTTGCCAAGTAAAGACCCTGTAGCCACTATAGGGTCAAGCACCCTTTTGGAGATTGCTGCGATGAAGATCGGCGAATTGGCAAAATTGACGGATTGCCAGGTGGAAACCATCCGTTATTACGAGAAGGAAGGCCTGCTGCCGCCGCCTGCGCGCAGCGATGGTAATTACCGCCTGTACACCCAGGCGCACACCGAGCGGCTGGTGTTTATCCGTAACTGCCGCAGCCTGGACATGACCCTTGAGGAAATTCGCAGCCTGCTGGGCTTGCGGGACAGCCCCCAGGACCAGTGCGAAAACGTGAATGCGTTGATCGACGAGCACATCCACCACGTCAAGGCACGGATCGACGGGCTGCTGGCGTTGCAGGAACAGTTGCTCGACCTGCGCCAACGCTGTGGCGGCGGGCCGGACCTGGATCAGTGCGGGATTTTGCAGCGGCTGGAAGTCAGCGGAAGTGTCGCGGCCAGCGAGGCGGAGCACTCGCATGTGGGCAGAAGCCACGGCCATTGAATGTGTACACACAACAAATGTGGGAGCGGGCTTGCTCGCGAAGGCGGTAGATCAGTCATATTTCCGGCGACTGACACACCGCTTTCGGGAGCAAGCCCCCTCCCACATTGATCAGATGGCTACATCGGCCTTGATGCTTGGGTCGGCGTCGTAGCCCACGATTTCAAAGTCTTCGAATTTGTAATCGTAGATCGACTCGGGTTTACGCTTGATCACCAGCTCCGGCAGTTTCTTCGGCGTGCGCGCCAGCTGGGTCTGGATCTGTTCCATATGGTTGCTGTAGGCGTGGGTATCGCCCGTGGTGACGATGATCTCGTGAGGGATCAGGTCGCATTGCTGGGCCAGCATATGGGTCAGCAAGGCCAGCGCAGCGGTGTTGTACGGCAGGCCGAGGAATACGTCGGAGCTGCGGATGTACAACTGCATCGACAGATGACCGTCATGCACGAAGGCCTGGTACAGCAGGTGGCAAGGCGGCAGGGCCTGCTTGCCGTCGCGGGCGTTTTGCTGCGGGCTTTTGGTCTCGTCCGGCAGGTACTCGACGTTCCAGCCGTGGAACAGGATGCGGCGGCTGTTGGGGTTGGTCTTCAACGTCTCGACCATGTAGTCGATCTGGTTGATCTTGCCGCCGTCCTTGGTTGGCCAGGCGGTCCACTGCTCGCCGTACACCGGGCCCAGGTCGCCGTCTTCGGTGGCCCATTCGTCCCAGATCCGCACGCCGTTTTCGTTCAGCCACTTGATGTTGGTGTTGCCGCTCAACATCCAGATCAATTCATTGGCGATGCTTTTGAAGTGAAGCTTCTTGGTGGTCAGCAGCGGGAAGCCGTCGGCCAAGCTATGCCGAAACTGACGGGCAAACACGGCCTTGGTGCCGGTGCCGGTGCGATCGCCCTTGGTCAGGCCATTGGTCACGACATCGTTCAGTAGTTCGAGATATTGCTTCATGTGTATACCTGTATCGTTGAAGCCGGGACCCTCGGGCCCCGGCGTTCGAATTTAAAGCGCGGTGTTCTTGATGCCTTGCGGGCGATTGTAAGCCCACCACAGCAGGCCCAGGCCGGCGATGATCATCGGCAGGCTGAGAATCTGACCCATGGTCACCCAGCCCCACGCCAGGTAGCCCAGCTGCGCATCCGGCACGCGCACGAACTCGACGATAAAGCGGAAGATCCCGTAGAACAACGCGAACATGCCCGACACGGCCATGGTTGGGCGTGGCTTACGCGAGAAGATATAAAGGATCAGGAACAGCGCCACACCTTCCAGGGCGAACTGGTACAGCTGCGACGGGTGACGCGGCAATTGCGCCGGGTCGCTGAACGGCGGGAACACCATGGCCCACGGCACATCGCTCGGCTTGCCCCACAATTCGGCGTTGATGAAGTTACCAATGCGCCCGGCACCCAGGCCAATCGGCACAAACGGGGCGACGAAGTCCATCAGCTGGAAGAACGACTTGCCGTTACGCCGGCCAAACCACCACGCCGCGATCATCACGCCCACAAACCCGCCGTGAAACGCCATGCCGCCCTTCCACACCTCGAAGATCAGGGTCGGGTTGGCGATGTAGGCTGGCAGGTCGTAGAACAGCACATACCCCAGGCGTCCGCCGACGATTACCCCCATCGACATCCAGAACACCATGTCGGAGAGTTTCTCCTTGGTCCAGGTCGGGTCGAAACGGTTCAGGCGCCGGGAAGCCAGCAACCAGGCACCGCCAATGCCGATCAGGTACATCAACCCGTACCAGTGGATTTGCAGCGGACCGATGGCCACGGCCACCGGGTTGATCTGCGGGTAAGGCAGCATTGCGACTCCTCGTTAAATCAATAGTCTTGGCGCATCGGACCATGCCGGTGCGCGATTAAGTCTGCGTTACAGCAAAAAATTCAGCCCCACACAAAACAGCAGCCCGGCGAACAGCCGCTTGAGCAAGCGCGGCGACAACCGGTGCGCCAGGCGCGCGCCGAAACGGGCGGCCACCATGCTGGTCAGGGCAATGCCCAGCAGCGCCGGCAAGTACACAAAGCCGAGACTATGATCGGGCAGCAGCGGATCATGCCAGCCCAAAATCATGAAACTTAACGCACTGGCCAGGGCAATCGGCAAGCCGCAGGCCGATGAAGTGGCCACCGCCTGCTGCATCGGAACGCTGCGCCAGGTCAGGAACGGCACGGTCAACGAACCGCCGCCGGTGCCGAAAATCGCCGAAGACCAGCCAATCACGCCGCCCGCCAGGGTCAGGCCAAGCTTGCCCGGTACCTGGCGGCTGGCCTTGGGCTTGAGCTCCAGGGTCATCTGCACGGCGATCACCAGGGCGAATACACCGATGATCTTCTGCAAGTGCGGCCCGGAAATCGCCTCGGCGGTCAGCGCGCCAAGACCCGCGCCCAGCAGGATGCCCACGGCCATCCACACAAAGATCGGCCAGCGCACGGCACCCCGCCGGTGATGCTCGCGCACCGCATTCACCGACGTGAAGATAATAGACGCCAGCGACGTGCCCACAGCGAGATGGGTCAGCACCGAGGGATCGAAGCCCTGCAAGGTGAAACTGAACACCAGCACCGGCACAATAATGATCCCGCCGCCCACGCCAAACAGCCCGGCGAGCATGCCCGCACAGGAACCCAGCAGCAAATACAGGAGAAATTCCATGGGAGCCCCCGAAAACAGACCGGCATGTTAACGGATGCAAAGCACAGGGTTCTATGGGTAGAGTGGGCAAAACACAAAGGGATCGCCTTATGTGCCTGATTGTTTTCGCCTGGCGGCCGGGCCACGCCCAACCGCTGATCGTCGCGGCCAACCGTGATGAGTTTTATGCCCGGCCCAGCCTGCCGTTGGCCCAGTGGCTGGATGCGCCCCATGTTTACGCAGGCAGGGACCAGGAAGCGGGCGGGACCTGGCTGGGGGTTGGGGCCGATGGGCGCTTTGCGGCGCTGACCAATATTCGGGATCCGCACCAGCCGCCGGCGCGCAAGTCGCGGGGCGAGCTGGTGGCGCGGTTTCTCAGTGGTTCGCTGCCGATTGACGACTATTTGGCCGACGTTAACGGCCGATCGATTGAATATGCCGGGTTTAACCTGTTGGTCGGGACGCTGGATGCGTTGTGGCATTACAACGCCAATGAATCTGCACCGACGCGGCTGGAAGCTGGGGTTTATGGGTTATCCAATGCAGGGCTGGATACACCGTGGCCGAAGTTGTTGAAGGCCAAGGCGGCGCTGACAGAAGTGCTGGACGATCCGCAGCCTGAAGCCTTGCTGGGAATTTTGAGCGACCCGCAGACGGCGCCGTTTGCTGACTTGCCGGACACCGGCGTGGGCTTGGCGACGGAGAGCTTGCTGTCGAGTGTGTTTATTGCCAGCCCCAGTTACGGGACGCGGGCGAGTACGGCGCTGATTGTGAGTGCCGACGGGACGCGGCATATCGTGGAGCGCAGTTTTGGGCCCCATGGTGGCAGGCTGGGCGAGGTGGAACTGAAGCTTTAGCAGTGACTGGACTGGCCTCATCGCGGGCAAGCCCGGCTCCCACAGGGAAATGCATTCCAAATGTGGGAGCTGGCTTGCCTGCGATGAAGGCGCCTCGGTTTAGAGGGTTTTTGCAGACGCCGGATTGATCATCCGCGCCAACCCAAGGTTCTTCAGCGCCAATTGCAGCGAGCTGTGGATAACTTGCGGGTTGTCGATGGTCATCAACTCTGCCAGCAGTTCCTTGGCCCGGCTCAAATTGATCTGGCGCAGCATCCATTTCACCTTCGGCAAGTTGGTGGCGTTCATCGACAGGCTGTCAAAGCCCATCGCCATCAACAGCACCGCCGCCGCCGGGTCACCCGCCATCTCGCCGCAGATGCTCACTTGCTTGCCTTCGGCATGGGCGTCACGCACCACGTTCTGCAGGGCTTGCAGCACCGCCGGGTGCAGGTAGTCGTAGAGGTCGGCCACCCGCGGGTTGTTGCGGTCCACGGCCAGCAGGTACTGGGTCAGGTCGTTGGAGCCCACCGACAGGAAGTCCACCTGCCGCGCCAGCTCCTTGGCCTGGTACACCGCCGCCGGAATCTCGATCATCACGCCAATCGGCGGCATCGGCACGTCGGCGCCTTCGTCGCGCACTTCGCCCCAGGCTCGGTGGATCAGGTGCAGGGCTTCTTCCAGCTCGTGGGTGCCGGAGATCATCGGCAGCAAAATGCGCAGGTTGTTCAGGCCTTCGCTGGCCTTGAGCATGGCGCGGGTCTGGACGAGGAAGATTTCAGGGTGGTCAAGGGTAACGCGAATACCGCGCCAGCCAAGGAAGGGGTTGTCTTCCTTGATCGGGAAATACGACAGTGACTTGTCGCCGCCAATGTCCAGGCTGCGCATGGTCACCGGTAACGGATGGAAGGCAGACAGTTGCTCGCGATAAATCGCCAGCTGCTCCTTCTCACTCGGAAAACGCTGATTGATCATGAACGGCACTTCGGTGCGGTACAGGCCCACCCCTTCTGCGCCGCGCTGTTGCGCACGGGCCACGTCCGCCAGCAGGCCGGTGTTGACCAGCAGTGGTACACGGTGGCCGTCGAGGGTCACGCACGGCAATTCCCGCAGGGCGTCGAGGCCCTGGGACAGCTGGCGTTCTTCTTCCACCACTTCGGCGTATTGCTTGCGCAGCACTTCGCTGGGGTTGGTGTAGACCTCGCCGTGGTAGCCGTCGACGATCATTTCGATGCCGTCGACCTTGGAATACGGCAGGTCCACCAGGCCCATCACCGTCGGAATGCCCATGGCCCGGGCCAGGATCGCGACGTGGGAGTTGCCCGAACCCAGTACCGAGACCAGGCCCACCAGTTTGCCTTCCGGCACTTCGCCGAGCATGGTGGCGGTCAGTTCTTCACTGATCAGGATGGTGTTGTCGGGGTACACCAGGGTGGTCGAGCGCTCTTCCTGCAGGTAGGCCAGCAGACGGCGACCGAGGTCTTTCACGTCGGAGGCGCGTTCGCGCAGGTAGGCGTCGTCCATCAATTCGAAACGGTTGACGTGATCGGTGACCACCTGGCGCAGCGCGCCCTGGGCCCACTGGCCGGTCTTGATCACGTCCTTGACTTCGCTGCCCAGGGACGCGTCGTCGAGCATCATCAGGTACACGTCGAACAGCGCCCGCTCTTCAGGCCGCAACTGGGTGGCCAGCTTGGTCGACAGGGTGCGCATGTCATTGCGCACGCCTTCGAGGGCGGTCTTGAACAGGATGATTTCAGCGTCGATGTCGGTGACGGTCTTGTCCGGCACCACGTCCAGGTCGGCCGGCGGCAGCATGACCACGGCAGTACCGACGGCAGCACCAGGCGAACCCGGCACGCCGACGAACTTGGCTTCCTGGATGCCTTTGCCCTGGCGCCCCAGGCCGCGAATCGAACCGGTGGCCTCGGCGTGGGCGATAACCCCGGCGAGCTGCGCGCTCATGGTCACGAGGAAGGCTTCTTCACCTTCGTCGAACTGGCGGCGTTCTTTTTGCTGGATGACCAACACGCCGACAACGCGGCGGTGGTGAATGATCGGCGCACCGAGGAACGAGGCGTAACGCTCTTCGCCGGTTTCGGCAAAGTAGCGATAACGCGGGTGATCGGCCGCGTTTTCGAGGTTCAGGGGTTCTTCACGCGTCCCCACCAGGCCCACCAGACCTTCATTGGGCGCCATGCTGACCTTGCCGATGGAGCGCTTGTTCAAGCCCTCGGTGGCCATCAGGACAAAACGGTTGGTCTCGGGGTCCAGCAGGTAAACCGAGCAGACCTGGCTGCCCATGGCTTCCTTGACGCGCAACACAATAATCCCCAACGCCGCCTTGAGATCCTTGGCGGAGTTAACTTCCTGGACGATCTTGCGCAGCGTATTGAGCATGGCTCGGGGTCGAACTCCGTCGTCAGTCGCGCGCTAAAAGGCGCGGGGCAAGCTCTTTAAGAGCGCGACGATAAACCTCGCGCTTGAATGTCACCACCTGGCCCAACGGATACCAATAACTGACCCAGCGCCAGCCATCGAACTCCGGTTTACCGGTCAAATCCATCCGCACCCGCTGCTCGTTGGAGATCAGGCGCAGGAGAAACCATTTCTGTTTCTGGCCGATGCACAGCGGTTGGCTGTGGGTGCGGACCAGACGTTGCGGCAAACGATAGCGCAACCAGCCTCGGGTGCAGGCCAAAATTTGTACATCTTCGCGTTCCAGGCCTACTTCTTCGTTCAACTCACGATACAAGGCGTCTTCAGGGGTTTCGTCGGGGTTGATTCCGCCTTGAGGAAACTGCCAGGCATCTTGGTTGATACGGCGAGCCCATAGCACCTGTCCGGCATCATTCGTAAGAATAATCCCGACATTAGGACGGAAACCATCGGGGTCGATCACGGCAACAACCTCGCAAACGCATGTCACCGCATTGTTCCACAAAGATTGATACAGCGGCAACGAGGCTGCTTACCTTATGTGCACTCTTGTGAAAAGACCGTATTCTGGACGCCTTTTTACAGACTTTTCAGCGAGTAACTGCAATGCGCCTGGCTTTATTCGACTTGGACAACACGCTTTTGGGGGGTGACAGCGATCACGCCTGGGGCGATTACCTCTGTGAACGCGGGATTCTCGACGCGGTGGCCTACAAGGCCCGCAACGATGAGTTCTACCAGGATTACCTGGCCGGCAAGCTGGATAACGCCGAGTACCTGAACTTCTGCCTGGAAATCCTCGGCCGCACCGAAATGGCCCAGCTGGATGAATGGCACCGCGACTACATGCGCGACTGCATCGAGCCGATCCTGCTGCCCCAGGCGGTTGAATTGCTGGCCAAGCACCGGGCGGCGGGCGACAAGCTGGTGATCATCACCGCGACCAACCGCTTTGTGACCGCACCGATTGCCGAGCGGTTGGGGGTTGAAACCCTGATTGCCACGGAATGCGAGATGCAGGATGGCCGTTACACCGGGCGCAGTACGGATATCCCGTGCTTTCGCGAGGGCAAGGTGACGCGCTTGAATCGTTGGCTGGAAGAGACCGGGTACAACCTGGAGGACAGCTACTTCTATAGCGACTCGATGAATGACCTGCCGCTGCTGGAGCAGGTGACGCATGCGGTGGCGGTGGATCCGGATCCGAATCTGCGCGCTGAAGCCGAGAAGCGTGGCTGGCCGGTGATCAGCCTGCGCGGCTGATAACCTGCATTGATCGGGCTTTTGTGGTGAGCGGGCTTGCCCCGCGCGAGGCAAGCTCGCTCACCACAAGTGTTTTGCCAGCCCTTAAACCGGCTTGGCGCCCATCAACCCGGCAATCGCCACAAACCCCACCAGGCTCACCACCGCCAGCGCCACGGTGAAGTTCACACTCCCCGCCCCTCCCAACCGCAGTCGATTAAGCCGCGCCACCAGCCAGAACCAGCTCAGTGCCGCCACGGTGTAGATCACGCTGGAGCCCAGAATCCACGTTTGCCCCAGCGGCCAGCCGATCAAGTGCACCAGCCACCAGCCGGTGAACGGCATGCTCACCACGCAAATGCCCATCAACAGCCACACAAACACCCACGGCCGCTGCACGGTATAGGCAGGCCCTGCGCTGCGTTTGCGCCAGGCCAGCACCGCCAGCGCAATGCCGCTGAGCAGCAGCAACACCGTGGCCGCGATGTGGATAACTTTAAGGGTGGTCAGCGTTTCCATGTTCTCGATTCCTTGAAGGCCGCCCAGTCAGCGTAGTCGCTCAACCGAGGAACAGCTGGTAGGCCGGGTTATCACTTTCATCCCAGTATGGGTAGCCAATGGCCTCCAGCGCCGCTGGCACCAGGTGACGCTCGTCCGCCGGCACTTGCAGGCCCGCCACTACACGCCCGTCGGCGGCGCCGTGGTTGCGATAGTGGAACATCGAGATGTTCCAGCGCCCGCCCAATTTGTTAAGAAAGTTGAACAGCGCCCCCGGACGCTCCGGGAATTCGAAGCGGAACACCACTTCATCGCTGACGTGCGCCGCATGGCCACCGACCATATGACGGATGTGCAGCTTGGCCAGTTCGTTTTCCGTCAGGTCCAGCACCGGGAAACCCTGGCGGGTGAGGCTGGCGATCAGCGCGCTGCGCGGGTCGTTTTCCGGGTGGGTCTGCACGCCGACAAAAATGTGCGCCTCGCGACCGGAGTGGTAGCGGTAGTTGAATTCGGTGATCTGGCGCTTGCCCACGGCTTCGCAGAAGGCCTTGAAGCTGCCCGGCTTCTCGGGGATGGTCACGGCGATGATGGCTTCGCGGCCTTCACCCAGCTCGGCGCGCTCGGCCACGTGGCGCAGGCGGTCGAAGTTGACGTTGGCCCCGGAATCGATGGCCACCAGGGTTTGCCCGGTGATACCACGGGTCTCGACGTATTTCTTGATACCCGCCACGCCCAGGGCGCCGGCAGGTTCTGTGATCGAGCGGGTGTCGTCGTAGATATCCTTGATCGCCGCGCAGATTTCATCGGTGCTGACGGTGATCACTTCATCCACATAATCCTTGCAGATGTCGAAGGTGTGCTGGCCGATCTGCGCCACCGCCACGCCGTCGGCGAAGATGCCCACGGTCGGCAATACCACGCGTTCGCCCGCGGCCATGGCGGCTTGCAGGCAGTTGGAGTCGTCCGGCTCGACGCCGATGATCTTGATTTCGGGCCGCAGGTACTTCACGTACGCCGCGATACCGGCGATCAGGCCGCCGCCGCCCACCGGGACGAAAATCGCGTCCAGCGGCCCCGGGTGCTGGCGCAGGATCTCCATCGCCACGGTGCCCTGCCCGGCAATGGTGTGCGGATCATCGTAGGGGTGAATGTAGACGTAGCCTTTTTCGTCGACCAGCTTCAGCGAATAAGCCAGGGCTTCCGGGAAAGAATCACCGTGCAGCACCACTTTGCCGCCACGGGAGCGCACGCCTTCGACCTTGATCTCGGGGGTGGTCTTGGGCATCACGATGGTGGCCTTGACCCCCAGCACCTTGGCGGCCAGGGCCAGGCCCTGGGCGTGGTTGCCCGCTGAGGCGGTGACCACGCCGCGCGCACGTTCTTCGGCGCTCAGTTGGGTCAACTTGTTGTAGGCGCCGCGAATCTTGAACGAGAACACCGGCTGCAAGTCTTCGCGCTTGAGCCAGACCGTGTTGCCCAGCCGCTCGGAGAGCTGGCGGGCGGTCTGCAGCGGGGTTTCTACGGCAACGTCGTAAACGCGCGAGGTGAGGATCTTTTTGACGTACTGTTCAAGCATCGGAAAGCATCACTGGGCGGGTTGGGCAGGGCCAAGGAGTCTAACCCAGCGTTTGGCCGGGCGACCACACGAAAACCGAGGTTTTGTTGGGTTATACTCGCGCCCCTCTTTACTCCCCGCCCGTTCCGGAGCCCGCATGACCCAGGATCAACTCAAACAGGCAGTGGCCCAGGCCGCCGTCGATTTAATCCTTCCTAAACTCGACGATAAAAGCATCGTCGGTGTCGGCACCGGTTCCACCGCCAATTGCTTTATCGATGCGCTGGCCCTGCACAAGGGCGCGTTCGACGGCGCGGTCGCCAGCTCCGAAGCCACGGCTGCACGGCTCAAGGGCCACGGTATTCCGGTGTATGAGCTGAACACCGTCAGCGACCTGGAGTTCTACGTCGACGGCGCCGATGAAAGCGATGCCCACCTGAACCTGATCAAGGGCGGCGGCGCGGCCCTGACCCGCGAGAAGATCGTCGCGGCCGTGGCCAAGACCTTCATCTGCATCGCCGACGCCAGCAAGCTGGTGCCGGTACTCGGCGCGTTCCCGCTGCCCGTGGAAGTGATCCCGATGGCCCGCAGCCACGTGGCCCGCGAGCTGGTGAAGCTGGGCGGCGACCCGGTGTACCGCGAAGGTGTGCTGACCGACAACGGCAACATCATCATCGACGTGTTCAACATGCAGATCACCAACCCGGTGGAACTGGAGCGCCAGATCAACGCGATCGTCGGCGTCGTCACCAACGGTTTGTTTGCGGCCCGTCCGGCTGACGTATTGCTGCTGGGCACCGCGGAAGGCGTGAAAACCCTCAAGGCATAAAAGCACCACAGGCCCAGTGTGGGAGCTGGCTTGCCTGCGATGGCATCGCCCCGGTACTACTGAAAGACCGCGTCGCCTGCATCGCAGGCAAGCCAGCTCCCACATTCGATCCTCGCCATGGCTGGGATCGGGTTCATTTCTTGAACACATAGAACAAGTTCGGCTCACTGACCATGTACAACGTGCCGTCGTTGTCCATGGCAATCCCTTCGGCCTGAGGCACGCGCTGCTTCAGGCCATGGCGCCCCTTGAGCAGCGACAGACTGCTCAGGGGACGACCGTCGATATCCAGTTCCAGCACCAGGAATGACTCATCCGACAGCGCCAGCAGATGGCCGCTGCGCTCATCGTATTGCAGGCTCGACAGGTCGCGCACAAACAACCCGGCATCACGCTTGGGGTTGTTGATCACGTGCACCGAATAGGTTTTTTCCGGTTTGAAATGGGGAAAGCCGTGGACCTCGTAGATCAGCATCGGGTCGCGTTCCTTGGCCACAAACAGGCGCTTGCCCACCGAGTCATAGGCCAGGCCTTCGAAACCCTTGTTGCCGCCCAGGTGCACGCCGAGGGTCATCTGCTCGGCGTCGGCGGCGTCGAGGAACCGGGTGTCGTCATCCACGTGGACCTTGATCAGCCGCTGTTGGCGCTCGTCGCTGATGACGTAGGTGTTGTCGCTGATGTACTCCACGGCCTCGGCATCGCCAAAGCCTACCAGCGCAATACGCCGCAGGATTTTGCCGTCCAGGGACAGCTCGACCAGCTCGGCGTTTTTGTTGGTGACGGTAAACAGGCTGTTGCGCACCGGATCAAAAGTCAGGGCCGAGACATCATCGTTGAGGCCGTCGATCACCTGTGCTTCCAGGCTCACCTGATAATCCCCCAGGCCAATGGAATGCTCACCGGCGGGATGGCGCCACGACTGCCAGTTGAACCAGGCACGCTCGAACAGGCGCAGTTGCTGAGCGACCACGCCGACAGCCACCAGGGCGATCAGGATCAGAATGAAAAAAGCGGGTTTGGGACGGGCAAGTCGACGCATCAGGGCGGGGCTCAAAGTGAAAACTGGCGAATGAATATCACGGTCGCCTGAATTTAAACTTAAACGCCCCGGGTGTCTGGCGAATGCCGCAGATAGAGAAAAATCTGACGTAATCGAACTACTGTGCCTGCTTCTCGAATCGATAGAACAGATTCGGCTCGCTGACGATGTACAGCGTGCCGTTCTCGTCCATCGTCACGCCTTCGGCACGGGGAATGGTGTTCTTCAAGCCATTGAAGCCGCCGAGCAAGGTCATGAAGCTGACTTGCTCGCCCTTCTCGTCCAACTCCAGCAGCAGGTGGGAATCGGCCGACAGCGCCAGCAGATGGCCGGTACGCGGGTCGACCGTCAGCGCCGAGAGGTTGCGCATGTCCAACTCACTGTTGGCGAGCTTTTGCTTGTCGCCGGTGAGCGTCTGGCTGCCGTCGCTTTTCCAGGTGAACAGCGCCGGTGGCCGCTCTTCGCCGAGAATCAGCTGTTGGTTGCGCTTGTCCCAGGTGATCGCCTCAAAGGCTTTGTTCTGGTCTTTCGAGGGGCCGAGGTCATAGGACGGGAAGTCGGCTTTGTTCAACTGCTGAGTCTGGGGGTCGACCTTGATAATGGTCAGGCTGTGCTGGCGCTCATCGACCACGGCCATCAGGCCGTTTTCCATCATGGTCACGCCTTCCGGGTTGTTCCAGCCGTTGAGCGGCATCTTGCGCAGCACGTCGCCTTGCAGGGTCAATTCAACCAGGAACGGGTTCTTGCCCATCACCGAAAACAGGGTTTTGGTCTGCGGGTTATAGGCCAGGTCCGAGGCTTCGTCTTTCTCCATGCCGGGTAACAGCTTGGCGTCGATCACCGCGTGATAGTCCGGGAGCCAGACGCTTTCCAGGCGCTCGGTCGGGGTCTCGAAGCGCTCCGCCACCCACAACAAGCCGCGGTCGTCCCAGTGCATCGCCCAGGCCACGCCATAGATGATCGCGCCAGCCAGGAACAACCAGGAATACCAGCGCATGGCGAGGCGGGAACGCAGCGTAGGTTTTACGGATGGGAGAGGCACGGCCATTACGCTTTCCAGAAAGTCAGCTTTAGGGGATAGCACAGGATCAGAGGGTCCGCGCGCAGGAGGCTGAGGATTATCCGGATGGGGTGTGAAAAAAATGCAAAAACAGATAACACCCGTAGGAGCCGGCTTGCCGGCGATAGGATCACTGCAGTGCAACAGGTACACCGAGTCGATGCCATCGCCGGCAAGCCGGCTCCTACAAAGGCATGTTTAGCGCACGCTGCTTTCGAAGCGGCTCACACCCGGCAATTCCAGCACCAGCTCATCCCCCACATTCAGCGGGCCCACGCCTGCCGGTGTACCGGTGAGGATCACATCCCCGGCCTGCAGCGAGAAGCAGCCGGCCATGTACTGGATCATCGGGATGATCGGGTTGAGCATGATCGCGCTGTTGCCGTCCTGGCGCACTTCGCCATTGATGGTCAGGCGAATGCCGATGTCGGTCACGTCCGGGAAGGTGCTGCCGACGACGAACGGGGCAATCACCGCCGCGCCATCAAACGACTTGGCGATTTCCCACGGCAGGCCCTTGGCTTTCAGCTCGGCCTGTTTGTCCCGCAGGGTCAGGTCCAGGGCCGGGGCAAAACCGGAGATGGCGTCCAGCACTTCCTCACGGCTGGGCTTGGTCGACAACGGCTTGCCGATCAACACCGCGATTTCCGCTTCGTAATGCACTGAACCGCGCTCGGTAGGGATGGCGAAACCGCCTTCCAGCGCCACTACGCAGCTGCCTGGCTTGATAAACAGCAGCGGCTCGGTCGGTACCGGGTTATCCAGTTCCTTGGCGTGTTCGGCGTAGTTACGCCCGATGCACACCACTTTTCCCAGGGGAAAGTGAATATTGGTGCCGTCGACATACTTGTGCTGGTAGCTCATGGACCGACTCCTTCAGGGACTGTTAAACAGCGAAAATCTTGCCCGGGTTCATGATCCCGTTAGGGTCGAACACCGCTTTCACTGCCTTCATGTATTCAATTTCAACCGGCGAACGGCTGTAGGTCAGGTAATCGCGCTTGGTCATGCCCACGCCGTGTTCGGCGGAGATCGAGCCGTTGTACTTCTGCACGGTCTCGAACACCCACTTGTTGACGGTGGCGCACTTGGCGAAGAACTCGTCCTTGCTCAGGTTTTCCGGCTTGAGGATGTTCAAGTGCAGGTTGCCGTCGCCGATGTGACCGAACCAGACAATTTCGAAGTCCGGGTAGTGTTCGCCGACGATCGCGTCGATTTCCTTCAGGAATGCCGGCACTTTCGACACAGTCACCGAAATGTCGTTCTTGTACGGGGTCCAGTGGGAAATGGTCTCGGAGATGTACTCGCGCAGCTTCCACAGGTTGTGCAGTTGGGTTTCGCTCTGGCTCATCACGCCGTCCAGCACCCAGCCCTGCTCGACGCAGTGCTCGAAGGTTTCCAGGGCCTGGTTGGCCACCTCTTCGGTGGTCGCTTCAAATTCCAGCAGCGCGTAGAACGGGCAGTCGGACTCGAACGGCGCCGGCACATCGCCACGGCCGAGGACTTTGGCCAGGGCCTTGTCGGAGAAGAACTCGAAGGCCGTCAGGTCCAGCTTGCTCTGGAAGGCGTGCAGCACCGGCATGATCGAGTCGAAATCGGTGGTGCCCAGCACCATGGCGGTGAGGTTTTTCGGCGCACGGTCCAGGCGCATGGTCGCTTCGACCACAAAGCCCAGGGTGCCTTCAGCACCAATGAACAGCTGGCGCATGTCGTAGCCGGTGGCGTTCTTGATCAGGTCTTTGTTCAGCTCCAGCAGGTCGCCCTTGCCGGTGACGACCTTCATGCCGGCTACCCAGTTACGGGTCATGCCGTAGCGAATGACCTTGATCCCGCCGGCATTGGTGCCGATATTGCCGCCAATCTGGCTGGAACCGGACGAAGCGAAGTCCACCGGGTAATACAGGCCTTTTTCTTCGGCGACGTTCTGCAATTGCTTGGTGACCACGCCCGGCTGGCACACGGCGGTGCGGTCGGTGAGGTTCACGTCGAGGATCTGGTTCATATAGTCGAAGGACACAACCACTTCGCCATTCGCTGCAACGGCAGCGGCCGACAGGCCGGTGCGGCCACCGGACGGCACCAGCGCCACCTTGTGTTCATTGGCCCAACGGACGATGGCCTGCACCTGTTCGGTGGTCTTCGGGAAGACGATGGCGACCGGGGCCGGCGCGAAATGCTTGGTCCAGTCCTTGCCGTAAGCCTCAAGGGAGTCAGCATCGGTCAGGACCTTGCCAGGCTCAACCAGGGTCTTCAGCTCATCAATCAGGGCAGGATGGGTCATCGACAGAACTCTCGAACAATTCATGGTCATCCTGAGAACGCTTCACGTCGCAGGAATGGGTGTTTAGCGGGGCACGTATGCTAGCATACCGCCCCCGCAGGATAGTGCCCAAGGGCGTTCTGCGGTGACGGCTTTCCTGCCGTCCGGGTCAGCTCGCGCTGCTCGATTCCCTGCCATTTTTCTCCGGGATACAGGTTTACGCAGATGAGCAAGACTTCTCTCGATAAGAGCAAGATCAAGTTCCTTCTTCTGGAAGGCGTCCACCCATCGGCTGTCGACGTTCTGAAAGCCGCTGGGTACTCCAGCATTGAGTACATCACCAGTTCTCTGCCGGAAGCCCAGTTAAAGGAAAAGATCGCCGACGCGCACTTTATCGGCATTCGCTCCCGTACTCAGCTGACCGAAGAGATCTTCGATCACGCCAAGAAGTTGGTGGCTGTCGGCTGTTTCTGCATCGGCACCAACCAGGTCGACCTCAACGCAGCGCGCGAGCGCGGCATCGCGGTGTTCAACGCACCGTACTCCAACACCCGTTCCGTAGCCGAACTGGTATTGGCCGAGGCGATCCTGCTGTTGCGCGGCATTCCCGAGAAGAACGCTTCCTGCCACCGTGGCGGCTGGATCAAGAGCGCAGCCAACTCCTTCGAAATCCGCGGCAAGAAGCTGGGTATCGTCGGTTACGGCTCGATCGGCACTCAACTGTCGGTATTGGCCGAAGGCCTGGGCATGCAGGTGTTCTTCTACGACACCCTGACCAAGCTGCCGCTGGGCAACGCCACTCAGGTGTCGAGCCTGACCGAGCTGCTGGGTATGTCCGACATCGTAACCCTGCACGTACCGGAAACCGCTGAGACCCAGTGGATGATCGGCGAGAAGGAAATCCGCGCCATCAAGAAGGGCGGGATCCTGATCAACGCCGCACGCGGCACCGTGGTCGAGTTGGACGCCCTGGCCGACGCGATCAAGGACAAGCACCTGATCGGCGCCGCCATCGACGTGTTCCCGGTAGAGCCACGCTCTAACGACGACATCTTCGAAAGCCCGCTGCGTGGCCTGGACAACGTGATCCTGACCCCGCACATCGGCGGTTCCACCGCTGAAGCCCAAGCCAACATCGGCCTGGAAGTGTCGGAGAAATTGGTCAAGTACAGCGACAACGGTACGTCGGTGTCCTCGGTCAACTTCCCGGAAGTAGCGCTGCCGGCTCACCCTGGCAAGCACCGTCTGCTGCACATCCACCAGAACATCCCTGGCGTGATGATGGAGATCAACAAGGTCTTCGCGGAAAACGGCATCAACATTTCCGGTCAGTTCCTGCAGACCAACGAGAAAGTCGGCTACGTAGTGATCGACGTAGACGCCGAGTACTCGGACCTGGCGCAAGAGAAGCTGCAACACATCAACGGCACTATCCGTAGCCGCGTGTTGTTCTAATCGTTAAACGCGCACAAAAAAGGGAGACCCTCGGGTCTCCCTTTTTTGTCTGAACAAATCTTACTTGACGTTAACCGTGATGACTTTCGAGGCTACAGTCGGGTTGAACTGCATGTGCAGTTTGTCGCCGGCAACCAGTTGCAGGGTGTGCTTGCCTGGGGCGAGGGTCAGCTCGGTTTCGGTCTGGGCCTTGCCGTAGTGGATCACGGTGTCGGTGGCCGGGATCGGCACACTGGCGTCAGGCAATTCTTTCTGGTCGATCAGCAGATGGTGGTGGCCGGTGCCCGGGTCCTGACTGGTGGCCGGTGCCAGTTTCAGGCCTTCCATGCCGAATTTCACGGTGAAGGTCTTGTCGACGGTGGCGCCATCTTTCGGCGACACGATAAACACCTTGGCACCTTCAGGCGGCGCGCTACGCGGGATGCCATCGGCGGCGGTTGCCAGCATCGAAGCGCCCAATAGCAGGCTGGCCAGGGTTGCACGAGACAAAAGAGCTTTCATTCACTTCTCCAGTTTTTCCGGGAAATCTGTAGGGTTATGACAACTTCGCGACAAATTGCTGTCCAAGGCACTCAACACCATAGCAAAGCGAGCTTGAACAACGCCTCGCTCATTCGAATTCTTTAGGAGAGACCATGCGTTTCCTGCCTGGCCTGTTACTTTTACTGCCCCTTATGAGCCCCTTGGCCCATGCCGAACTGATCGACGATGTGTTTGACCGTGGTGAACTGCGCATCGCCCTGGAAGCCAATACCCCGCCATTCAACTTCAAGGAAGGCGACAAACTCACCGGCTTTGAAGTGGAGCTGGGTGAATTACTGGCCAAGGAAATGGACGTACGCCCCTCCTTTATCACCGTCGATGCCGCCGACTTGCTGCCCGGCGTGGAAAGCGCCAAGTACGACGTGGCAATCAACCATATCGCTATGACTCCTGAACTGGCGGATCGTTTCGACTTCAGCGAGCCCTACAGCTACTCCAGCGCGCAGCTGATCGTGCGCAAGCAGGAACAACGCCCGTTGGGCAGCTTTGCAGCGCTCAAGGGCAAGGCATTGGGCGTGGCCCAGGGCAGTCAGTTTGTCGAGCAGGCGCGCACCGCCGAAGGCGTTGATTTGCGCAGTTATGCCGATGCCAAACAGCCGATCAAGGACGTCGCCGACCAACAGATCGACGCGGCCATCAGTGACCGGTTGCTGATTCCCTACGCGATTCGCGACAGCGAGTTACCGGTGAAGGGAGGCGCAGATGTGGGCCCGACGTTGAGCCTGGCGATTCCGTTCCAGAAAGGTAACCCGGCGTTCAAGGCCAGCCTGGACAAGGCCCTGCAACGGGTGAAGGCCGATGGCCGGCTGACGGCGCTGTCGGAGAAATGGTTCGGGATGGATGCGAGCAAGCCAGTGGCCAAGGCCGAATAAACGACTCGGTCAGTGTAGGAGCTGGCTTGCCTGCGATAGCGGTGGGTCAGCACCAAAAATGTAGGCTGATACACTGCTATCGCAGGCAAGCCAGCTCCCACATTTTGATCTATGTCGGGCTTGAGAGTTTTGCCAGGGCCGCCGCCGCTTCAGGCAACTCCAGCTCACTGAACACCAGCACCCCATGGCGCTTGAGCAGCGCCGCCGTCACGCCTTCGCCGGTCACCTTCACGCCGGTAAACGTGCCGTCATAGGTCAGCAGGTTGCCGCAGGACGGGCTGTTGGCCTTGAGCACGGCGATACGGATGTCGTGGCGTTGCACCAACGCCAGCGCCTGGCGGGCACCCTCGAGAAAGGCTTCGCTGAAGTCTTCGCCCAGGGCCGTCAGCACCTGGGCGCGGCCCTCCCAGACATCAACCCCCTGCCCGCCCGGAATCTCGGCAGACGGGCGCGGCGTCGGCAAGCCACCCGCCACTTCCGGGCACACGGCAACCACTCGCCCTTCGGCCTGCCACGCGGCCAATTGGTCGAAAGGCCCGCTGGCCCCTCCGTCGTAGCGTACCCGGTGCCCCAGCAGGCAGCGGCTGACCAGAATCTTTTGCATCATCAGAACGGCTCGTTACCCCGCCGGCGAAACCAGCCGGTGAGGGACAGGCGTTCGCGGGTGGCGGGCAGGACTTCATGGGGGATTTCCCCCGACAGGAACACCACCAGGCAACCGCCGGTGGGCACCACATCGTATTCGACGTCGCCCTTGAGGTACATGCGCAACTGGCCACCGTGCTCCGGCAGCCAGGCGTTGTTCAAGTAGATCACCGCCGACACCATGCGCCGGTCGTCATCGCGAAAGCGGTCCACATGCCTGAGGTAAAACGCCCCCGGCGGGTACATCGCGAAGTGGCTTTCGAAGTCTTCCAGGCCCAGGAACAGGCCCCGGTTCATCGCCACCCGCAGGCTATCCATTAACTCCAGGTAGTTGTCGCAGGCCACCACTTCGCCCGGCTCCAGCCACTGGATATGGTCACCCCGAATGCCCTCGCGAATCTCCTGGGACGGCCCGCGTCCGACGGCTGCCGGTGCCAATTCACCTTCAGCGGCGCGTTTATGGCACTCAGCCGCGAGTTCGAGGGTCAGAGCCTCGGGCAGGAAGATATTCTGCTGCGACCAGCCTTGTGCGGCCAGGTCATCGACAATGCGTAACAGCAGCGGGTGATCGGAGGGTATGGGCATGGCGCGCATAGTATCCATACGCCTGTGAATCCGACAGAGCCGCCGAGCGTCTGAATACACTTTAGTCAGGTGACCGATAGGATTTCTCGACAAATCCTACGCCCGACACGGACAATAGTGGCCGACTGACAGGAGTCCCTATGCGTCGTTTGTTTTTTTCCCTGCTGATGTTCTGCGTTTTGCCCGCTTGGGCAGACGGCCATGACCAGTTGTACAAGGTCGCCGGCTGGGCAGACCAGCGCGCGCATTTTAATGACGCCCTCAGTGCCGCCCAGCAACGCTACCGCAACAGCTTGCCGCCGGCCGTGTATCAGGCGCTGGTGGATAACAGCAATAAACGCTTTGCGCCCCAGTCGGTAGACCAGCGGGCCGAGGCACAGCTGCGCAAGAACCTGGCAGACCCAAAGCCGGCCCTGGCCTTTTTCCAGTCGCCCCTTGGCCGCAAGATTGTCGCCGCCGAGCTGCTGGCGACCCGTCGCGATCAACTGGCGAAGAATGCCCAGGGCTTGCCGCATATGGAAGCCGACGCCACCCGCAGCCTGATCATCGGCCACCTGGCCCAGGCCCTGCCCGCGCGGGAAGCCGGGGCCGAAGTCAGCCTGGCGATCGCCGGTGTGGCCGCTGACAGTTTGAGCCAGATGATCCCCGGCCTGTTGGGCGGCGGTCAGGCCCAAGGCATGCTGAACGGTCAGCGCGAGCGGCTGATGCAGCAGATTGGCAATGACCTGAACAACACGCTGCTGTACGTCTACCGGGATTTGTCCGACCCGGAGCTGGAAGAGTTCGCGACGTTCGCGGAGTCGCCAGATGGCAAGGCTTACTACAAGGCGGCATTGGCGGCGATCCGGGCCGGGCTGGCGGTTGGGCAAAGTACTTCAAGCCTGGCACCGTAAACGATGTGGGAGCTGGCTTGCCTGCTCCCACAGGGAACAGCGTTATTTCAGGTGGTCGGTGAGAAACCTGAAGTATTGCTGCCGAATCTCTGGAATCTCATTCGCCAAATGATGCCTGCCGCGCGGCAGCATCAACACTTCCGGCTGGTCGAATTTGCTGCGCAGCACCTTCAGGTTGTGCTGCCAGTCCACCGTCATGTCTTCCTCGCCCTGCACGATCAACGGCCGTCGCGTACTGCGTGGCGCCGCTTCGATGCGCTTGATCCAGCGCGCCAGGGCGCCCACCCAGGCGGTCGGCAGCTGCCGAGGCTGCAGCGGGTCGGCCTCCAGGAACGGCTTGAACTGCGGGTCGTTGGTGTTATCGCTGAAGCGCCGGGCGATACCTTTGACGAACGGCCGGAGCAGGTAATAACTGAGCTGCGACCAACCCCAGGCGCGAGGCCGCACCAAGGGTGACAGCAGGAAGGTGTTGCCCTGGGCCGGGCTGTCGGCGCCGTGATTCAGCAGGTGATCCACCACGATAGCGCCGCCGGTGCTTTGCCCGAACAAATGCCACGGCTGCGGCAATTGCAGGGCCCTGGCCTGTTCAAACAGCGCCTGCACCACGTCCTGGTACACCGCAAAGTCATCGATGCTGGCCCGCTCGCCGCTGGACAGGCCATGGCCCGGCAAGTCGCAGGCGATCACCACAAAGCCCTGGTCCAGCGCCCAATCCACGGCGTTGCGGTACAGGCCCATATGGTCGTAGAAGCCATGGAACAGGAACATCGTTGCCACCGGAACGGGCGGCCACCAGACCTGGCAGACCACCTCGAACCCGTCCACCGCAAAGCGCCCCAGGCGGCTTGTTGCCGGCACCTTGCGGGCCGCCAGGTCGAGGCCGTAGAAGCGCTGGTAGACCCGGGCCTCGGCAGAAAGCGGCTGCGCGTCCACCAGGGGCTGCAAGCTTTCGCGTAGATGATCAGGGTCAAACGTAACGGGCATAAGAACTTCCAGACTGTGGCTTCAACGCGTTGAACAGATGAATATCGAGCCGCGATATTCATCTGTCAGGGCAAGCATGGCAAGCTACGCGTCCTCCGAGGATTGATCCAGATGCGACAGCCCTACCGCACCACCCTCTTCGCCAGCCTGATCGTGATTATTTGCGCCGGCGTGTTATGGGCGGCGTATGACTGGTTCCAGGGGCGCTACCTGCGGGCGTTCAGTGAGCATACGGCGGTGTTTTCCGGTGACAGCCTGAGCCTGCCCGCCGAGCTTGCCGGCCCCGGCCCCATCCGCCTGGTGCACTTCTGGGACCCGGCCTGCCCGTGCAACGTCGGCAACCAGCAGCACCTCGGCGAGCTGATCGAGCAGTACGCGCCCCAGGGCGTGGAGTTCTACTCCCTGCAAAAAGCCGGCAGCCACGGCCAACTGCCCGCCACCCTCGGCGCGATGAAGCCCCTCAAGGCCGTGCCCGGCGCCCAACACCTGCCTGCCAGCCCCGCCGTGGGCATCTGGGACCGCAGCGGCAAGCTCGCGTATTTCGGGCCGTACAGCGAAGGGCTGACGTGTAATTCGAGCAACAGCTTTATCGAACCCATCCTGCAAGCCCTCGAAGGCGGGCGCGAGGTCAATGCGACCCACACCCTGGCGGTAGGCTGCTATTGCGAGTGGAACGGGGAAACCTCTCCACCCTGACCGGGCGCAAGCTGAACAGACGCTGTTCGTTCGGCAAACTCGAGCAACTGTATCGGCATGCTCCTGTATCGTAAGCGACTAGCCGTACCAGCAGACGACACGGGAACACATGAGCCAATTAACCATCATCCTCTGGATCCTCAACGTTATCGTTGATACGTCCGGCCAGTTGGCGTTCAAAGCCGCAGCCTCCGCCAGCGCCGAGCATGACGGCATGGCCCACTGGCGCCATATGCTCAAGCGCCCGTGGATCTGGCTTGGCATCATCTGCTATGTATTCGAATTCGTGCTGTGGCTGGCCTTCCTGACGCTGGTACCGCTGTCGGTGGGCGTGATGCTGGGCTCCATCAATATTGTGGTGATCATGATTGCGGGCCGTTTCCTGTTCAAGGAAAGCCTGAGCAAGTGGCGGTTGATCGGCATCCTGCTGATCGCCTGTGGCGTGACCGTCGTGGGGTTTGAGTAATGAAACGGTTTTATATCCTGGGTTTTCTGTCGCTGATCATTTTCGATACGTTGGCGCAGGTCAGTTTCAAATTCGCCTCGATTCATGCCGAGCCACTGACGATGGACGCCGCCTGGCTGATACGCGTGTTCGGTGCGCCATGGATCTACGGCGCATTTGTGGGCTACATCGGCGCATTTTTCACCTGGATGACGTTATTGAAATACGCGCCAGTCGGCCCGGCGTTTGCGGCCTCACACCTTGAGCTGATCAGCGTGACGCTGATCTCTGTCTGGCTGTTCAACGACACGTTGACCCTGCCGAAAATCGTCGGTGGCGCGCTGATCATTGCGGGCATCCTGTGCCTGGCGCGCAGTGAAGACAAAGAGAGCAAGACCGTCGAGGCCGAACCCTCGCAGACGCTGGCGTCATGACCCGCGTGGCCGGCCAACGGGAGATCCCGCCGACGGCGGGGCTTCCCCTGCGCTGGCAGGATCTATTCAGCACTTCAGGTGACCTGGCCCGCGACCTGGCCCACCAACTCGATATTCCGCCGCCGGCCCTGCCCTGCTCCGGCACCGCCGCCCTGATCATGGCGCTGCGCGTGCTGCAGCAGCGCATGCCCGGGCGCACCGAACTGATCGTGCCGGCCTATACCTGCCCGCTGGTGGCCCTGGCGGCCCATCACTGCCCGCCTTTGCGCGTGGTGCCGTGCGATTTAAAGCCGGGTAGCATCGACCTCGACGAACAACAGTTGGCGCAGTTGTGCAACGAAAACACCCTGGCGATCGTCGTCACTCACCTGGCCGGGCGCGTGGCGGATGTGGATGCCGCCAATCGCATTGCCGCGCCGTTCGGCGTGGCGGTGATCGAAGACGCGGCCCAAGCCATGGGTGCGCTGGATGACGGTAAAAGCGTCGGGCTAAAAGGTGACATCGGCTTTTTCAGCATGGCACTGGGCAAAGGCCTGACCACGGCGGAAGGCGGTGTACTGTTCAGCCGCAATCCGGAATTACACCAGGCGTTGCACCGGCAATGCCGCCAGGACTTGCCCTTCAGCCTGCGCTGGGAGCTGCAACGCAGCGCCGAACTGTGGGGCTATGCCGTGGCGTATCAGCCGCGCGGCCTGAAGTACGTGTATGGCAAGCCACTGCGGGCGGCGTTGGCGCGGGGCGATGAAGTGGCGGCGGTGGGCGACGATTTTTCCGTCAACGATATTCCGTTGCACCGGCTGGGCGGCTATCGCCAGAAGGTCGGCGCCGCCGCGCTGGCACGTTTGCCCGAGCATTTGCAGCAAGGCCGCCTGCGCGCCTTGCGCCGCGTGGCGCAGCTCAACTGCTTGCCCGGCGTGTCGGTGTTGACCGACGGCCCAAGCCAGCAAGGCACCTGGCCGTTCCTGATGGTGGTGATGCCCAGCGCACAAACCCGCGATACCGCCATGGCGCAGCTGTGGACGGCAGGCCTGGGCGTCACCCGCCTGTTTATCCACGTATTGCCGGGCTACCCGGCACTCACTTCACTGCTACAGCCAGGCGCCGCTATCCCCTGCGCGCAAAGCTTCGCCGCCCAGACGCTCTCGATCAGCAACAGCCACTGGCTGACCGATGAGCTGTTTGAGCAGGTGCTGGACCATCTACGGCGGATTCTTAAGCGCTGACCCAGCTCTGATCGATACGGGTCAACAAGCGCGCATTCAACTCATTCTGCTGCTGTTGCCAGATGACCACCTGGTTCTCCGGCAACTCTTCCTGGCCATCCGACGCACTCAGCCAACGCTTGAACTTGCTCTGGTAGTGGTAGGCCGACACGTCGCCGGTAATGTCGGCGCCAATAATGCTGCCATGGCATGCATCGATCAGCGCATTCAAATGCTTCTCCAGAAACTCGCCCTGGTCCCAGTTGGTATTCACCACCTCCGGGCTCAGCACGTCTTTATCGATGGAGAGATACACCGGCAGCGAACGGTCGAGCTGCGCCAGGAACGCGCTCATCAACTCGTCGGCATTGCTGAAGGCCCGATTGCTGCGGCCTGCGCCGATCCAGTTCAACCAGCGGGTATCGACGTTGGTGTTCCAGTAGGTCAGCTTGCGTTTCACCAGCGGTGACCAGTGATTCTCCCAGGCGTGCTTGAGGGAAATGTCCGGCGAGCCAATGCCCAGCACGTGAACATGCTCGACCTGCGGCAGGCGGCTGGCCCAGTAAACCCAGGACCCACAATGGATACCAAACGGATAGCGCATGTTGTCCGGGTGGTTGTCGCAAATGATCAGCTGGATTTTTTGCTGGGTGGGCAGGCGGTTCAACAGCAACTGGCTGAGGTGGTGATAGTCACCGCTGCCGGTAAACACACAGCCGTAGTCGCTGGGCATCTGCGCGTGCAGGGCGCGCTCCAGCTCCTTGAACTGCGCCCAGCGGCAGCCGAAACGGATCTTCTCCTGCCAGGCTTGCAGCGGCAGGGTAAGGGCGCCGGGAATGTTATTCACGGCGCCATCAAAATCGAGGATCAATGCGGGGCGGGCCTGACTCATGCGGTTTGCTCCTGCTGCCACTGCATGTCGCTTTCAAAATGGTGTCGGAAACGGTTCAACACCTTGCGCAACAGCGGGTTGCGCACCCAGACCAAATGGCGGGTGAAGGTGAACCTGGCGCCGAGGCTGGACTTGACCTGTGGGTCGGTCCAGCCCGCCACATAAAACTCCAGGCCCTTTTCCAGCGCGTACTCCAGGTTCACAAACCAGCTGACGAAGTACAGGTTGTGCTCCAGCGCCAGCGGGTAATTCAGGCCGATGTACTTGTCGAGCAACTTGCCGTCTTGCTGGTAGCACAGGTTATAGCCCACCAGCTCATCCCCATCCCAATAGCAGAACACATGCCCACCGCTGTCGGCATCGGTCAGCAACTGGATGAAGAATTCAGGCGTGAGCAAATCGAAATGGATTTCGCTCTGTTCGTACACTGCCTTGTAGAGCCGATACAGTTCCTGCTGCCATTGCTCATCGCTGAACCGCGCGTCGCCAGTGCCCAGGATCTCGATGCGCAACGCCTCGCGGCTGCGCAACTTGCGGCGGATATTGCGCCGGCGGCTGTGGGACAACCGCGACAGATACTCGTCAACCGAGGTGAAGTCGATGGGCACATAGGCCAGCGCCTGGCCCTCGACACTGATGAACCCGCGCTGGGTGCAGGCCTCGATCAGCGCCTGTGCGTAGCGATTGTCCTCGACGCTGAGCAGCGGAGAATCCAGCGGCACATCTTTGACGATGGTGAGTGCGCGTTGTGGCGCCAACGCCTGTTGCAGCCATTGCGCCATGTCCTGGGGCGGCACGTCCTGCGGGAACGGCGAATATTCGCTGACCGTGGTGCCGACAAAGCAGCTGTCGACCTGCAGCCAAGACTGCCACAAACGGTACCCCGGCCAACCGCGCAGGCGGGCACGCAACTCGTCGTCGGCGGTGGTTTGCAGGTCAAACCGGGTGAAAAAGTACGGCAGTCCCTGTGCTGACAGCTGGGCGTTGAAGCCAACCGGCGGGTATCGCAAAAAGCTGCTGATCAGCGATGGCGTTTCCATGCAGCAGGCATAAGGCACCTGTGCACGGCTGGGATCTGTCATAAATTGCATTCCGAAAGTGATAGCAAAGGCGCGCCCGGATGGCCTGGTTGATCACGGCGCCGCTGGTTTCATGTAACAGAGTAAACATAATAACCCGCCCATCCGCGTCGAACTTCAGAACCCCCACTTCATGCAGGTGAGGTTCAGGGAACACGAAGCCAACAGCTTCTTCCTCACCGCTCGCCAAACCCACTAAACTGCCCGGATCACTCATAAGGGACACCCCATGAAACGCATCCTGACCGCGCTGGCCATCCTGCTCGTCGCCCTTATGGTGGGTGCCGGCTGGTACGTGTACAGCAAGCAGCCGACCCGCCAGGGCACGGTGGAGCTGGCCCACCTGCAAGGCTCGGTCACCGTGCGTTACGACGACCGTGGCGTGCCGCATATCCGCGCCGAGAACGAGACCGACCTGTACCGCGCCCTCGGCTATGTGCACGCCCAGGACCGGCTGTTCCAGATGGAGATCATGCGGCGCCTGTCCCGTGGCGAACTGGCCGAAGTGCTGGGCCCCAAGCTGCTGGAGACCGACAAACTGTTCCGCAGCCTGCGCATTCGCGAACGCGCCCTGAGCTACGTGGAGCACATGGACCATGAGTCGGCCTCCTGGAAGGCTCTGCAAGCCTACCTGGACGGCGTCAACCAGTATCAGGACAGCCACGCCAGGCCGATGGAGTTCGACGTACTGGGCATCCCCAAGCGCCCGTTTACCGCCGAAGACACCATCAGCGTCGCCGGCTACCTGGCCTACAGCTTTGCCGCCGCCTTTCGCACCGAACCCTTGCTGACGTACGTACGCGATCAACTGGGCAACGATTACCTGAAGGTCTTCGACCTCGACTGGCAGCCCAAGGGCGCGCTGAACCTGGCCGCCGGTGACTGGAAAGACCTCGGCGCCATCGCCCAATTGAGCGAGCAGGCCCTGGCCGACAACGGCCTGCCGCAGTTCGAAGGCAGTAACGCCTGGGCCATCAGCGGCAGCCGCACCAAGAGTGGCAAGCCATTGCTGGCGGGCGACCCGCACATCCGCTTCTCGGTGCCGTCGGTGTGGTACGAGGCGCAGCTGTCGGCACCTGGCTTCGAGCTTTACGGGTATCACAACGCGCTGGTGCCGGTGGCGTTCCTGGGCCACAACAAGGATTTCGGCTGGAGCCTGACCATGTTCCAGAACGATGACCTCGACCTGATCGCCGAGAAGGTCAACCCGGACAATCCCAACCAGGTCTGGTACCACGATAAATGGGTGGACATGACCAGCAGCGAGCAGCAGATCGCGGTCAAGGGCCAGGACCCGGTGACCTTGACCCTGCGCAGCTCGCCCCACGGCCCGATCATCAATGACGTACTCGGCGAGAATGCCGGCAAGACGCCGATCGCCATGTGGTGGGCGTTCCTGGATACCGAGAACCCGATCCTCGAAGGCTTCTACCAGCTCAACCGTGCCGACACGCTGGCCAAGGCCCGGGCCGCAGCCGCCAAGGTCCAGGCCCCCGGCTTGAACATCGTGTGGGCCAATGCCAAGGGGGATATCGGCTGGTGGGCGGCGGCGCAATTGCCGATCCGCCCGGCCGGGGTCAACCCGGGCTTTATCCTCGACGGCAGCACCGCACAGGCGGACAAACTCGGGTTCTACCCGTTCAGCGCCAACCCCCAGGAAGAAAACCCGACACGGGGTTATGTGGTGTCCGCCAACGCCCAGCCGGCGTCGCCTACCGGCATGCCGATCCCCGGGTATTACAACCTGGCTGACCGTGGCCAGCAGTTGAACGCCCAACTGAGCGACAACAGCGTGAAATGGGACGTGAACAACAGCCAGGCCTTGCAGCTCGGCACCACCACCGCCTACGGCCCACGGCTGCTGGCGCCGCTGCTGCCGGTGCTGCGTGAAGTGGTCAAGGACCCGGCGCAGTTGAAACTGGTGGAGCAATTGGCAACCTGGAAAGGCGATTACCCGCTGGACTCCACCAGTGCCACGCTGTTCAACCAGTTCCTGTTCAACCTCACCGATGCGGCGTTCCGTCCGAAACTGGGCGACGCGATGTTCAAGACATTGCTCACCACCCGCGTGGTGGACGCCGCCTTGCCGCGCCTGGCCGCGTCGCCGGACTCGCCATGGTGGGACGGCCACCGCGCCGACACCGTCAAGCTCGCCTGGGACAACAGCCTGCAACACCTCAAGGCGACCTTCGGCGATGACCCGGCGCAATGGCAATGGGGCAAGGCCCACACCCTGACCCACGGCCATCCGCTGGGCTCGCAGAAGCCGTTGGACAAGATCGTCAACGTCGGCCCGTTTGCCGCTCCCGGCACCCATGAAGTGCCCAACAACCAATCCGCCCAGATCGGCCCGGCGCCATGGCCAGTCACCTACGGCCCATCGACCCGGCGCCTGATCGACTTCGCCGATGCTGCGCATGCGCTGACCATCAACCCGGTCGGACAGAGTGGCGTGCCGTTCGACAAGCACTACGCCGACCAGGCGGAAACGTACATCGAAGGCGGGTATGAGCAGGCGCATTTCAATGATGAGGAAGTGACGGCGAATACTCGCAGTACGCTGAAGCTGTTGCCGGCCAGGTAGGTGGTTGAAATACGGACTGTGTGGGAGCTGGCTTGCCTGCGATACAGACGCCTCGGTGTCTCAGTTAAACCGAGGTGATGCCATCGCGGGCAAGCCCGGCTCCCACATTTCGACCTGTGTTGTTGCGTCTACCGGGCGCGCATGCGCCCCGGCGCCTCACCGTAGGTTTCCTTGAATTTCTTGCTGAACGCCGCCTGGGATTGATACCCCGCCTGGGCGGCAATATCCGTCAGGCTCAACCGCGATTGATGCAGCAGGTTGAACGCCAACTCCATGCGCAACTGCGTCAACAACACCCACGGCGACACACCCGCCACTTTGACAAACGCCCGCATGAACGTCGCCCGGGACATCGACGCGGCGCTGGCCAGGCTGTCGATGGTCCACTCATGGCCAGGCTCGGCCAGCATCGCCTGCCAGGCCTTGCCCAGGCGCTTGTCGGCCAGCAAGGCAAAGGTGCCCGCCGCCGGCGCTTGCTGTGTGAGCCAGGCCCGCAAAATCAGGGTGAACAACGCCGATGACAGCGCATCGATAAAAAACCGCGCGCCCAACTGCTGACCGTCCGCCTCGCTGCGCAGCAAGGCGATCAGTGCCGCCAACTGCCCATCGGCCTGCCACTGCCGGCTGGACACCACCAGGTAGTCCGGCAACGCACTGAACAACAACGACTGGCGGTTGTAGCGAAAGCTGCCGCAGAGCATGTCCACGTCCGGCTGATCGCTCCCCAGGCGATGGATCGGCAGCAAACCGCCCTCGATCACGGTCTGCGCCACCGGCTTCACCCGCGCGCCCTGGCTGCGCACCAGGTGCGTCGCGCCGCCGGGCATCAACAGGATGTCGCCCTCCTCCAGTGTCACCTGCTGGCCGCCGGACAATTCGGCGCGGCAGGTGCCCGCCAGCACAATGTGATACGGCGCCACGCCCAGCGGCTCGGGCTCGTGGTCCATGGCCCAGGCGCCCTGGAACTGGCAACGCAGGTCCAGGCTGCCCCGCAGGTTGGCCAAGGCGATCAGGGTGTCGATGGAGTTCATTTGCGAGCATCGGTCAAAAAGGTGAGTGGATCGAACAAAAGCGCCAAACCTGAACCGCGCAGACTGGCGTCACACCCAAACCCGCTGAGGAGTTAACGCAATGTTCAATAACTGGTCCGACTTGCTGCCTACCGTGAAGAAAGCCTTTGGCGCACTGGGCAAGAGCAACCCGAAGATGGTCAAAGCCTACATGGCGCTGGGGGAAGCTGCCGAGGAAAACAACGTCCTCGATGCCAAGACCCGTGAGCTGATTTCCATCGCCGTGGCCATCACCACCCGCTGCGACGGTTGCATCGGCGTGCATGCCGATGCGGCGATCAAGGCCGGCGCCACCCGCGAAGAAGTGGCCGCGACCCTGGCCACGGCAATCTCGCTGAATGCCGGCGCGGCGTACATCTACTCGCTGCGCGCCCTGGAAGCCTACGACACGCTCACACCGGCGCCGCAAAGTTAAGCCGGAATTGTTGCGGCGTCACGCCCAGCCGGCGATTGAACACACTGCGCATGTGCTGGGCATCGCGAAAGCCGCATTGATACGCCACGGTCTTGAGCGGCGCGTGGGTGCTTTCCAGCATCACCCGCGCCGCGTCCACCCGCGCACGCTCGACGAACTCCGCCGGGGTGATCTGCGCTTCCCGGGCAAATACCCGGGAGAAGTTGCGCGCGCTCATGTTCGCCGCCTTGGCCAGATCGGCGATGGTCAGGTCCCCCGTCAGGTTCGCCAATACATACAGCTGCACCAATGCCACCGCCGAGGTGGCTTCGGCGTGGGGCGTAAGAAACGGGCTGAACTGCGACTGCCCACCCGAACGCTGGGTGAATACCACCAGACGCTTGGCCACGCTGAGGGCCACTTCCGGGCCGTGATCCTGGGCCAGCAGGTACAGCGACAGGTCGATGCCCGCCGTCACCCCGGCGGAGGTGTAGAGGTTGCCGTCCTGCACGTAGAGGCGGTCGGCTTCCACCTGGGCCGACGGGCACAAACCGGCCAGACCGGCGGCGTCGCCCCAGTGAGTGGTGACGGTGCGCCCGTCCAGCAAACCGGCGCGGGCGAGCAGGAAGGCACCGTTGCAGATGGAGCCGAAGCGCTTGGCGCGGGCGCTGGCGTCACGCAGCCATTGATTGAAGGCCGGGCCGAAATCCTCGAAGGGCAACTGCGGCCCGCCGGCCATCAACAGCAAATCGTAGGGCTCGAGGGCCTCGCTGAAATGCCGGTGAGCCTGCAACGACAAGCCGTTGGAGCACGCCATGTTGCCGTGGCCCAGGCCAATCACGTCCAGCTGGTAATGCTCCCCGGGCGGCAGAAAACGGTTGGCCTCGCAGAACACATCCAGGGGCCCGGTCACGTCCAGTGACTGAACGCCGGGGAAGATCAGGATGGCAACGGTTTTGCCCATGAGCAGGAACACCTTTTTCTAACTGAATAAACACAACCCTTGTAGGAGCTGGCTTGCCGGCGATGCAGACACCTCGGTGTAGCAGGTATACCGAGGTGATGCTATCGCAGGCAAGCCAGCTCCTACAGTTGATCGCGCATAGCCTTGGCGCGATATCGCGGCACATTGGCCGGGATCGCGCCCTCGCCACGGTAGCCCCCCCGCGGGCGCGCGACCAGACTGGACTCATCGGCGCCAACCCGGCGCTTTCTTGAGGAGAACGACCATGAGCACCACCATCGCCGGCATCAAGATCCCGGACAGCGCCCTGGCCAAGGCCACCACCGAATACATCCGCGACATCGAATCCGACCTGCTGTACCACCACTCCCGCCGGGTGTTTCTGTTCGGCGCCCTGAGCGGTGAGCGCCAGCAGTTGGCGTATAACCCGGAGCTGCTGTACGTCGGCGCCATGTTCCACGACCTGGGCCTGGTGGAAGGCCACCGCAGTGACGACGAACGTTTTGAAGTGGACGGCGCCAACGCAGCGGCGGACTTCCTCAAGCCGTACGGGCTGAGCGATGACGATATCGAGCAGGTATGGCTGTCGATTGCCCTGCACACTACGCCGGGCGTGCCCAAGCATCTGCGTCCGACCGTGGCACTGGTGACGGCCGGCGTGGAAATGGACGTGCTGGGGATGGAGTACGCGGCGTTCAGCAGCGTGCAGCGCGAAGCCGTAGTGCATGCGCACCCACGGGGTGAAGGGTTCAAGGAATGCATCATCTGCGCGTTTGCCGACGGCTTGCGCCATCGTCCGCAGACCACGTTTGGCAACGTGAAGACCGATGTACTGGTGGATCAGGAGCCTGGGTTCAAGCCGATGAACTTTGTCGAGGTGATTCGCAAGTCGCCTTGGGTGGCCTGAAACACAATCTTATAAACACCCCAAAACTACTGTGGGAGCTGGCTTGCCTGCGATGGCGGTGTGACAGTCGACTAATTTGTTGACTGATACACCGCCATCGCAGGCAAGCCAGCTCCCACATTTTTTAAGCCGGTTCCGTCAGTTAGACCGGTGCCGGTGCGCGACGCGAGTCCGCCGGTTTCTCCCAACCATCCGCAGCCGCTTCTTCAATCGCCTGCTGGATGGCTTTCTTGCGGTGCTCTTCGGCACGGCGGCTGAAGAACCACACCAGGAAGGTCACGATCGACACCGCCAACAGAATCAAGCTGGCCACGGCGTTGATCTCGGGTTTAACCCCCAGGCGCACCGCCGAGAACACTTCCATCGGCAACGTGGTCGAACCCGGCCCCGACACGAAGCTGGCCAACACCAGGTCATCCAGGGACAACGCGAACGACATCATGCCACCCGCCGCCAGCGACGGCGCGATCATCGGGATGGTGATCAGGAAGAACACCTTCCACGGCCGCGCCCCCAGATCCATGGCGGCCTCTTCAATCGACAGGTCCAGCTCACGCAAGCGCGCCGACACCACCACCGCCACATACGCCGAACAGAACGTGGTGTGGGCGATCCAGATGGTCACCAGGCCACGTTCCTGGGGCCAGCCGATCATCTGCGCCATGGCCACGAACAGCAGCAACAGCGACAGACCGGTGATCACCTCCGGCATTACCAGCGGCGCCGTTACCAGGCCGCCAAACAGCGTGCGGCCCTTGAACTGGCTGATACGCGTCAGCACGAAGGCCGCGAGCGTACCGAGTGCCACTGCCGCAATCGCCGTGTAGCAGGCAATTTCCAGCGAGCGACCCACCGAGCCCATCAACTGGGTGTTGTCCAACAGGCCGACGTACCACTTCACCGACCAACCGCCCCACACCGTCACCAGTTTGGATTCGTTGAACGAGTAGATCACCAGGATCAGCATCGGCAGGTAGATGAACAGCAACCCCGCCACCAGCATGAAGCTTGAGAAACTGACGCGCTTCATATCTTGCCCTCCATCTCTTTGGCTTGGCTGCGGTTGAACAGGATGATCGGCACGATCAGGATCGCCAGCATCACCACCGCCAGGGCAGACGCCACCGGCCAGTCACGGTTGTTGAAGAATTCTTGCCACAACACTTTACCGATCATCAGGGTTTCCGGGCCGCCCAGCAGTTCCGGGATCACGAACTCGCCCACCACCGGGATAAACACCAGCATGCAACCGGCGATGATGCCGTTCTTGGACAGCGGGACGGTGATTTTCCAGAAGCTGTTGAAGGTGCTCGAGCCCAGGTCCGAGGCGGCTTCCAGCAGGCTCTGGTCGTGCTTCACCAGGTTGGCGTACAGCGGCAGGATCATGAACGGCAGGTACGAATAGACCACGCCGATATACACCGCGATGTTGGTGTTGAGGATCTGCAGCGGTTCGTTGATCAGCCCGATGGACATCAAAAAGCCGTTGAGCAAACCGTTGTTGCTGAGGATGCCCATCCACGCATACACCCGGATCAGGATCGCGGTCCAGGTCGGCATCATGATCAGCAGCACCAGCACGGTCTGGATTTCCTTGCGCGCGCTGGCAATGGCGTAGGCCATCGGGTAGCCGATCAACAGGCAGAGGATGGTGCTGAAAAACGCCATCTTCAGCGAGCCCAGGTATGCCGCGATGTACAACTCGTCATCGCCGAGCATCCCGTAGTTGGCCAGGTTCAGCACCAACTGCAGTTTCTGTTCAACGAAGGTGTAGATCTCGGTGTACGGCGGGATCGCCACGTCGGCTTCGGCAAAGCTGATCTTCAAGACGATGAAGAACGGCAGCATGAAGAACAGGAACAACCAGAGGAAAGGGATCCCGATGACCACGTGCCGGCCACCGGGCGTTATTCGTTGCAGCTGGCGTTTGAACTTCTTCATGTTCATGAGCGAAGTACCACGCCGCTGTCGTCTTCCCACCACACGTACACCTGGTCACCCCAGGTAGGACGCTGGCCACGGCGCTCGGCGTTGGCCACGAAGGATTGCACCAGCTTGCCGCTCGGCAATTCGACGTAGAACACCGAGTGGCCGCCGAGGTAGGCGATGTCGTGCACCTTGCCGCTGGACCAGTTGTGCTCGCAGGTCGGCATTTCGGTGGTCACCAGCAGCTTTTCAGGGCGGATGGCGTAGGTCACCGACTTGTCTTCCACCGAAGTGGCGATGCCGTAGCCGACGTAGATGTCGCGGTCCAGGTCCGGGCACTTGAGTACTGCGTGGCCTTCGGCGTCGTCCACCACCTGGGTGTCGAAGATGTTGACGTTGCCGATGAACTCGCACACCAGGCGGCTGGTAGGCGTTTCATAGATGTCGATCGGGCTGCCGATCTGGGCGATCCAGCCCAGGTGCATGATCGCGATGCGCTCGGCCATGGTCATGGCCTCTTCCTGGTCGTGGGTCACCATCACGCAGGTCACGCCCACGCGCTCGATGATCTCCACCAGCTCCAGTTGCATCTGCGAACGCAGCTTCTTGTCCAGTGCGCCCATCGGCTCATCGAGCAGCAGCAGTTTCGGACGCTTGGCCAGGGAGCGTGCCAGGGCCACCCGTTGACGCTGGCCGCCAGACAGCTGGTGCGGCTTGCGCTTGGCGTACTGGCTCATCTGCACCAGCTTGAGCATCTCGGCCACACGGGCGTCGACCTCGGCCTTGGGGATCTTATCCTGTTGCAGGCCAAACGCGATGTTCTGGGCCACGGTCATGTGGGGGAACAGGGCGTAGGACTGGAACATCATGTTGATCGGCCGCTCGTACGGCGGCATGTCGGTGATGTCCACACCGTCGAGGTAAATGCGTCCTTCCGTTGGGCGCTCGAAGCCTGCGAGCATGCGCAGCAAAGTGGATTTGCCCGAACCCGATCCGCCGAGCAAGGCGAAGATCTCGCCTTTCTTGATTTCCAGGGACACATCGTCCACGGCAATCGTCTCGTCGAACTTCTTCGTGACCCGGTCGATTTTGACCAGCACCTTTTTAGGTGACTGGTCGCCCTCGAGGGCTTTCTTATAGGCGCCGGAGGCAACTGCCATTTACGAAACTCCCAGAAAAAAAAGAGTGCAGCGTGCCCAAAATGGGCCAGCCTTGGATAGTTTGAGCCTTACTTGCCCGTCTTGACCTTGGTCCAGCTACGGGTCATCAAACGTTGCACTTTCGGGGGTAGCTCGAAGTTGACAAAAGTCCGGTCGAGAACCGCCTGCGGTGGGTAAACCGCTTCGTCAGTGCGTATCGATTGCTCCATCAGTTTGTCCGCCCCTGGGTTAGGGTTGGCGTAACCGACGTAATCACTGACCTGAGCGATCACCTCAGGTTTCAGCAAATAGTTGATGAAGGCGAGGGCCTCTTTGACGTTGGTGGCATCCTTGGGGATGGCCAGCACGTCGAACCACAGGTTGCCGCCTTCTTTCGGAATCACGTAGGCGATGTTCACGCCTTTGCCCGCCTCGGCCGCGCGGGCCTTGGCCTGGAACACATCACCGGAGAAGCCTGCCGCCACGCAGATGTTGCCGTTGGCCAGGTCGGAGATGTACTTGGAAGAATGGAAGTAGGTCACGTAGGGACGCACTTTCAGCAGTTTCTCTTCGGCCTTCTTGTAGTCTTCAGGGTTGGTGCTGTTGGGGTTCAGGCCCATGTAGTTGAGCACCGCCGGCAGCATTTCGTCCGCCGAGTCCATGAACGACACGCCGCAGCTCGCCAGCTTCTTCATGTTTTCCGGCTCGAACAGCACGGCCCAGGAGTCAATCTTGTCGACGCCCAGCACTTCTTTGACTTTATCTACGTTGTAACCAATACCGTTGGTGCCCCACAGATACGGCACGGCGTACTGGTTGCCCGGGTCGTTCTTTTCCAGACGCTTGAGCAGCGCCGGGTCGAGGTTGGCGTAGTGGGTCAGTTGCGACTTGTCGATTTTCTGAAACGCCCCGGCCTTGATCTGCTTGCCGAGGAAGTGGTTGGACGGCACGACCACGTCATACCCGGTACGACCAGCAAGCAGCTTGCCTTCCAGGGTTTCGTTGGAGTCGAACACGTCGTAGACCGGCTTGATGCCGGTGGCTTTTTCAAAGTTGGCCAGGGTGTCCGGGCCAATGTAGTCCGACCAGTTATAAATATGCACCGTCGGCGCGGCCTGCACGCTGACAGCCAGCGTGATACCTGCACCCACCAGCATGGCTTTGCGAAATAAAGAAATTGGCAAGTGGAGGTCCTCTTAATAGTTGGGCCCGAAGTTGTTGCCCGGCAACAAAACCGGCGCGCAACTTACCCTCGATAAACCGATCCGGCAAAACTTTCTGTCATTTAATTGTTTCGCTAACCACCGCGCGCATCGCGGCAGTTAGCAAAACAGCTATCAAAGCGGCTTACTTGCCCGATTTGATCTTGGTCCAGCTGCGGGTCATTTCCCGCTGAGTAGCAGCCGGCAAGTCAGCAATGGCATACAGCTTGGCTTGCACGTCCGCTGGCGGATAAATGCCTGGGTCGCTGGTGATGTCTTTGTCGACCAATGCGGTGGCTTTCTCGTTACCGTTCGGGAAGCGCACGCTGTTGGTAATGCCCGCCATGACTTCCGGCTTGAGCAGGTAGTTCATGAACTTGTAGGCAGCGTCGACGTTTTCGGCATCTTTAGGGATGGCGACCATGTCATAGAAACTGCCGGCACCTTCTTTCGGAATGTCGTAGGCAACCTTGACCTTGCCACCGGCTTCAGCCGCGCGGGACTTGGCCTGTTGCACGTCACCCGAGTAACCCACGGCGACGCAGATGTTGCCGTTGGCGAGGTCGGAGATGTACTTGGACGAATGGAAGTAACCGATCGAAGGACGCAGCTTGAGGAACAGGGCCTCGGCTTGCTTGAGGTCTTCTTTCTTCTGGGTGTCGGTCGGCAGGCCCAGGTAATGCAGCGCTACCGGCAGCATTTCGGTTGGCGAATCGAGGAAGCTCACACCGCAGCCTTTGAGCTTAGCGAGGTTTTCCGGCTTGAGGATAACGTCCCACGAGTCGATCTTGTCGATGCCCAGTGCGGCCTTGACCTTCTCGGGGTTGTAGCCGATGCCGATCGAGCCCCACATGTACGGGAAGGCGTGCTTGTTGTCCGGGTCACTGACGGACACGGCCTTAAGCAGCGACTTGTTCAGGTTGTCGTAGTTCGACAACTTGGACTTGTCCAGCTCCTGGTAAACACCGGCCTTGATCTGCTTGGCGAGGAAGTTGTTCGACGGCACGACAATGTCGTAACCGGACTTGCCTGCCAGCAACTTGGCTTCCAGGGTTTCGTTGGAGTCGAACACGTCATAGACCACCTTGATCCCGGACTCTTTTTCAAAGTTCGCGATGGTGTCCGGTGCGATGTAGTCGGACCAGTTATAAACGTGCAGCACTTTATCGTCGGCGTGCGCCGCGCCTGCCATGGCCCCCATCAGGGACAAGGCCAGGAGGGTCTTGCCAGCGTTCTTCAAACCTAATGCCTTCATTCGGTCATGCTCCAATTTTTTCTTTTTTGGGCCACGTTCGTTCTTTAAGTACAACGTGTTTCGCAGCCCGTCTAAGGGCAACAAAACAGGGCGACAGTCTGGCAAGTTCAAGGGCCGGCTTTCAACCAATGCCCCGCTTTTCTAACATCCCGGAAGCAGCGCCCAGCAGGCGCTGCGTTCTGAGCCTAGCATTTAGCCCTGCAATGCCGCCAAAGTCAGGTCCAGGCAGTGCCGCGCCTTGGTCACCAACTCGTCTATCTCGGCCTTGCTGATCACCAACGGCGGCGAAATGATCATGGTGTCGCCCACGGCGCGCATGATCAGGCCATTCTCGAAGCAGAACGTGCGGCAGATCATGCCAACGCCCTTGCCTTCGTAACGCTTGCGCGTTGCCTTGTCCTGAACCAGCTCAATCGCACCGAGCATGCCCACACCGCGAACTTCACCCACCAACGGGTGATCAGCCAGTTCCCTCAGACGCTTTTGCAAATAGGGTGCCGTTTCGTCATGAACGCGCTTAACAATTTGTTCATCGCGCATGATGCGGATGTTTTCCAGGGCAACCGCTGCCGCCACCGGGTGACCGGAATAGGTGAAGCCGTGGTTGAAATCACCGCCTTCGTTCAGCACCGCGACCACTTCGTCGCGCACGATCAGGCCGCCCATCGGGATGTAGCCCGAGGTCAGGCCCTTGGCGATGGTCATCATGTCGGGCTTGAGGCCGAAGAAGTCGCTACCGAACCACTCACCGGTGCGGCCAAAGCCGCAGATCACTTCGTCGGCCACGAACAGGATGTCGTACTTGGCGAGGATTTCCTTGATGCGCGGCCAGTAGCTGTCTGGCGGCACGATCACGCCACCGGCACCCTGGATCGGCTCGGCAATAAAGGCACCGACGTTGTCCACGCCCAGCTCCAGGATCTTCTCTTCCAGCTGGTTCGCGGCCCACACGCCGAACTCTTCCGGGCTCATGTCGCCGCCTTCGCCGAACCAGTAAGGCTGGGCGATGTGGACGATGCCCGGGATCGGCAAGTCGCCCTGCTCATGCATATAGGTCATGCCGCCCAGGCTGGCGCCGGCCACGGTGGAGCCGTGGTAGCCATTCTTGCGGCTGATGATGGTTTTCTTGTTCGGCTGGCCTTTGATCGCCCAGTAGTGGCGGACCATACGCAGCATGGTGTCGTTGCCTTCGGAGCCGGAACCGGTGAAGAACACGTGGTTCATGCCTTGCGGGGCGATATCGGAGATGGCTTTGGCCAGTTCCAGCACCGGCGGGTGGGCGGTCTGGAAGAACAGGTTGTAGTAAGGCAACTCTTTCATCTGCTTGGCGGCCGCATCAGCCAGTTCATCACGACCGTAACCGATCGCCACGCACCACAGGCCGGCCATGCCGTCGAGAATCTTGTTGCCTTCGCTGTCCCACAGGTAGACGCCGTGGGCTTTGGTGATGATCCGTGGGCCTTTCTCTTTCAATTGCTTGAAGTCGCTGAACGGCGCCAGGTGGTGATCGCTGCTCAAGGCTTGCCATTCACGGGTTTGCGGGTTGTTGCTGGACATACCAATCTCCTAGATGTTTCAGGTGAGGACGCGCCGTTTAAAGGGCGCGCCCGGCGCATCAGACGGCGAAGAGCAGGAATTCCCGCTCCCACGAACTGATCACGCGCTTGAAGTTTTCATGCTCGGCCCGCTTGACCGCGACGTAGCCTGTGATGAATTTGTGACCCAGGTATTTCTCGATGGTCTTGCTGTTTTCCATGCGTTCCAGGGCGTCTTCGATGGTCAGCGGCAGGCGCAGGTTGCGGCGCTCGTAACCCCGGCCAACCACCGGCGCGCTTGGGCTGATGCCTTCGACCATGCCGATGTAGCCACACAGCAAGCTGGCGGCAATCGCCAGGTACGGGTTGGCGTCGGCGCCCGGCAGGCGGTTTTCCACCCGGCGGTTTTGTGGGCCCGCGTCCGGTACCCGCAGGCCAACGGTGCGGTTTTCTTCGCCCCATTCCACGTTGACCGGCGCCGAGGTGTCGGGCAGGAAGCGGCGGAACGAGTTGACGTTAGGCGCGAACAACGGCAACAGCTCGGGGATGAATTTCTGCAGGCCACCGATGTGGTGCAGGAACAGCTCACTTTTAGTCCCGTCTTCATTGGAGAACACGTTCTTGCCGGTGGCGATGTCGATGATGCTCTGGTGCAGGTGCATCGCGCTGCCGGGCTCGCCGGTCATGGGCTTGGCCATAAAGGTGGCCGCCACGTTGTGCTTGAGCGCCGCTTCGCGCATGGTGCGCTTGAACACTAGGATCTGGTCGGCCAGGGACAGTGCGTCGCCGTGACGGAAGTTGATCTCCATCTGCGCCGTGCCGTCTTCGTGGATCAGCGTGTCGAGGTCCAGTTCCTGCAGCTCGCACCAGTCGTAGACGTCTTCGAACAACGGGTCGAATTCGTTGGCTGCTTCTATAGAGAAGGACTGGCGACCGGTTTCCGGGCGACCGGAACGGCCAATCGGCGGTTGCAGCGGGAAGTCCGGGTCTTCGCAGCGCTTGGTCAGGTAGAACTCCATCTCCGGCGCCACGATGGGCTGCCAGCCTTTGTCGGCGTAGAGCTTGAGGACTTTCTTGAGCACGTTGCGCGGCGACAGCTCGATCGGGTTGCCTTGCTTGTCGTAGGTGTCGTGGATCACCTGGGCGGTAGGCTCGATGGCCCAGGGCACCAGGTACACCGCGTTCTCGTCCGGGCGGCAGATCATGTCGATGTCGGCCGGGTCGAGCAATTCGTAATAGATGTCGTCTTCGACATAGTCGCCGGTCACGGTCTGCAACAGAACGCTTTCGGGCAGGCGCATGCCTTTTTCGGCGATGAACTTGTTGGTCGGCGAGATCTTGCCCCGGGTGATGCCGGTGAGGTCGCCAATCATGCATTCGACTTCTGTGATCTTGTGGTCTTTCAACCAATCGGTGAGCTGGTCGAGGTTGTTACTCATAAATGCCTCTGGGCTGTGTTTCCTGACATCCATTAAAGGTCAGGCGTAAGTTGACGCAGCATCCGCGTCGCGTTGCATCACCCGCTTTCGACAGGCATTGCCAAATGCCTGGAAGATTGCGAGGTAGTGCGGGTTAGAGCTTACCTGCCATTCGGGGTGCCATTGCACTCCTAAAGCAAAAGCCTTGCCCGCGGGGATCGAAAAGCCTTCGATCAGGCCATCCGGGGCGGTGGCCTCGACCTGAAAACCCGGCGCCAGGCGATCGATGCCCTGGGAATGAATCGAGTTGACCTGGATCGTCGGCGGCAAGCCCAGGCCTGCCAATACCCCATTCGGGGAGATCGTCACCGGGTGCGCCGGGCCATACTGGATGTCCAGCGGCTGGGTATCGTCTTCGCGGTGATCCATCATGCCCGGCACTTCGTGAACCTTCTGGTGCAGGCTGCCGCCAAACGCAACGTTCATTTCCTGGAAGCCACGGCAAATCCCCAGCACCGGAACGCCTGCCGCGATGGCGGCACGCAGCAGCGGCAGGGTGGTTTGGTCCCGTGCAGAATCATGAGCAGTCCCGGGCGCGCTGGCCGGACCGTCGTAGTGAAAGGGTTCGATATTGGAAGGTGAGCCGGTAAAAAGAATGCCGTCCAGGCCGTCAAGAATATTGGCCGGGTCGAGCAGGTCCGCCAGGGACGGAATGATCAATGGCAAGCCCTTGGCAGCGGTGGCCACTGCACGGACGTATTTGTCGCCACTGATGTGATAAGCATGCAGACCGACCTGTTTGGAGCAGGCGGTGACGCCGATTAACGGCAGGCGAGACATGAAGCACCCCGGTATTATTGCTGTTATGGGTTTGAATCGAGCTTAGCCTTGTTCATTTTTTTACACAACACCCCCGTAAAAAATACAACACGGCCCGCTCAAACGTGCTGGTTCCAAGAGCACCAAACCCAAAAAACTGCCCCAAAAAGCCCCAAAAAAGCCCTCAAGGCGCTTTTTTAGGGCAAAAAAGGCCTCGCTTGACTTCGGCATGCCGTTCGGGTTGACTGAAACCCGAAGAGATCAATGATTGATATTTTTAACAACAAAGGTGTTGCATCATGTCGGTACCCCCGCGTGCCGTTCAGCTTAACGAAGCGAACGCGTTCCTTAAGGATCATCCTGAGGTTCTGTACGTAGACCTTCTAATTGCGGATATGAATGGTGTGGTGCGCGGCAAGCGCATCGAACGCACCAGCCTCCACAAGGTTTACGAGAAGGGCATTAACCTGCCTGCCTCTCTATTTGCCCTGGATATCAACGGCTCAACGGTGGAAAGCACCGGCCTGGGTCTGGACATCGGTGATGCTGACCGAATCTGTTATCCAATCCCCGACACCCTGTGCAATGAACCCTGGCAAAAGCGCCCAACCGCGCAACTGCTGATGACCATGCACGAACTCGAAGGTGAACCTTTCTTCGCCGATCCTCGCGAAGTCCTCCGCCAAGTTGTAAGCAAATTTGACGACCTCGGTCTGACCATCTGCGCCGCATTCGAGCTGGAGTTCTACCTGATTGACCAGGAGAACGTGAATGGCCGGCCACAACCGCCCCGCTCGCCGATCTCCGGCAAACGCCCGCACTCGACACAGGTCTACCTGATCGACGACCTCGACGAATACGTCGACTGCCTCCAGGACATTCTGGAAGGTGCAAAAGAGCAAGGCATCCCTGCCGACGCCATCGTCAAGGAAAGTGCCCCGGCGCAGTTCGAAGTGAACCTGCACCACGTTGCCGACCCTATAAAGGCCTGCGACTACGCGGTACTGCTCAAGCGCCTGATCAAGAACATCGCCTACGACCATGAGATGGACACCACCTTCATGGCCAAGCCTTACCCGGGCCAGGCAGGCAACGGTTTACACGTGCACATTTCGATCCTGGACAAGGACGGCAAGAACATCTTTGCCAGCGAGGATCCCGAGCAGAACGCCGCATTGCGTCACGCGATCGGCGGTGTGCTGGAGACCCTACCCGCCCAAATGGCGTTCCTGTGCCCTAACGTCAACTCCTACCGTCGTTTCGGCGCACAGTTCTACGTGCCGAACTCGCCGTGCTGGGGCCTGGATAACCGCACCGTGGCGATTCGCGTACCGACCGGCTCGTCCGACGCCGTACGTATCGAACACCGTGTGGCCGGCGCCGACGCCAACCCTTACCTGCTGATGGCTTCGGTATTGGCGGGCGTGCATCACGGCCTGACCAACAAGATCGAGCCTGGCGCACCGGTGGAAGGCAACAGCTACGAGCAGAACGAACAGAGCCTGCCGAACAACCTGCGCGATGCCCTGCGCGAGTTGGACGACAGCGAGGTGATGGCCAAGTACATCGATCCTAAATACATCGATATCTTCGTCGCCTGTAAGGAAAGTGAGCTGGAAGAGTTCGAACACTCCATCTCCGACCTTGAGTACAACTGGTACCTGCATACCGTGTAAGCGGTTGCCGGGTTAAAAAGAACGCCGCAGGCTTTTGGCTTGCGGCGTTTTTTTATGCCTGTGGTGGCGAGGGAGCTTGCTCCCGCTGGGCTGCGAAGCGGCCCCAATAAGAACACCGGGTTCTTTCAGGCGGAACCGAGGTGCAGGTCTTGGGCCTGCTGCGCAGTCCAGCGGGAGCAAGCTCCCTCGCCACAGGGTATGGATCATCCAGTGGCTCTGCGTACAATGCCCGCTACCCTGTAGGAGACTTCAATGAATCGCCCCGTCGCCCCTCGCAAACCCCGCGCCCGCAGCCAGGCCCGGATCGACGCGATCCTCGACGCCGCCCGCACCTTGCTGGCCGCCGAAGGCGTGGCGAGCCTGTCGATCTACAGCGTGGCCGAACGGGCGCAGATTCCGCCGTCATCGGTGTACCACTTCTTCGCCAGCGTGCCGGCGCTGCTGGAGGCGTTGACCGCCGACGTCCATGCAGCCTTCCGCGCAGCCATTCAGGCGCCCATCGATCATGATTCACTCAAGCACTGGCGCGACCTGTCCTGCGTGGTCGAGCAGCGCATGCTCAGCATCTACAGCAACGACGCCGCCGCCCGGCAATTGATCCTGGCCCAGCACGGGCTGACCGAAGTGACACAGGCCGACCGCCAGCACGATCTGGAGTTGGGAAACCTGATGTATGAGGTATTCAACCGGCACTTCGAAGTGCCGAGCCTGCCCGCCGATGTCGACGTGTTTGCCCTGGCCCTGGAGCTGAGCGACCGGGTCTATGCGCGCTCGGTGCATCAGCACGGGCAGATCACCCCGCGCATGGCCGAGGAAGGCATGCGGGTATTTGATGCGTATGTGGGGCTTTACCTGCCGGCGTTCTTGCCCAAGCGGGTAGTCACTGCCTGATTGATGTGTTGCCCACAAAGGCCTTATCGCAGGCAAGCCAGCTCCCACATTTGACTGCGTTCACAGATCAAAATGTGGGAGCTGGCTTGCCTGCGATGGCGGTTTCAAGAACGCCAATCACAACTTGGCGATCGACACCTCGGTGGACTTAACGAAGGCAATCACTTCGCTGCCAATCACCAGTTCCAGCTCTTTCACCGAGCGCGTGGTGATCACGGAAGTGACGATGCCGGACGCGGTCTGTACGTCGATTTCCGACAGCACGTCGCCTTCGACGATTTCCTTGATGGTGCCTTTGAACTGGTTACGTACGTTGATGGCTTTAATAGTCATGGTCGTTCTTCCTGTGTAAGACAAGTGAGTTATTGAGCCCAACGCAATTGCGTAGGCAGCGGTGAAACAGGTTCGGGTTCCGGCGGGGTGCCGGGCAGCGACAACACACGGTTAAGCACTTCGGTTTCCAGCGCCGCCAGGCGGTGGGAGCCACGTACCCGCGGACGTGGGAGTTCCACGTGCAGGTCGAGGCCGATTTCGCCGTCTTCGATCAAAATCACCCGGTCGGCAATGGCCACGGCTTCGCTGACGTCGTGGGTCACCAGCAGCACGGTGAAGCCGTGCTTCTGCCAGAGGTTCTCGATCAGTTGCTGCATCTCGATCCGGGTCAGGGCATCCAGGGCTCCCAGCGGTTCGTCCAGCAGCAACAGACGTGGTTGGTGGATCAAGGCGCGGGCCAGGGCCACGCGCTGCTTCTGGCCACCGGACAACGCCGCCGGCCACTCATTGGCGCGCTCGGCCAGGCCGACCGCTTCCAGCGCTTCCAACGCCTGCGGGCGCCAGTTGCCCTTGAGGCCCAGGCCCACGTTGTCGATGATCTTTTTCCACGGCAGCAGGCGCGCTTCCTGGAACATCAACCGCGTGTCTTCAATCGCATCACTCAGCGGCGCGGAACCGGCGAGCAATTCGCCGCCACTGGCTTTGTCCAGGCCCGCCAGCAGGCGCAGCAAGGTACTTTTGCCGCAGCCGCTACGGCCCACGACCGCGACGAATTGACCGGCCGGGATATGCAGGTCGATTTCCTTCAGCACTTCCCGCGCGCCGAAAGCCTTGCGCAACTTGCGCACTGCCAGGGGAATGCCCCGCAGCAGGCGTGGAGGTTGTTGAGCGGTCATGCCGCACCTCCTTTATTCACTTGATAGGCCGGGTGCCAGCGCAACCAGACACGCTCCAGGCCACGCGCCGCCAGGTCTGCCAGCTTGCCGAGTACGGCGTAGAGCACGATGGCCAGTACCACCACGTCGGTTTGCAGGAACTCCCGGGCGTTCATCGCCAGGTAGCCAATGCCGGAACTGGCGGAGATGGTTTCCGCAACGATCAGCGTCAGCCACATAAAGCCCAGCGCGAAGCGCACGCCCACCAGAATCGAAGGCAAGGCGCCCGGCAAAATCACTTGGCGAAACAGGCTGAAACCGGACAGGCCATAACTGCGGGCCATTTCTACCAGCGCCGGGTCGACGTTACGGATGCCGTGGTAGGTGTTGAGGTAGATCGGGAACAGCGTGCCGAGGGCGACCAGAAATATCTTCGCCGTCTCGTCGATGCCGAACCACAGGATCACCAACGGGATCAGCGCCAGGTGCGGCACGTTGCGGATCATCTGCACCGAGCTGTCCAGCAGGCGTTCACCCCAGGTCGACAGGCCGGTGATAAAGCCCAGGGCCAGGCCGATACTGCCGCCGATCACAAAACCCAGGCCCGCACGCCAGCCACTGATGGCCAAGTGCGTCCAGATTTCGCCGCTGCGGACCAGGCTGATACCGGCTTCGATCACCGCGCTGGGTGCCGGCAGAATACGTGTCGACAACCAACCGGCCGACACCGACAACTGCCATACCGCCAGCAACAGGATCGGCAGCGCCCAGGGCGCCAATCGATGACTTAATTTTTCAAGGTTCATGGCGGCGCCTCAGCTCTGGGACGCAGCTTTGGGAAGGATGTCGTTGGCGACCATTTCGCCGAACGGGCTGACGTAACCGGCGCCTTTGGGCAACTCGGGACGTTCGATGTCCAGGTGCGGGAACAGCAGCTCCGCAACGCGATACGACTCTTCCAGGTGTGGATAACCGGAGAAGATAAAGGTGTCGATGCCCAGGTCAGCGTATTCCTTCACCCGTGCAGCCACGGTCGGGCCATCGCCCACCAGGGCTGTGCCGGCACCGCCACGCACCAGGCCGACGCCGGCCCACAGGTTGGGGCTGACTTCGAGGTTGTCGCGGCTGCCGCCATGCAACGCGGCCATGCGTTGCTGGCCCACGGAGTCAAAACGCGACAGCGAGGCCTGGGCGCGGGCGATGGTCTCATCGTCCACGTGGGAGATCAGTTTGTCGGCGGCCTGCCAGGCTTCGGCGTTGGTTTCACGCACGATCACATGCAGGCGAATGCCGAAGCGCACGGTACGCCCGAGCTTGGCGGCCTTGGCGCGAACCTGTGCGATCTTTTCCGCCACCGCAGCCGGTGGCTCGCCCCAGGTCAACACCATTTCCACTTGTTCGGCCGCCAGGTCCTGGGCCGCTTCGGAGGAGCCACCGAAATACAGCGGCGGACGCGGTTGCTGGATCGGCGGGTAGAGCAATTTGGCGCCTTTGACACTGATGTGCTGGCCGTCGTAATCGACGGTTTCGCCTTCCAGCACGCGACGCCAGATGCGGGTGAATTCCACCGACGCCTGGTAACGCTCTTCATGGCTCAGGAACAACCCGTCGCCGGCCAATTCATCCGGGTCTCCACCGGTCACCAGGTTGAACAACGCCCGGCCGCCGGACAACCGGTCCAGGGTCGCGGCCTGACGCGCAGCCACCGTCGGGGAGATGATCCCGGGGCGCAGCGCGACGAGGAATTTCAAGCGTTGGGTCACCGGAATCAGCGACGCCGCCACCAGCCACGAATCCTCGCAGGAGCGGCCGGTAGGGATCAGCACCCCGCCGAAGCCAAGGCGGTCCGCCGCCTGGGCCACTTGCTGCAGATAACCGTGGTCTACGGCGCGAGCGCCTTCGGCGGTGCCAAGGTAATGGCCGTCGCCGTGAGTAGGCAGAAACCAGAAAATATTGAGGCTCATGGAGTTGTCTCCTGAAGAAGTCGGATTACGGCGCTTTGGCAACGGCGGCGGGTGGCGTCCAGATCACGTCCTTGATGTTCAAGGGTTTGGGGATCAATTTGAGTTGGTAGAAGCTGTCGGCGATTTTCTGCTGCGCGGCAACCACTTCCGGGGTCAGGAACAGCGCCCCGTAGCCCTGGCGTTTCACCGAGGTCAGGGTGATGTCAGCCGGCAGGCCCAGCAGCGGTGCAACTTGTTCGGTGACTTGCTCCGGGTTGGCCTTGGACCACTCGCCCACCGCGCGCACTTCTTCCACCAGCGCCTTGATCACCTCAGGGTGTTTTTCGGCGTAAGGCTTGGTGGCCAGGTAGAACTGATGGTTGTCGGCGATGCCGGTGCCGTCACGCAGGGTGCGGGCTTGCAGCTGTTTCTCGGCGGCCGCCTGATACGGGTCCCAGATCACCCAGGCATCGACACTGCCACGCTCGAACGCGGCGCGGGCATCGGCGGGCGGCAGGAAGACGGTCTGCACGTCGGTGTATTTCAGGCCGGCATCTTCCAGGGCACGCACCAGCAGGTAGTGCACGTTGGAGCCTTTGTTGAGGACGACTTTCTTGCCCTTGAGGTCTTGCACCGATTTGATCGGCGAATCTTTCGGCACCAGGATCGCTTCACTGGTCGGCGCCGGTGGCTCGTAGGCGACGTAGAGCAGATCGGCACCGGCGGCCTGGGCGAACACCGGCGGGGTTTCGCCCGTCACGCCGAAGTCGATGGAGCCGACGTTCAGTCCTTCCAGCAACTGTGGGCCGCCGGGAAACTCAGTCCATTGCACCTGGACGCCCTGCTCGGCCAGGCGCTTCTCCAGCGAGCCCTTGGCCTTGAGCAGCACCAGGGTGCCGTATTTCTGATAGCCGATTCGCAGGGTTTCGGCCGCTTGAGCTTGAACAATGGCGCCGAAGGACACAGCCGCAGCAAACAGTGCGACCAGACCACGACGCAAGATGACAGTGCGCATGGCGCTCTCTCCACAATACGATTAGGGGGTTGGCTGCACCTGCTTGGCCGTTGGCGGCTGAGTAAGGTGAGTAGTACTTGTTGAATCCAGGTAAAGCTGGGTAAGGCTTAAATGCTCCAGCGAGCACTCAACAAACGTTCATTCAACACATTGGGGTCAAGGGGTTTCGGGCGGCGGGCCATGGCGCTGTAGAACGTCTCCAGGGCCTCGCTCAAACGTTGTTCCAGCACCGGCACCAGTTGCGCCTGGGCGCTGCCTTCGCCGTAGGCGATCTGGCTGTCTTCGGCAAAAATCCCGTGGAGCAATTCCTGGGCTTTCAATGCCGACAGCACCGGCTTCAGCGCGTAGTCCACCGCGAGCATGTGGGCAATGCTGCCGCCGGTGGCCATTGGCAATACGATTTTGTGGGCCAGGGCGCGTTCAGGCAGCAGATCGAGGATGGTTTTCAGGGCGCCGGAGAACGAAGCCTTGTACACCGGCGTGGCGATCACCAGGCCATCGGCGTTCGCCACTTGCTGCAGCAGGTCGATGATCTTCGGGCTGTCGAACCGCGCGTGCAGCAAGTCTTCGGCCGGGAAGTCCCGTATCTGATAACTCACCACTTCCACGCCTTGTTGCTGCAACCAGTTGCGGGTGTGATCCAGCAAGACCCCGGACCGGGAACGTTGGCTGGGGCTACCACCAAGTGTTACAACCAGCATGTAGGAAATTCCTTTGGAAAGTGTCGGCGGTTCGCTATGTGGCGATGGCGCCAAGATGGAACAGACCATATCAGCCAATTTATATATCTATAAATCTTATTTTTTCATTTGTTTATTCTTTAAATGCATATACCGCTCACTAAACTCCAGGCATAAAAAAAGGCCGTCGAAACGGCCTTAAAACCCCTGCATTGTGAGACGGTTTGCAGCATCAACTCTTTGTTGCCTGTCAGGCCGCCATCGCGGGCAAGCCCGCTCCCACAAGGGAATGCGATCAACTGTGGGAGCCGGGCTTGCCCGCGATGGCGGTATCAGCCTTAACGGTTTGGTTGAGGCGTCAGCCGCAGATACGGCTTCACCGCCCGGTAGCCCTTCGGAAAGCGCTTCTTGATCTCTTCCTCGTCCTTGAGCGACGGCACGATCACCACTTCATCACCGTCCTGCCAGTTGGCCGGGGTGGCGACTTTATGGCTGTCGGTCAGCTGCAGCGAGTCGATCACCCGCAGGATTTCGTGGAAGTTGCGACCGGTGCTGGCCGGATAGGTAATGGTCAGGCGAATCTTTTTGTTCGGATCAATCACGAACAGCGAGCGCACAGTGAGGGTGTCACTGGCGTTCGGGTGGATCAGGTCATACAGGTCGGAGACCTTGCGGTCTGCGTCGGCCAGGATCGGGAAGTTAACGATGGTGTTCTGGGTTTCGTTGATGTCTTCGATCCACTTGTGGTGCGAGTCCACCGGGTCTACCGACAGGGCAATAGCCTTGACGCCACGCTTGGCGAATTCGTCCTTGAGCTTGGCGGTGAAGCCCAGCTCGGTGGTGCACACCGGGGTGAAGTCCGCCGGGTGGGAAAACAGTACACCCCAGCTATCGCCCAGCCACTCGTGAAAGCGAATCTTGCCGGCGCTGGAATCCTGTTCAAAGTCGGGGGCGATGTCGCCCAGTCTGAGGCTCATGGTGTGGCTCCTGATGAGTGCTTATGGAGCCCACTGTGCCTGCGTTGCGGATTATTTAAAAAGAATAAATATTGATTTATCTAGACGATAAAGGAATATTAAAAATCTATTCATTGGAAAGTCGAACGGGCGAAGCGCACCATCTCTTCAAGGTTCGAGAAGGCCTTGAGACGCTGTACAAAGAGGGGATTCAGGAAGGGCTTGCGGGGGTTGAGCCCGACTTGAACAGTAAAGCACCCTGCCCGGCATTGCGCCGGGCAAGGTTTTACGCTCTTACTTGAACGCGTAGGTGTAGCTCAGAATTACGCGGTTTTCGTCCTGGGAACGGGTGTTCGCCAAGTCGGTACGCCACATCGCGTTTTTCCAGGCAACGCCCAGGTTTTTCAGCGGACCTTCTGGAACAACGTAAGCCAGGGTCAGGTCGCGTTCCCACTCGTTACGCTCGCCGACGGTGGTGTCGATGTTGCTACCTTTGAGGTAAACCACACCGGCAGTCAGGCCAGGTACGCCGATCTTGGCGAAGTCATAGGCGTAGCGAGCTTGCCAGGTACGTTCGCCAGCACGGGCAAACTTCTGGATTTGCATGTCGGTGATGGTGCTGTTCGACGAGCCGTCACCTTGGTTCAACCAAGGGAAGTCGCTGTCGCCCTTGGTGTACTGGTAGCCAGCACCGAAGGTGTGACCGGCAACCGAGTACAGCGCCAGGTAGCTGTACAGGTCGTTGTCGACCTTACCTTTGACCTTGGTGGCGTTGGTCGGATGATCCGAGTAGTAGCCGGAGGTGTAGTAACCGGCAGTATCACCGTTGGCACCGTTGTCACGGCTGCGGTAGTAGCGCAGGTCACTTTTCAGGACGCCAGGACCGATCGCCCAGTTGTGGACCAGGCCCAGGAAGTTCTGAGAGTAGAAATCCTTCAGCTCGCCGAAGTAGTACGAAGCAGTCAGGTCTTTGTTGATTTTGTAGTCAGCGCCGGCGTAGTAGAACTTGTTGACGAAGTTACCTGCGTCATAGTTCGAGCTGCCGTTGGCACCGGCCAGGGACAGACCTTCATTGTTGCTGGAGTTACGGCCTTTGGAGTGCTCGATCTGGCCAGCAGTCAGGGTCAGGTCCTTGAACTCGTTCGAGGAGATCTCGCCGCCCTGGAAGGTTTGTGGCAACAGACGACCGTCGTTGGTCTTGATCACCGGGTTGTTCGGCTGCAAGGTACCGATCTTCAGCACGGTCTGGGAGATCTTGACCTTACCGGTCACGCCCAGGCTGGCGAAATCGTGAACAGCCTTGTTGCCATCACTTGGGAACACGGTGCCGCCGGAAGCAGTGCCCGTGTAGTTACCGTGATCAGCTCGGCTGGAATCCAGACGAACGCCGTACAGGCCGATGGCGTCAAGACCGAAGCCCACAGTACCCTGGGTGAAACCCGAGATGAAACGCAGGTCGAAACCCTGACCCCATTCAGCGTTTTTGCTGCGGGTGTTCGAGGTAGCCGATGGCTTCAGATCGCGGTTGTCGGTGTTGATGTAAAAGTTACGTACGCCCAGCGTGATCTTGCTGTCATCGATAAAACCTGCGGCGCCTGCTTGTTGAGCGATTGCCCCCAAAGCTACGGCCAACGCCAATGTTGACTTCTTCATGTACCGCTCCTCTCATTTCTAATTTTTGTATTTCTTAGGTCTCGGGTCTGACGCCCTTGATCCACAGATGCGCGATTAGCACCGGATAGTGACCGACAAGTCAATCGTAACCTTGTGTGTCTAATACTTTCGTCTAACCGCAGTTAATTTGGTCCCTGCAGGGTAATGAGTTTTTCATACACCCAAAAAGAATTGTTTCATCCTTTTTCATACGATTCAGGAATAACGCTTTCCATGGGACGGTCGGGCCATCAAGGCGGATCCGCTCCATAAGGGTGTTCCTGAAGCGCATGTCTCTTCGCCTTTTTAGATCGTTTCGCGCTGACCCAAAGGTCAATACGTCACCCACGATCAAAAATGCGACGCCATCATGGCCAAACGCACATCATTCCGTCAATTTGTTACAGTTTCTGTATCGATGAAACTTTTCTGCCGTCCCAACAATCCACCTCACCGTACCCGGCGATAATGTCAGTTTGATGTCAGTTTTGTGGATAAATCGGCAAACCCTGTATTCAGGGCCGATGCACCCACCCCGGATGCATGACTCGCCAAATTGACAGGCGAGAGGATTGCCCCCTCGCCCCTTGAGGCTTACAACGCCTTTTCGAAAATCTTCGAATTACGCTGATAGTTGTACAGCGACGCCCGCGCCGAGGGCAGGCGATCCACCGTACTCGGCACAAACCCACGCTCGCGGAACCAGTGGGCGGTACGCGTGGTGAGGACGAACAACGTCTTCAAACCCTGGGCACGGGCACGGGTCTCGATGCGCTCCAGCAGTTCATCGCCACGACCGCCATGACGGTATTCCGGGTTCACCGCCAGGCACGCCAGCTCGCCCGCGTCCGAGTCGGCAATCTGGTACAGCGCCGCACAGGCGATGATCATGCCTTCACGTTCCACCACGCTGAACTGCTCGATTTCCCGCTCCAGCACTTCCCGGGATCGACGCACCAGAATCCCCTGCTCTTCCAGCGGACTGATCAGATCCAGCAACCCCCCGACGTCTTCAATCGCCGCTTCGCGCACCAGCTCGAACTGTTCCTGGGCCACCAGCGTACCGCCGCCGTCCCGGGTGAACAGCTCGGTCAGCAAGGCGCCGTCTTCGGCATAACTGACAATATGGCTGCGCCCTACTCCGCCACGGCAAGCCTCGGCGGCCGCGTCCAGCAGTTCGGCCTGGTAGTTGCTGCCCAGGCGTTGCAGATGCGCGGGCACCTGTTGCGGCCGCAGCTCACGCACCAGGCGACCGTGTTCGTCGATCAGGCCGAGGTCGGCGCCGAACAGCAGCAGCTTGTCCGCGCCCAGGTCAATGGCGGCGCGGGTGGCGACGTCTTCGCAGGCGAGGTTGAAGATTTCACCGGTGGGCGAGTAGCCCAGCGGCGACAGCAGCACGATGGAGCGCTCGTCCAGCAGGCGGTTGATACCCTTGCGATCGACCCGGCGCACTTCGCCGGTGTGGTGATAGTCGACACCCTCAAGCACGCCGATCGGGCGCGCCGTCACCAGGTTGCCGCTGGCCACCCGCAGGCGCGAGCCCTGCATTGGCGACGAGGCCATGTCCATCGACAGCCGCGCTTCGATGGCGATGCGCAGATGGCCGACCGCATCGATCACACACTCCAGGGTCGCGGCATCGGTGATGCGCAAGCCTTCGTGGTAAGCCGGGGTCAGGCCGCGGGCAGCGAGGCGGGTTTCGATTTGCGGGCGTGAGCCGTGGACCAGCACCAGCCGCACGCCCAGGCTGTGGAGCAGCACCAGGTCATGGACGATGTTGCCGAAGTTCGGATGTTCCACACCATCGCCCGGCAGCATGACCACAAAGGTGCAGTCGCGGTGGGCATTGATGTAAGGCGAAGCGTGACGAAGCCAATTGACGTATTCGGGCATAGAACCTGGGCCTGTAATAAAAAGCAGCCAAAAAAGGATGAATCATGGAAACGCACAGCGGGCTGTTGGTTATCGTCGGAACAGGCTTGGCGACACGCTCGCTCTCCTTCTATGTACGGATGGGCAGGGGTTAATTTATGCAGGTGTCAGGCAGTAATGTTGAATCAGTTCCCGCAATAGACGCACTGTAGGCGTCAAGCGTGACATTTCAAGGTACTCGCCGGGCTGGTGGGCACAGGCGATATCGCCAGGGCCGAGCACCAGGGTCTCGCAACCAAGGCGCTGAAGATAAGGCGCTTCGGTGCCGAACGCTACTGCTTCGGCGCGATGACCGGTAAGTCGTTCAGCAACCCGCACCAACTCGGCATCCTCAGGCTGCTCGAAGGGTGGCACTTCCGGGAACAGTGGCGCGTAGTCGATCTTCACCTGATGACGCTCGGCCAGGGGCTCGAGCTTTTGTCGAATGGCGGCGCGCAGCACCTGGGGATCCATGCCGGGCAAGGGCCGCAGGTCGAACTCCAGGGAGCATTGGCCGCAGATGCGGTTGGGGTTGTCGCCCCCGTGGATGCAGCCGAAGTTCAGGGTGGGTTGCGGCACGCTGAATTGCGGGTTGCGGTATTCGCGCTGCCAGGCCAGGCGCAGGCCGCGCAGTTCGCCGATGGCATCGTGCATGGCTTCGAGGGCGCTGTGGCCCAGGCTTGGGTCCGACGAATGGCCACTGCGCCCGAGGATATCGATGCGCTCCATCATCACGCCTTTATGCAGGCGGATAGGCTTGAGGCCGGTGGGCTCACCGATCACCGCCGCGCGACCTAAAGGGCGACCCGCCTCGGCCAGCGCACGGGCGCCGGCCATGGAGCTTTCTTCGTCGCACGTGGCGAGAATCAGCAGCGGTTGCTTGAAGGGTTGGTCCAGCAGCGGCTGCACCGCTTCGATCACCAGGGCGAAAAAGCCCTTCATGTCGCAACTGCCAAGGCCTACCCAGCGGCCGTCGACTTCCGTCAGCTTCAGCGGATCGGTCTGCCACAGGGCACCGTCGTACGGCACGGTATCGCTGTGCCCCGCCAACACCAGCCCGCCAGGGCCGGTACCGAAGCTCGCCAACAGATTGAATTTGCCGGGGCTGACTTGCTGGATGTCGCAGGCAAAACCCAGATCCCCGAGCCAGGTGGCGAGCAAATCGATGACCGGGCGGTTGGATTGGTCGAGAGAGGCCTGGGTACAACTGACCGAAGGCGCGGCAATCAGCGCGGCGAACTGTTCTTTCATGGACGGTAAAGGCATGCGCTGTCTCTTAACTTCCCGGACGAACCCCATCATAGAGCTATCTGCGTTGCACAATAAACCGTTGCGGCACGTTGCCGGGCTCAGTCCTGTACACTGCACGACCTTGGCAGCCACACATTTCCCCGGCTGCGCTCCCGATCCTGGATTTTCCGGCCATGCAGAAAGAAACCGAAATCAAGCTACGCGTCAGCCGCGAAACCCTCGCCGCGCTGCGTGAGCACCCGTTACTGAAAAAACGCAACAAAAGTGGCTGGGAACGCCGTGAGTTGATGAACCAGTACTTCGACACCCCGGAACGCGACCTGGCTCAGGCCAAGGTTGCCCTGCGCCTGCGCAAAGACGGCGACGAAGTGATCCAGACCCTCAAGACCCGTGGCCAGAGCGTCGCCGGTCTGTCGGAACGCAATGAGTACAACTGGGACCTGGCCAAAGCCAAGCTCGACGTGAAGAAACTCGACGACGAATGCTGGCCCGAGCAATTGGCTGAACTGGACAAAAAGACCCTCAAGCCGATCTTCACCACCGATTTCGTGCGTGAACGCGCCGAAATCGCCTGGGGCCGTGGCAAGGCCAAGGTCGTGATCGAAGCGGCCCTGGACCTCGGTCACGTGGTCGCCGGCAAGCAGAAAGAAGAAATCTGCGAGCTGGAACTGGAGCTGCGCGAAGGCGACCCGGCCGCCCTGCTGGAGCTGGCCGCAGAGCTGGCCGCAACCCTGGCACTGATGCCGTGCGATATCAGCAAGGCCGAGCGTGGCTATCGCCTGTTCGACGCCAACAGCTATTCCCTGAGCCTGCCGGCACCGCTACTGCACGCCGAGATGCCGCTGGACGACGCGTTCGCCGCTGTCATGTGGCACCTGTTGGGCAGCAGCCAGCGCCTGGCCGAGCAATACCGTTTCAATGGCCACTGGCGTCTGCTGCAAGACTGGGTGGAAAACCTCGGCGAATTGCGTGCCCTGCTCGGCAGCCTCGGCCAGGCCGCGCCACGCCAGTCCACCAGCGAACTGCGGGCCGCACTGGACGCCTTGCTGGAAGACTGGCGCCCGCTGGTCCAGGCCGGTGACGACGATGAAGACATCCGCAAGGCCGCGCCGGAACAGTTCGCCGAAGAACTGGAAGACGTGCGCTGGGGCCTGTTCTCCCTGACCACCTCCCGCTGGCTGCTCGCCCGCACCTGGGCGGCCGATCGCAACGTGCGTGGCAACCGCCAGGGCGCTGCACAACTCGCCAACTGGCTGCCGCGCCTGCTGGCCGACGATGCCGTTGCCCTGCAACTGCCGCGTTACCAGCAACAGCCGGAAGACCTGGCTGAGCAACTGCCGCGCATCGAACGCATCCTGGCCTGGCTGCACCATGCACGCCAGGTGCTGGAGATCGCCGAGCTGGACCGCTTGTATGGCGAGCTGAACAAGCTGGCCCACCTGGCCAACCAGCCGATTACCGATGAGTCGCTGGATGCGCGGATGCATCAGGCGATCGCGGTTTATCAGAATCGCGCCTGGAAAACCCTGCTGCGCCTGTAACCCCCTTGGTGGCGAGGGAGCTTGCTCCCTCGCGCTTAGCGCAGCACCGGCAAACTCGTGGTGGACTTGATCTCCGACAAGGCCACTATCGAGTTGACCTCCTGGATCCCCGGCACCATCGACAGTTTTTCGAAGAAAAACCGTTCATACGCCTCGATGTCCGACGTGACGATCCGCAGTAGAAAATCCACCGCCCCCATCAGCACATAACATTCCAGTACTTCCGGAAAGCCGCGAATCGCCTCGGTGAATTCGGTGAAGTTGGAACGGCCGTGGGCGTTGAGTTTCACCTCGGCAAAAATCTGCGTGTTCAGGCCGATTTTCTTGCGATCCAGCAGGGTGACCTGGCCGCGAATCACCCCCTCCTCTTTCAGCCGCTGAATTCGCCGCCAGCACGGTGACTGCGACAGGCCGACCTGTTCGGCGATCTGTGCGCTGGAAAGCGAAGCGTCTTCCTGCAACAGCGCCAGAATGCGCCGGTCGTACACGTCCAACTCACTGTGCATAAAAATACCCATTAATCATTACTTCAGGAATTACATGATGCTCTTATAAGCCAATATCGGCTTTTTTAGATAAGAAATCTCCCGCGCCGAATGCAAAAATTTCTGCAGTCGAATCCGGAGAATCATCATGCACGTCGTCGAAGCCGCCAGCCCCGCCCCACGCGTCGATGCCTGGGCCGTCAGCAGTGCCCACTGCCAGGCGCACTATCAAATCCTCGCCGAGGCAGAGCCCGATGTGTTGTGCCGGGTGCTCAACTATTTTGCCCTGCAGTTCCTGGTGCCTCGCCACGTGAACGTGCAGCGCGAAGACGACCTGCTGGCGATCGAGATCGTGATGGATGGCCTGAGCTGGCACCGCGCCCAGGTGATCGGTGAAAAACTTCGTAACCTGATCAGCGTGTGCTCGCTGGAGCTGCAGCCAGCTGATGCCGCGCGGCCTCTGGCGGCACAGGCGGCGGGTCAGTAAAAGCCTGCAATAACCCCTGGAGGCCTTCGCGCAAAGGGTGACTAGCCTGAGGACTACGCCTAACCGTTAGCCAGGAACGTCACCATGTCCGTTGCGCCAAAAGCCCAGGATCGCTGGCTGGAAACCCATCAGCTGTTGCCTGCCCTGATCGACCAGGGCCTGGTGCCCGCCGATCTGACCGTACCGGCGAACAGTGGGCTGCATCCCCTTGAATGCATTGCCAGCCAGGGCCCGTCCCTGGAAACCCTGACCGAATGGCTCGCCCGCCACTGCGGCCAGCCCTACCTGCGTATCGACCCGTTGAAAATCGACGTTGCAGCGGTAGTGCCGCTGATGTCCTACGCCTTTGCCCAGCGGCACAGGATCCTCGCCGTGGCGGTGGATGCCCACAGCGTCACGGTCGCCAGCGCCCAGCCGTATGTAAACAGTTGGGAAGCCGGCCTGGCCCAGGTATTGAAGCGTTCCATCCGGCGAGTGGTCGCCAACCCCCAGGATATTCAGCGCTGCACCGTGGAGTTTTACCGGCTGGCTAAATCGGTGAGCGGCGCGGTTGATCAAAAGACATCCGGCACCCCCAACATCGAGCAACTGCTTACCCTCGGCGCCAGCGACCAGGAGCCCGACGCCAATGACGCGCACATCGTCAATATCGTCGACTGGCTGCTGCAGTACGCCTTTGCCCAGCGGGCCAGCGATATCCATATCGAACCCGGGCGCGATCAGGGCCGCGTGCGGTTTCGCATCGACGGGCTGCTGCACGACGTCTATCAATTTCCATCCCAGGTGACGACGGCGGTGGTCAGCCGCCTGAAAAGCCTTGGCCGGATGAACGTGGCGGAAAAACGCAAACCCCAGGACGGCCGGGTAAAGACCAAAAGCCCCGCAGGCGGCGAAGTGGAACTGCGCCTGTCGACCCTGCCTACGGCCTTCGGCGAAAAGCTGGTGATGCGGATTTTCGACCCGCAGGTTCTGCACAAGGATTTCCAGCAACTGGGGCTCTCCAGCGACGACCTGCAACGCTGGCAGTCCATGACCGGCCAGGCCAATGGCATCATCCTGGTCACCGGCCCCACCGGGTCGGGCAAGACCAGCACCCTGTACACCACGCTCAAGCAACTGGCGACCCGTGAGGTCAACCTGTGCACCGTCGAAGACCCGATCGAAATGGTCGAGCCGGCCTTCAACCAGATGCAGGTCCAGCACAACATCGACCTGACCTTCGCCAGCGGCATCCGCGCCCTGATGCGCCAGGACCCGGACATCATCATGGTCGGCGAGATTCGCGACCTGGAAACCGCAGAAATGGCGATCCAGGCCGCGCTCACCGGGCACCTGGTGCTGTCGACGCTGCACACCAACGACGCACCCGGCGCCATCAGCCGCTTGCTGGAACTGGGCATTCCCCATTACCTGATCAACGCCACGCTGCTGGGGGTGATGGCCCAGCGTCTGGTGCGTGTGTTGTGCCCGCACTGCAAGCGGCCCGCCGGGCAGGTCTATCAGGCCGTCGGTTGCGGGGAATGTCGGGAAAGTGGTTATCGAGGGCGGGCCGGGATCTACGAGGTCATGCTGCTGAACGATCGCCTCAAGGCCCTGATCACCCCGGGCGCCGACGTCCAGGCCCTGCGCCATGCGGCCCTTGGCGAGGGAATGTGCAGCTTGCGGTCTGCCGGTACACGCAAGGTCATGGCAGGGCTGACGACGCTGGAAGAGGTACTGCGAGTGACGCCTGGGGATTCAGAAACAAATCCTTTGATTGATGGGCCGGTAAACCGTCCTTATCCCTGACAACACCGTTACAATCGGTCAAACCTCGCGTTACCGCCAACACCAGACAAGGAATCGTTATGCAGATCGGAACCGTACTGCTGCTATTTGTAGGCTTGGCCGTCGCCATCCTCTTCATGGGTTTCAAGGTTGTCCCACAGGGCTACCAGTGGACGGTCGAGCGCTTCGGCCGCTACACCAACACCCTCAAGCCGGGCCTGAATATCATCATCCCGGTCATGGACCGCATCGGTCGCAAGATCAACGTGATGGAAAGCGTGCTGGATATTCCGCCCCAGGAAGTCATCACCGCCGACAACGCCACAGTGCAGATCGACGCCGTGTGCTTCTTCCAGGTGGTCAATACGGCCCAGGCCGCCTACGAGGTGAACAACCTCGAACACGCCATCCGCAACCTGCTGCAAACCAACATCCGTACCGTGCTCGGCTCCATGGAGCTGGATGCGATGCTCAGCCAGCGTGACGGCATCAACGAGAAACTGCTGCGCACCGTCGACGAAGCCACCGCACCGTGGGGCATCAAGATCACCCGGATCGAGATCAAGGACATCAGCCCGCCAGCCGACCTGATGGCCGCGATGTCCGGCCAGATGAAGGCCGAGCGGATCAAGCGTGCGCAGATCCTCGAAGCCGAAGGCCTGCGAGCCTCCGCGATCCTGACCGCCGAAGGCAAGAAGCAGGCGCAGATTCTTGAAGCTGAAGGCGGTCGTCAGGCCGCGTTCCTTGAGTCCGAAGCCCGCGAACGTCAGGCCGAGGCCGAAGCCCGCGCCACCCAGGTGGTCTCGGAAGCAATTGCCACCGGTAACGTGCAGGCGATCAACTACTTTGTCGCCCAGAAATACATCGACGCACTGGGCAAGCTGGCCTCGGCCAACAACAGCAAGGTGATCCTGATGCCGCTGGAAGCCAGCCAGGTGATTGGTGCCGTCGGCGGCATCGGCGAGATCGTCAAGGCAACCTTCGACAACAAGAAAGCCTGAGGCACGCGCCATGTGGGAATTCCTGCAGCACCTGTCGTTTTGGGACTGGCTGGCACTGGGCACCGTGCTGTTGATCCTTGAAGTGTTCGGTGCCGGTGGTTATCTGTTGTGGATGGGCATCGCCGCCGCCGCGGTGGGCGTGATCAAGTTCCTGATCCCCAGCCTGGGCCTTGAGTGGCAACTGCTGCTGTTCGCGGTGCTCTCGATCCTCACGGCGGTGTACTGGTGGCGACGCCAGCGCAGCAGCGCCAAGGTCAGCGACCAGCCGGGGCTGAACATGCGTGGCTCGGAGTTGATGGGGCGCACCTTTGTGGTGCATCAGGCAATTATCGAGGGCCGTGGCAAGATCAAGATCGGCGATGGTGTATGGATCGCAGCCGGCCCGGACGCGCCCGTGGGAGCCCACGTGCGTGTCATCGGTCAGGACGGCGTGATTCTGAAGGTTGAAACTGTTTAGTCAGCCATGGAACTCGGCTGGGCTATCTACAATCAAACTGTACAGATAACCCAGTCGGAGTCACCCATCATGCGTCTAAAATATGCTGTCGCAACCCTTGCTGTGCTTTCCCTTCCTGTCGGTTCAGCCATGGCCGACAGCTTCTGGCGTAATGTCATCTCATCGGGTGCCACCACTGGCTCGACGTACCTGACCTTCAAGGACCACAAAATGGTGGTCGCCGCTCAAGACGACGCCGGTAGCTTCGTCGCCAGCGACGGCAGCATCCGTGGCCCCTACCTGGAAGCCGCGATGCAGAAGGTCCGCGCCGATAATCCTGGCCTGAAAGCCACGGACATGGACCTGGCCAACGCGATTCTGGCGAAAAACGCCATTGCTTCCGAGTAACACCGCCACCTGAAAAATGCCGCTCTTTGGGAGCGGCATTTTTTTGCCCAATTTTCCTACGGTCAATGCTGGCGATTCCGCATTCGAACAGGAAAAGTCCTGTCGAACTGCCCGCACGCCACGCAACAAGCTGTCGATTCCCTTTAGCCCAAGTGAATCGATGATCATGCAAAAACTCTCCTGCGCGCTTCTGCTCGCCGCGATTGCCACCCCCTATGCCCAGGCAGAAGGCTGGTACGGGTCGGCAAAGCTCAACAGTGCCCGCCAGAATCTCTCCAGCGCCCTGCTGACCAGCCCCCGCGTCACCGATCGGGTGTCGGCCCCCGATAGCAGCAAAACCTTCACCGGATCATTCGCCTTGGGTTATGCCTTTGCCGATGGCTGGCGCCTGGAAGGGGAATACACCACCCCCAGCCAGTCGAACTTCAAATCCCAATGGGCGCCATTCAATGCCAACGTCAACAGCCTGCAGGCCGACAGCCAGCGCTTGATGCTCAATGGTTATAAAAACATCCCGATCAACGAGTGGCTGTCGTTCTACGGCATGGCGGGAGTGGGTTTGGCCCAGATTGACGCCGAGGGTTACCAGACCAACAAGACCCGGCGCTTCGCCAGCAACCGCCAGCACAATTTCGCCTACAGCGTAGGCCTCGGGCTGGACGCCAAGGTCAGCGAAACCCTGACCCTGGGCACCGGCTGGCGCTACGCGGACATGGGCAGGATTGAAACCGGCTACAACACCTTCGCCAACCGTATCAACGCCCGCGACGAGCAGCTGAAGGGCAAGCTCAAGGAGCAGAATGTGTTTCTGGAGGCCCGCGTAGCCTTCTAGGCCAAGCCCCAGGGATGCCGCCGCCAGGGCGGCATTTTTTGACCAGAGGGTGACGATTCATTCACAGACGACAGGCTATATTCAGTCGAGCCGTGCAACCATGCCCGGCATTGATATGCTTTTTTCTCATCGTCTACCTGAAACGGATGCCTTCAACGCCATGAGCCAACTGCCTTTTCTGCCGTTTTCCAAGCCCACCATTGATGAAGCCACCATCTCGGCGGTGGGCGACGTACTGCGCTCCGGCTGGATCACCAGCGGGCCGAAAGTGCAGGCGTTCGAAGCGCAGCTGTCGGAATACTTTGGCGGGCGCCCGGTGCGCACCTTCAACTCGGGCACCTGCACCATGGAGATCGCCTTGCGCATCGCCGGCATCGGGCCCGGGGATGAAGTTATCACCACCCCGATCTCGTGGGTCGCCACTGCCAACGTGATTCTGGAGGTCGGCGCCACGCCAGTGTTCGCCGATATCGACCCGGTCACCCGCAATATCGACCTGGCCCAGGTAGAAGCGGCAATCACCCCGCGCACCAAGGCGATCATCCCGGTGTACCTGGCCGGCCTTCCCGTGGACATGCCGCTGCTCTACGCACTGGCCAACAAGTACAACCTGCGCATTGTCGAAGATGCTGCCCAGGCCCTGGGCTCCAGCTGGGATGGCGAACGTATAGGCTCTACGGGCGATTTCGTGTCATTCAGCTTCCAGGCGAACAAGAACATCACGTCGTCCGAAGGCGGCTGCCTGGTGTTGAACACCCCTGAAGAAGCACGCCTGGCCGAGAAATATCGCCTGCAAGGCGTTACCCGCACCGGCTTCGACGGCCTGGACGTGGATGTGCTCGGCGGCAAGTTCAACATGACCGACATTGCAGCGGCCATCGGCCTGGGTCAGTTTGCCCATATCGAGAAAATCACCGCCCACCGCCAGGCATTGGCGCGGCACTATTTCGAGTGTTTCGGCAGTGATTTTGAAGCGCAGTACGGTGCGCAATTGCCACCGGCGGATTTCGAAAACAGCAACTGGCACCTGTTCCAGCTGGTACTGCCAGAGCGCCAGGACGGTTTGCCGGCCCGTGCCACATTCATGGAGCAGATGCAGGCCCATGGCGTCGGCATTGGCTATCACTACCCGCCGATCCACCTGCTGAGCTTGTACAAGGCGCAGGGATTCAAGGAAGGCATGTTCCCGGTAGCGGAAAAAGTGGGGCGTTTGATTGTGTCGCTGCCGATGTTCACGGCGATGACGAAAGCGGACGTAGAGCGTTCGGTAGCGGCGGTAAAAGCGGTGTTGAAGCGCTGACAAAACCTTTGCGGGAGCCGGTTGCCGGCTCCCGCAGCGGGATCACTCGCCGATGGCAGCCTTGTAACCGGCAGCGTCCAGCAGTTTTTCCAGGTCAGCCGGGTTGCTTGGCTTGAGCTTGAAGATCCAGGCCCCGTAAGGGTCGGAGTTCAACAGCTCTGGCTCACCGCTCAAGGCGTCGTTCACCGCGATCACTTCGCCAGCAATTGGCGAGTAGATATCCGAAGCGGCCTTCACCGATTCAACCACGCCGGCCTGGTCAGCCGCTTTGAACACGTTGCCGACTTCGGTCAACTCAACGAACACCACATCCCCCAATGCTTCCTGGGCATGGTCCGAGATTCCGACGGTCACGGTGCCGTCAGCTTCCAGACGGGCCCATTCGTGACTTTCGGCAAAACGCAGGTCGGCAGGGATATCGCTCATAGTCTGTGTCCTCAAGAAAAAATGTCAGCGGCCATTGGCCCGCCGGAAAAGTTAAATCAATGTTTTGCCATGGCGCACGAACGTCGGCTTGACCACCCGAACCGGGTACCACTTGCCGCGGATTTCCACCTCGGCCCGGTCAGCAGTCGCCGACGGCACACGTGCCAGTGCAATGGATTTGCTTAGCGTAGGAGAGAAACTACCACTGGTGATCTCTCCTTCGCCAACATTGGCGATACGAACCACTTGATGCGCGCGTAAAACCCCACGTTCCTCCAGCACCAGGCCGACCAGCTTGGACTTCACACCTGCTGCTTTTTCGGCTTCCAGGGCGGCACGGCCAATAAAATCACGCCCGGCCGGCTCCCAGGCGATGCTCCAGGCCATGTTGGCCGCCAAGGGCGATACGTCCTGATGAATATCCTGACCGTAGAGGTTCATGCCGGCCTCAAGGCGCAGCGTGTCGCGGGCGCCGAGGCCGATGGGGGAAATGCCTGCGCCGACCAGATCGTTGAAAAACGCCGGGGCCTGCTCGGCCGGCAGGACAATTTCCAGGCCGTCTTCACCGGTATAACCGGTGCGCGCAATAAACCAATCGCCGTCGGCCAGGCCTTCAAAGGGCTTGAGCTGGTGGATCAAGGTGGCGCGAGACTGAGTCACCAGCTCGGCGATCTTCTGCCGGGCATGGGGGCCCTGAATGGCAAGCATGGCCAACTCGGGACGCTCGTGAAGCCGGGCCTGATAGCTGCCAAGCCGGGCCTGCATCCAGGCCATGTCCTGGTCACGGGTAGCGGCGTTGACCACCAGCCGGTAACCACTCTCGGTACGGTAGACAATCATGTCATCCACCACGCCGCCCTGCTCGTTGAGCATGGCGCTGTACAACGCACGGCCGCAGCCGTGCAATCGGTCAACATCATTGGCCAGCAAATGCTGGAGCCATTCCTTGGCCTGGGGGCCTGTGATATCGATCACGGTCATATGGGATACATCAAACACCCCGCAATCGCGTCGCACCTGATGGTGCTCCTCAACCTGCGAGCCGTAATGCAAAGGCATATCCCAACCGCCAAAATCGACCATTTTCGCGCCAAGGGCGAGATGCAGGTCATACAGAGGCGTGCGCTGTCCCATGGGTTTCTCCTTCCGGGCGTGGCGAAGGTGCGGACGGTTGCCGTTCGGGCTACACACCTTGAAATACAAGGCCTGTAGCCGCGTTCAGCGACCCGATCTGGAAGATCGACCGCACCGAATGCCGCGCATTGTAGCCTCAAGGCGTAGGACTGGCACCTAGCCGATTTGTCTCGCCGAACGTCGGATCAGCCCGATGACCGGTAACAGGCCCACCAACACCAGGGTCAGGGCCGGCAGAGAAGCCCGCGCCCACTCGCCTTCGCTGGTCATCTCGAAAATCCGGACCGCCAGCGTGTCCCAGCCGAACGGGCGCATCAGCAAGGTGGCCGGCATTTCCTTGAGCACATCGACAAACACCAGCAACGCCGCGCTCAGGGTGCCCGGCAGCAAGAGTGGCAGATACACTTTGCAAAACAGTCGCGGCCCGCTGACTCCCAGACTGCGGGCGGCTTCGGGCAAGGAAGGACGGATTCGCGCCAGGCTGTTTTCCAGCGGCCCATAGGCCACCGCAATGAACCGCACCAGATACGCCAGCAAGAGCGCCGACAGGCTACCCAGTAACAGCGGCTTGCCGGCGCCGCCCAACCAGCCTGAGACCGGGATCACCAGTTCGCGATCCAGGTAGCTGAACGCCAACATGATCGACACCGCCAGCACCGAGCCCGGCAGCGCGTAGCCCACGTTGGCCAGGCTGATGCCGGAGCGGATGGCCCGCGTGGGGGCCAGGCGATGGGCGAATGCCAGCACCAGGGCCACACTGACGGTGATCAGGGCCGCCATCCCCCCCAGGTACAGGGTATGGACGATCAGACCGGCGTAGCGCTCGTCCAGGTCGAAGCGGCCGCGCTGCCAGAACCAGGCCACCAGTTGCAGCATCGGAATCACAAACGCGCAGGCAAACACCAAGCCGCACCAACCGCTGGCCACCACTGCCTTGAACCCGCGCAGGTGGTATAGCGCCTTGCCGCGAGGCCGCTCATTGCTCGGCCGGCTGGCGCCCCGGGCACGGCGTTCGCCGTACAGCACCAACATCACCACCAGCAACAAGAGGCTGGCCAACTGCGCCGCACTGGAAAGGCTGAAAAAGCCGTACCAGGTCTTGTAGATGGCGGTGGTAAAGGTGTCGAAGTTGAACACCGAGACCGCGCCGAAATCCGCCAGGGTCTCCATCAACGCCAGGGCCACGCCTGCACCGATAGCGGGGCGCGCCATGGGCATGGCTACGCGCCAGAATGCCTGCCACGGGGACTGGCCCAATACCCGCGCCGCTTCCATCAGGCCTTTGCCCTGGGCCAGGAAGGCCGTGCGCGCCAGCAGATAAACGTAGGGGTAGAACACCAGCACCAGCACGATGATCACGCCGCTGGTTGATCGCACGCGGGGCAGGCGCAAGCCCATGCCGAACACGTCGCGCAACAGGGTTTGTACCGGGCCGGAGAAGTCCAGCAGGCCGACGAACACGAAGGCCAGGACGTAGGCGGGAATCGCGAAAGGCAGCATCAAGGCCCAGTCCAGCCAACGCCGGCCGGGAAATTCGCAGAGGCTGGTCAGCCACGCCAGGCTCACGCCCAGCAGCGTGACGCCCACACCGACACCCAGCACCAGGGTCAGGGTGTTACCCAACAGGCGCGGCATCTGGGTTTCCCAAAGATGGGACCAGATCTGTTGGTCGATGGTCTGCCACGACAGCAACAGGACGCTCAGCGGCAACAGCACCAGGGCGGCGACGGTGAAGACCGGCAGGTACCAGCGGCGTTGGGCGGGATGGGCCAAAAGGATCGGATCTCTGGGAATAATATCTTGAACTCGCCACAACACAGTGTGGGAGCCGGGCTTGTCGAACCGTCGCACCGCCGCGATGCCGGCACCACGGTGTGTCAGTCACACCGTAGTGATGCTATCGCAGGCAAGCCAGCTCCCACACTGTCTTGCGGTGTCTTGAAGAGTCTACTTAGTTCCAGCCAGCCCGATCCATCAAGCGAATGGCCTCAGCCTGACGTTTGCCCGCCACTTCCACCGGCAATGTATCGGCCACAAACTTGCCCCAGGTCGCGACTTCCGCCGACGGCGGCACCGCCGGGTTGGCCGGGAACTCCTGGTTCACGTCCGCAAAGATCTTCTGCGCTTCCGGCGTGGTCATCCACTCCACCAGCGCCTTGGCGGCCTCCGGATGTGGCGCATGTTTGGTCAGGCCGATGCCCGACAGGTTGACGTGCACCCCACGGTCGCCCTGGTTCGGCCAGAACAGCTTCACCGCCAGGTCCGGCTTCCGCTTGTGCAGGCGGCCGTAGTAGTAGGTATTGACGATACCGACGTCGCACTGCCCGGCATTGATCGCCTCCAGCACGGCGATGTCATCGGAGAACACGTCGGTGGACAGGTTGTTGACCCAGCCCTTGACGATTTCCTCGGTCTTGGCCGCGCCATGGGTTTCGATCAGGGTGGCGGTCAGCGACTGGTTGTAGACCTTCTTCGCGGTACGCAGGCACAGGCGGCCTTCCCACTGCTTGTCAGCCAGGGCTTCGTAGGTGGTCAGGTCGCCCGGCTTCACGCGGTCGGTGGAGTAGGCGATGGTGCGCGCGCGCAGGCTCAAGCCGGTCCAGGCATGGGCCGAAGAGCGATATTGAAGGGGAATATTCTTGTCGATCACCGCGGAGGTGAACGGTTGCAGGATGCCCATCTGCTCGGCTTGCCACAGGTTGCCGGCGTCAACGGTGAGCAGCAGGTCGGCGGTGGCGTTTTCACCTTCGGCCTTGATGCGCTGCATCAGCGGCGCTTCCTTGTCGGTGATGAACTTGATCTGCACGCCGGTCTTCTTGGTGTAGGCGTCGAACACCGGCTTGATCAGTTCGTCGATACGCGAGGAGTAGACCACGACTTCGTCGGCCGCCTGCACGGTGGTGCTGCCGATAAGGGTGAGTGCCAGGGCAGTCAGGAGGCGCTTGGGTGCCAACATGGGTGCGGTCTCTCATTTGCAAAAAGAGGGCAAATGATAAGGACTCACATTTGGTAGCGCTCGGCGGAGGCGTTACCAGATGTTGCGCTGCACCCTCAGGCCTTGGCCAGCTCCGGCAAATCCCCGGTCAAACCCAATGCCTGGCGCACGAACAGCGCCTTGGCCTCGGGCATCTGCTCGACCACCTTCAACCCGGCATTGCGCAACCAGCGCAACGGCAGTTGATCGGCCTGGAACAACCGTTCAAAACCTTCCATCGCAGCCATCAGCGCCAGGTTGTGCGGCATGCGCCGACGCTCGTAACGGCTGAGCACCTTCACCTCCGCCAGGCGCTCGCCGCGCTCATTAGCGGCCAACAGCACCTCGGCCAGCACCGCCGCGTCGAGGAAACCCAGGTTCACGCCCTGCCCCGCCAGCGGATGAATGACGTGGGCCGCATCGCCAATCAACGCCAGCCCCTCGGCCACGTAACGCTTGGCATGGCGCTGACGCAACGGCACGCACAGCCGTGGGTCGGCGCTTAACACCGTGCCCAGGCGGCCTTCGAAGGCCAGCTCCAGCTCACAGCAGAAGCTTTCGTCGTCCAGCGCCATCAAACGCTCGGACTCACTCGGGGTGGTCGACCAGACGATCGAACACCAATCTTCCTGACCGTCCCGCACCAACGGCAAGAAGGCCAGCGGGCCGTTATCGGTAAAACGCTGCCAGGCCGTGCGCTGATGCGCCTGGCTGCTGCGCACGCTGGTGACGATGGCGTTGTGCAGATAATCCCACTCACGGGTGGCGGTGCCCGTGAGGCGGCGCACCGCCGAGTTGGCACCGTCTGCTGCGACCACCAGCGGCGCGCGCAAGGTGCGGCCGTCGGCCAGGGTCAGCAGCCAGTCATCACCGGAGCGACGCATCTGCTCCAGGCGCGCATTGGCCAGCAGGCCGAGGTCGCAGTCATGCAGGCGATCGAGCAAGGCATCCTGGACCACACGGTTTTCGACGATATGCCCCAGCACCTCGGCATGCACGCTGGCCGCCGAGAAGTGGATCTGCCCGGTGCCGCTGCCGTCCCACACCTGCATCTCGCCGTACGGGCTGGCGCGTCGCTCGACGATCCCGTCCCACACGCCAAGGCGCTCGAGGATGCGCTGGCTGGCCGCCGACAAGGCGCTCACCCGCGGCTCGAACGCGGCTTGCGGGTCGAATGGCTTGACGCTCAGCGGGCTGCCATCGAGCAGCAGCACCTGCAGGCCACTGCCCTGCAACGCCAGCGCCAGGGCGCTTCCGACCATTCCGGCCCCGACAATCAGCACATCTGCGCGCATGTCCATGCTTTAAGCCTGTCTCGATTGCGGCTTGCGCCGCACGTAAAGGGTTTTATCGACCCGCGCCACCAGGGTGCCGGAGCCGTCATGAATCTGCACCTTGAGCTGCGGTAGGTATTTGTCGCCGCTGGCGGTGTGCTGGCGAATCTCGTCCAGCAAGGCATCGTCGATGGAGAATTCGGCATACACCGGGCCCTTGCCCGGCGAGATGAAATCGATGCTCGCGGCCTTGTCCCAGACAATGTAGTCGCGCCCCAGATTCTCCATCAGCAACAGCATGTAGAACGGGTCGACCATCGAATACAGGCTGCCGCCAAACTGCGTGCCCACGTAATTACGGTTGTACCAGCCCAGGCCCATGCGCACCTTGGCGTGACGGAAATCAGCGCTGAGGTGCTGCACCCGAACCCCGGCACCGAGGTACGGCGGGTACAGGGTCAGGAACCAGCGCAGCAGCCGCGCCTTGCCCAGGCGTTGTGTCAGCCACTCACGCATCGGGACGGGTGCCCAGGCCCATGGCCTGGCGGGCGAACCAGCGTTTGGCCGGCGGCAGCAAGTCCAGGCCCAGCAAGCCCATGTTGCGGCCCAGCGCCACCAATGGCTGGGCACTGCCAAACAATCGGGTCACCTGATCCGAGAAACCAACCGTGAGTTTCTGGTCCACGCGCTGGCGCTCACGGTACGCCTGCAGTGTCGCCAGGTCGCCCGGTACTGCCGGCCCGGCCAACAAGGCCTCGGCCAGGGCGTAGGCATCGCGCAGGGACAGGTTGAAGCCCTGGCCGGCAATCGGGTGCAGGCTGTGGGCGGCATTGCCGAGCACGGCCAGATGGGAGCGCACTTGCTCTTCCGCCTCCACGAGGGTCAACGGGTACAAGTGACGTGCACCGACCTGCTTCAGGGTGCCCAGGCGGTAGCCGAACACGCCCTGCAATTCACTGAGAAAGCTGCGCTCGTCCAGCTCGGCCAGACGCTGGGCGTCCATGCCGATGCGGGTCCACACCAGCGCGCAACGGTTGTCCGGCAACGGCAGCAAGGCCATCGGCCCTTCGTCGGTGAAACGCTCGAAGGCCTCGCCGTTGTGGGCTTCGCTCGGGGTGATGTTGGCGATCAGCGCGCTCTGGTTGTACGGGCGTTTTTTAACGCCGATACCCAGCTGTTCGCGCAGGCCGGAACGGCCGCCATCGGCCAGCACCGCAAGGTCGCACTCCAACTCGGTTTCGTCATTCAGGGTCAGGCGGTAGCCATCGGCAAGCGGCTCCATGCGGGTGACTTCCGCCGGGCAGCGCCAGCTGACCACCTCCTTGTCCAGGCCTTGCCACAGGCATTGGCCGAGCCAGGCGTTTTCCACCACGTAGCCGAGGGCGGGCACGCCTTCTTCCATCGCCGACAGGCGCGCAGTGGAGAAGCGGCCACGGTCCGACACATGAATCTGCTTGATCGGCTCGGCGCGGCGGGAAATCTCCTGCCACACGCCCAACCGTTGATAAATCTGCCGAGCGCCAAACGACAGCGCCGAAGAGCGCGCGTCATAGCTCGGCTGGTAACTGTCGCCGGGGGCGAACGGCTCGATCAGCACGATCTTCCAGCCACGAGCCTTGGCCCCCGCCTGCAACGCCAAGGCGAGGCTGGCGCCCACCAGGCCGCCGCCGATAATCGCCAGGTTGACCCGGCTCATCGCGCGCTCGCCATCAGTGCTTCGATCTCGGCAACGGACTTGGGCACGCCACCGGTCAGAATTTCACAGCCTTGCTTGGTCACCACCACGTCGTCCTCGATGCGTACGCCAATGCCACGCCATTTCTTCGCCACGTTCTGGTTGTCGGGCGAAATGTAAATCCCCGGCTCAACGGTCAGCGCCATGCCGACTTCCAGCACCCGCCACTCGCCGCCCACCTTGTATTCGCCCACATCGTGCACATCCATGCCCAGCCAGTGGCCGGCGCGGTGCATGTAGAAGGCTTTATAGGCTTCGCTGGCGATCAACTCGTCGACGTCACCCTGCAACAATCCCAGCTTGACCAGCCCGGCGGTGATCACTTGCACCGTCGCCTCGTGGGCCTGGTTCCAATGCTTGTTCGGGGCGATTTCGGCAAAGGCGGCTTCCTGGGAAGCCAGCACGATTTCGTAAATCGCCTTTTGCTCGGCGGAGAACTTGCCGCTCACCGGCCAGGTGCGGGTGATGTCGCTGGCGTAGCAGTCGATCTCACAACCGGCATCGATCAACACCAGGTCGCCGTCCTTGAGCACCGCGTCATTCTGCTGGTAATGCAGGATGCAACTGTTGCGCCCCGAGGCGACGATGGAGCCATAGGCCGGCATCTTCGCCCCGCCCTTGCGAAACTCGTAGTCAAGCTCCGCTTCCAGGCTGAACTCATACAAACCCGCGCGACTGGCCTGCATCGCCCGCACATGGGCCGCGCAGGAAATCCGTGCCGCCTCGCGCATCACCTTCACTTCTGCCGCCGATTTATACAGGCGCATGTCGTGAAGCAGATGATCCAGGGCAACAAATTCGTTCGGTGGCTGGGCGCCGAGGTGCGCTTTGGAGCGGATCACGTTGATCCACTCCATCAGGTGCCGGTCGAACTCGGCGTTGCTGCCCATGGCCGAGTACACCCGGTCGCGACCTTCGATCAGGCCGGGCAGGATGTCGTCGATATCGGTGATCGGAAACGCGTCGTCGGCGCCAAACTCGCGGATCGCGCCTTCGGTGCCGGCCCGCAGGCCGTCCCACAGTTCGCGCTCGGCATTGCGTTCGCGACAAAACAGCACGTACTCGCCGTGCTGGCGGCCGGGCATCAGCACGATCACCGCTTCCGGTTCCGGGAAGCCGCTCAGGTACTGAAAGTCGCTGTCCTGACGGTAGACGTGCTCGACGTCACGGTTGCGGATAGCAACCGCGGCTGCCGGCAGGATGGCGATGCTGTTGGGTTCCATCTGCGCCATGAGCGCCTTGCGGCGCCGGGTGTATTCCGCTTTGGGGATATGGATCATGGGCAGATGGGCTTCCTTTCTTAGTGCAGCGACGGCTTGGGTGCAGCGGGCTCAGCCGATTTACGGGTCTCGGTGAACAGCAGCAGCGGCGCAACGCGCAGGTATTCCATGACTTCCATGTAGTCGCTTTCGCCGTCTTCGGACTCTTCCAGGGCGTCTTGCACCTGGGAGATGGCGGCCAGGTCTTGCAGCACTTCCTGGGCATCGGTGCTCAGGTCGAGGCCGCCGGCGTTCACGCCAAAGCCGTGGAGGAAGCCTTGGCACCATTGGCCCAGTGCCGCAGCGCGCTCGGTGAGCGGTGCGTCATCGGTAGGCAGCAGCAACACGACGGTGACGTCATCACCGGTCAGCTCGCCTTTGACCATCTCTTGCAGGCCGATAAGGGCGTTGCGCACGTTTTCGGTGGGCTCGGTTTCCAGCAGCTCGGCGACGTCGGCCAGCCAGTTGTCGGCATCAAAGCCGACACCGGTGCAACTGCGGCCCAGCAGCACGCCGTGCAACTCGGCAGGCGAGCAAGGATGACCGCTGGAGCTCAGCAGTTTGGAAAAAGCATCGTACGGGGAGTTCTGAATGGGCATGGTGAGCTAGGCGCCAGACGGCGCAATGTCTAGAATGAAGCGCTGTATCCTAGCATCGGCAGACGTACCAAGACTATCGAGGGCGTCAGATCGTTTATCCAGCAGTTGCCATTCATCAGACAAATCCAGTGGAACCCAATGGAAGACACCGACCTGCAAGCGCTGATGGCCAGACTCGAGCTGCTAATTAACCGGGTCGAGCAACTTAAGAGCCAAAACGGACTCCTATTAGCTCAGGAAAAGACCTGGCGCGAGGAACGCGCTCACCTCATTGAAAAAAACGAAATCGCCCGGCGTAAGGTCGAATCGATGATTTCGCGCCTGAAGGCCCTGGAGCAAGACTCATGAGTTCAAGCAATAGCGTCACCGTGCAGATTCTCGACAAAGAATATTCGATCATCTGCCCACAGGAAGAACGCAGCAATCTGGTGAGCGCTGCCCGCTACCTGGACGGCAAGATGCGTGAAATCCGCAGCAGCGGCAAAGTCATCGGCGCCGATCGCATCGCCGTGATGGCCGCGCTGAACATTACCCACGATTTACTGCATAAGCAGGAACGGCCTGACGTGCAGGCCAGCGGCTCGACGCGTGAGCAGGTACGCGACCTGCTGGAGCGGGTCGATCTGGTACTTTCTACCGATCCAGAGCCACCCAAGGGCTGATTGCGGCGTCGGTTTCGGGTATACTCGCCCCACTCCCTGGCGTGCTTGCCAGTCGGCGATGTCCCTGAGCCGATTCGCACTACCCTGGAAGTTACACGTTGGGCTGGTGTGCATGTCCGCTAGACGGAAAGCCTTAAAGCCTACTGTTTCTTCCACCTTGAACTTTCGGGTTCAAGGGCTAAGTCGACAGCGGTTCTGTCGGGGAGCCTGATTCCCAAATCCAATGCCAGTCTCAGGACTGGCATTGTTTTATGAGCCGAAAACCATGACCGAACCTGCGCCGCTTTCCCGCCCGCAACTTCGACGCATGCTGCGCAAAGCCCGCCGCGCCCTGACGCCCAGCGAGCAACGCCAGGCCGCCCTTGGCCTGTATCGGCAACTGGCACAGCACCCGCTGTTTCGCCGGGCCAAACACATATCCTTATACCTGCCGACGGACGGCGAAATCGATCCGCGCCTGCTGCTGCGCGCTGCACAGCGCCGGGGCAAGGCGACGTATCTGCCGGTGCTCAGCGCGTGGCCGCGAACCAAGATGGTGTTCCAGCGGGTGCGCCCTGGCGAGAAGCTGAGCCCCAACCGTTTTCGCATCCTTGAGCCACAGGTGAATGTCAGCCGCCAACGCAAG